>CAZHPN010000008.1:0-63920 GCA_964534375.1 uncultured bacterium | reverse complement strand
GAATGATTTGAAGAAGCGACCGCAGCCGCTGTGCCACGCCGCGACCAAAGAGGCCAGATTGGACCACCGCGGCGCGTACAACATGTTCGTCGCCGCGTATCGCGTTGCCCGCGACCTGTTCTGGCAACAGCCGCCTGCAGCCATTTACCAGTTCCCGCCCGGTTGCTACGTGCCGCCATTCGTTCCGTTGCCGCCCGCGCCTGATTAGGCGCATCGTAAGCGCCGGCCGAATCTTCTGAAACACCTGCTACAGCGGCGAAAAACTATCCGCCGCAGAAATCGCACGTCAATTATCGTGCCTGAATCTGCATTTCTGTTCATCTGGAGCCCGAAATTTCACGAAGCACCGGATTCGCAACGGCAATCAGCGGCCAATGACTCCTGACGATGGCACGTGCCGCGACGGTCGTTGCCGCCCGCCGCAGCGGTGGCTGGCACCACTTTATGGCACCACTTTGTCGACGTGGCTGGAGGTGGCTGGAGGAGGCTGGCGCGACTTCACCGGCACCACTTCATCGACCATCGCGGCGCGCGTGAAATGTTCGTCGAGGCCTATCGCGTGGCGCGGGACCCGCCGCGGACGTGGCTAGCACCACTGCCCAGCACCGCCGCCCATTGCCCGCTGACCCGCGCGGTGGCGGAATTTTTTTCTTTTGCTACACTACCGCCGTCTTATTGGAGTGTCGCCATGCTTCCAAACATCAGCGCGCGCCGGGCTGCGCGCCATCTCGGACGCAGCTTCACGCACGCTTTTGCGGGCCTGATCTACACCTTGCATTCGCAGCCCAACATGCGCTTTCACCTGTTCTTCGCGATCTTCGCAATGGCCTTTTACGTTGCCTTCGACGTGCCGCGCGCCGAACGCGCCATACTAATGATCGCCATCTGCCTCGTGCCGGCCTTCGAAATCATCAACACGTCGATCGAATCGCAGATGGACTACGTCGGCCGCGAGCAGCATGTGCTGCTCAAACGCGCCAAGGACACCGCCGCGGCGGCCGTGCTCGTTGTGGCGCTCGTGGCGATGGGCATGGGCGGCTACATCCTCTTGCCCGGGTTCGTCCATCACTTCAGCGAAGCCGGCGTGACCACCTCGAAAGTCTTCACGGCGATTTTCGACATGATCTTCGTCGAGCGCTTTCGCGGCCCGCAGACAACCGCGCTCACGGTCGGCGCCATTCGCTACACGCTGGCGCTCGTGGTGCTGGGCGGCGTGCTCGGCTTCTGGCTGCTGCGCGGCATTCCATTTCTCTTCAATCCGCTGCTGGCCGCGGCGTCGTTCGCCTGCGGCATGGGCGTGATGGCCCTGTGCATCTATGGGCACGACCCGTCGGCGTACGTCGCGATGACCTTCCTGGTGATCCTCGAACTGAATGCCTTCGCGCGCCTGGCGCTGCACATCGGCATCAAGGAAAAATGGGAAGATGAGGGCCTGCCGTTCGAGACGGCCGGCTTCAAGATCATCATTCCGTTTGTGACGATCGGCGCGGTCGTCGGCGGCTGGCTCGGCTGGGGGCCGCTGTCCGTTTTCTGCCGCTGAACGATCTACTTTTTGCCCGCGATTTCCGGCGAATCGTCAACGCGATTCTGCAGCGCTTCCCAACAAATGCGCGGTCCGTTCCCCAGCGTCCGCTCCCGAAGCGTCAGGTAATTCTGCCGGCCGTGCGCCAGCTCGCGCGAAATTTGCCGATAAGTCGGGCTGCGTTTGAGCAGCCACATCGCCATCGCCAGCAGCCGCGGCCGATAAAACTTCGGCTGCAGATGCGCGGCCTTCGTCAAATCCGGCAGCACGTCCGCCCGCAAGCGCCGCTCGTACGACGCCGGCTCGCCGCGCGCGATCGCCTCCGCCGCCAGGACGCCGCTCGCCAGCGCGTAGGAAAGGCCCTCGCCCGTGGTGCCGTCGCAAAGGCCGGCCGCGTCGCCGACCAGCAGCCAATCGGGGCCGGCGTAACGGCGCAACGGGTCGCTGGGCTCGGCGACCGCCGGGCCGGTCCAGCCGTACGGCGCGCCCTGATTGACATCGACGCCCGGCAAATGTTTCGCGGCAAATTCTTGCAAGATCTTCTTCGCCGTCGCCGTGTCGAAACGCGTCGCCGGCAGTTCGAGACCGTAGCTCGCGTGGTCCGGCCGCGGAAACCACCACAGGTAACCGCGCCGCTCGGGCAAAAAACTGGTGATGATCCGCGGCGGAAAGCGGCCGGGAACGAAGCGGCCCAGCGCGACCGCCTGTTCCTCGCGTTTGAGCGCCATGCCGACGTGCTGCGCCACCGGGTCGCGCATGCCGCCGGCGCCGACCACGACGTCCGCCGCATGGTCGTTGATCTGCCAGCCGCCGCCCACCCGCGGCGCCAACCGCCGCACCGGCTCGAACACCAGCGCGGCGCCCGCCTTTGCCGCCTCGCGCCGCAACGCCCCGTCCAATTCGCGCCGCGACAAAATCCGGACCGGCTGGCCCAGGTTCATGGTCACCGACTGCCGGTACGGCCCGAACATCTGCCACTCGCAGACTTCCAACCACGGCAGGCTCAGATCGCGAAGCTCGGGCAGCGCGACGAACGCGCGCTCGGTCAGACCGCCGCCGCACGGTTTCTCCCGCTCGGGGTCGCGCTCGAACAGCAGCGTCCGCACGCCGGCGCGCGCCAGCCGCCAGGCGCAGGCGGCCCCCGCCGGTCCGCCGCCGATCACCGCCGCGGTCAAGGTCATCGCTCGCCCCTCATTTGCGCCCCGCTAAAAGCTGTCCGGATCGTTCGGAATCGCGCGAATCACCGCGGCGTCGTGCGACGGCACGATCAGGATGTCCGGCGCCGCTTCCGTCAGTTTCCGCAAGCGCCCGAGCGTGTCCCACTCCGCTTCCGCATCGACCGCCCGGGCGGGCATGGTCAGTTCGCGAATGTTGCGCATCGTGTACGCCGCGTCGCCGATCAGCAGGACGTTCCGCGTGCGGGCGCGGACGAAAACGCCGACGCAACCCGGATCGTGCCCCGGCATCGGCAGCACGATCACCGAACCGTCGCCGAACACATCGTAGCGGCCGGCGAACGTCAGGAACGGCGCGCTGCCGTGAAAGTCGATCAACTGCAGGCGGAGGCTGTCGGGGAAATCGCGCCGCCAGTGCCCGCTGAAGAGGTCGCCCTTGCGGCCGGCGTCCCATAGCGGCTGCGTCAAGAGAAACGCGGCGTGCGGAAAATCGCGATTGGCGCCGGTGTGGTCGAAATGCGCGTGGGTCAGGATCACGCGGCCCACCTGCCCGCGATCGACGCCGAGCTTTTGCAGCCGCGCCGCCGCGCTCCACTCCGCTTTGATGGTGACCTCTTTGAGCGCCGACTTGCCCAGCTTCGCCAGCGTTTCGCCGAGGTACGCGGCGGGATCGGTCGCCAGCAGCGGCGACAGGCCGGTGTCGACCAGCGCGTATTCGCCGCGATGGTCGATGAAAAACGCCGGCAACGGTAAATCCATGGGCTTTTTCGCATCGCCGCCGGCGAACATGCTGGCCTCGTTCGAGCGTGTCCAGGCCGTGACCAGCGGGATGAGGCGATCGACCATCGCGCCCGTGCCCGCCGGGACGAATGGATGGTCGGCCGGCGCGTGATTCAATTGCGGCTGGCGCCATTGGTCGCCGCAGGCGGCGAGCGCGACGGCGAGCGCGACGACGGATGAAATGAGCAGGCAGCGGTTTCTCACGCCGATTTCCTTTCTCGCGAGCAGCCGGCGAAAAAATTGCGGCCACAGAATAACGGCAGACGGGGTCGTTTGGCAATGAATCGCCGCCGCGGAAAGACGTTGACGGCGGGCAGGAGGCGAGACTAGGATATTTCCGGAAGTTCAACGTGCCCGAGGAGGGGAAAAACCTAGGTGGAATTCATCGAAAAGGCCCGCCAGATCTGCCGCCTGGCCCAAGACAAAAACGCTGTCGATCCTGTGCTGCTTCACGTCACGCAACTTTGCTCCTACGCCGACGCCATCATCGTTTGCCATGGCCGGTCGACGCGGCAGGTGCAGGCGATCCTCGGCCACGTCGTGCAGGAAATGAAGAAGGCCGGCGAATACGCGCTGGCCGTCGAAGGCGAACGCGAAGGCTTGTGGGGGCTGGTCGACTACGGCGACGTCGTCTTCCACGTCTTCTACGAACCGATGCGCCCGTACTACGATCTCGAAGGCATCTGGCCCGACGCCGCCCGGATTGACAGCTAGGCCGCCGCGCCGCAAGTTTCCCAGGTACTGCTGCACACGGGAGATTTGCAAATGAAATATCCGCTCACGCCGCGTCTGCAACTCATCCAACATCTCGCCGAACGCAAAGCCGGCCTCGGCAAGGTCGTCTTGCTGGTGATGGACGGCCTCGGCGGCATGGCCAGCGGTCCGGGCGGCAAAACCGAACTCGAAAGCGCCGCCGCCCCGAATCTGGCCCGGCTGGCCAAGTCCGGTTCGCTCGGCGTGCACGACCCGATCTCGCCCGGCTTCACGCCCGGCTCGGGCTTGGCGCACCTGGCGCTGTTCGGTTACGACCCGCTGGTGTACGAGATCGGTCGCGGCGTGCTCGCGCTTTTCGGCGCGCGCTGCTTCGAGCCGAACGTCATGCAAGCCGGCGAGGTCGCGGCGCGCGTCAATTTCTGCACGGTCGAAGAGAAAAACGGCGGCTTGATCGTGACCGATCGCCGCGCCGGCCGCATCAAAGACGGCCCGGCCGCCGGGTTGGTCGAGCTTCTCAACGAACAGGTCAAGGTCGCCGGCGTTTCGTTCCGCTTTTTCCAAAGCAAGGAACACCGGGCGGTGCTGCACCTGAGCGGCGCCGGCTGGTCCGGTTTGATGGGCGACACCGATCCGCAGGCGACCGGCGTGGCCCCGCTCGCGCCCGCGCCGCTTCCCGAGGCGGCGAACGACCCGGCGGCGAAGCGCACCGCGGCCGTCGTCGCGGAGATCATCGCCCAGGCGCGCGCGGCGTTGAAAGACAAGCATCCGGCCAATTTCATTCTGACGCGCGGCTTCGACACCTTCAAAGCGCTGCCGCATTTCCCGGAAATCACTGGCATGCGGGCGGCCTGCGTCGCAGCGTATCCGGATTACCGCGGCGTCGCGCGGCTGCTGGGGATGGATGTCGTCGCCGCCGACGAGGAACTTGCGGGCGGCGGCAAGCCGGTGCGCGCCGAGGTGTCGATCGAATCTGAATTTGCTGCGGTCGAACGCGTCTGGAACGATTACGACTTCTTTTTTATCCATATCAAAAAGACCGACAGCTACGGCGAAGACGGCAATTTCGACGCCAAGGTCAAGGTGATCGAGAACGTCGACGCGCAACTTCCCCGCCTGGAGAAGCTCGGCCCGGCGATCTTGTGCGTCACCGGCGATCACTCGACGCCGGCGGCGATGAAGCGGCACAGTTTCCACCCCGTGCCCGTGCTGTTCGCCGGCAAGCTCGTCATTCCCGACGAGCAGACGTCGTTCGGCGAACGCGCCGCGGCCCGCGGCGGCCACGGCCGCGTCAACGGCGCCGATTTGCTGCCGCTGATGATGGGCTACGGCGACCGCCTCGCGAAGCACGGCGCCTGATCCGCCGCCGGGCATGGTTCATTCGCTGCTCTCGTCGCGCGTGCCCGCTTGGCGTTTCTTGACGCGCGCCGTCGCCGAATTGCTCTTCCCCGACTTGTGCCCGTGGTGCGCGCGCCCGCTCGGGGCGCACGACGATCGCTTCGCCTGCCCCGACTGCGCGCCGTTCGTGCAGCGCATTCAGCCGCCGTTTTGCCGCCGCTGCGGCATGCCCGTCGACGCCGGCGCGCCGCCGCTCGACTGCGCCCGCTGCCTCGCGCATCCGCCCGCGTTCGACCGCCTGCGCGGCGCCGTCGTCTACAATGAGCGCACGGCGGCGGCGATCGCCGATTTCAAATATCACCGCGGGCTGGCCGCCGGCTTCGCCCTTGCCGGCGTGCTGCGCGGCGTCGCCGAGCACGGCATTCGCTGGGACAGCTACGACGCCATCGTGCCCGTGCCGCTGCACCCGTCGCGCTATCGCCGGCGGTGGTTCAACCAGGCGGCCCTGCTCGTTTCGGAAATGCCCGGCGGCCATCGCTTGCCGCTGCGCCCGCATTGGCTGCAGCGCCTGCGCGATACGCCGCGGCAGGCCGCGCTCACCGTGCACGAACGGCCGGACAACGTGCGCGGCGCCTTCGCCCTCGGGCCCGCCGCGGATTTCGCCGGCCGCCGCATCCTGCTGGTGGACGACGTGGCGACGACCGGCGCCACGCTCAACGAATGCGCGAAAATCTGCCGCCGCGCCGGCGCCGTCGCCGTCGATGCGGCGGTCGTCGCCAGGGCGCGGACGTGGTGAACGGGGGATTTCGACAGGATTGTTTTGTTGAGTTTTTTTGACAGGATCAACAGAGCCTGCCCCCGCGAAGGCGGGGGATCAACGGGGTCATGGGGATCAAATGGCGACTGAGCACTGGCCACCGACAATTATTCACTGTTCATTGTTCACTGTTCGCTGTTCACTGCCCGCCGCCCAACTAGCCAGAAATATCAGCAAAAAAGGCAGCCACGTGCCGAGGATGCTGCGGAACATGTCCATGCTCTTGAGAATGACGACCGCGACGAGGCCGAAGTCCATCGCGATCACGAAGCCGACGAACATCGCCGCGACGGCCACGGGCGCGGCGTCCCCGAACCAGCGGCGATAAGAGAAACCGAGCGCCGCGAAGGCCGTAGGCCCCGCGATCAGATGCACGACCAATGTCGCCTTCATGCCGATCAGCGGCGGCAAAACGCCCATAATCGCCGCGCAAAACGCCCAGCCGACGAAGGCGAAGCCGAACGGGATCGACCATCGGCGAACGTTTTTCATGGATCAATAGTCCTATTGATCCCAGCAAAAGAAAAGACCGGCCGAGTAAGGAATAGATAATTTCCTCACACGGAGGCGCCCAGAGACGCTCCGAGGGTCGGAGGGCGCAGTTGGTCCGATTGTTCAATGTTCACTGTTCACTGCCCACTGTTCACTGCCCACTGACCACTGGCCACTGGCCACTTCCCGATGCTAAGCTGCCCGTACAACGCAACCGACCACATCGAGGCCGACGATGATCGATCCGGAATATTTGAAAAGTCTGCCGCCGTGGGCCGCGCACCTCGCCGCCAAATACGCTACGCACTCGGTCAGCCAGTTCATCCTTCACGGCAACGTGCGCGATCTGGAGCCGATTCGCGACGGCGGCCGGCTGGAGTTTCTCAGCCTGAAGGCGTTTCTAACCAACAGCCTGTTCGCTGGGCGCGATTTCGTACTGCATTACGATCGCGCGGCCGGCCTGTCGTACGCGAACAACGAAACGGCCAAGGATTTCGCCGCGTTCATGCAGGCCTATCAAGCGGTGCAGGGCGGCGGCGCGGCCATCCAGGTTCCGAAGGACCCGCTCAAGCTGTTTCCGTTGCTTGACCGCTATCTGCGCACACGGCTGGCGGAGCGCAAAAGCCTGGCGTTGATCATCGAATACGCCGAGTTGATCGTGCCCGAAGGCGAGCTGGGCGCGCTGTCCGAGTCGGACCGCGCCAGCATCATCTACCTGCGGAACTGGGCCGACGATCCGCTCTTTCTTGCGGCCGACGTGACGTTTTGCCTCGTCACCGAGCACCTCACGCAACTCAACCAGGATCTCGTGCGCAGCCCCTACGCCGCGCCGGTCGAGATCGGCCTGCCGGATCGCGACGAGCGCCTGGAGTTCATCAACCACCAGACGAAAGACGCGGATTGGGCGACGGTGTCGGCGCTCAAGCCGGAGACGGTGGCCGAGCTGACCGGCGGTCTCTCTCGCGTGCACATTCAGCAAATGCTCGCCGAGGCGCTGCGCCGCCAGCGGCAATTCACCGTCGAAGCGTTGATGCAGCGCAAGAAAGAGTTGATCGAGGCCGAATGCTGGGGCCTGCTGGAATTCATCGAGCCGCGTTTCAATCTGAACATGGTCGCCGGGGCCGACGCCGCGGTCGTTGAACTGCGCGCCGCCGCGAAAATGCTGCGCGAAGGCCGGCTCGACGTGCTGCCGATGGGCTACCTGATCTGCGGCCCGGTCGGCACGGGCAAGACGTTCATCGTCTATTGCTTCACCGGCGAGATCGGCATCCCCTGCGTCAAGCTGCTCAATATCCGCAGCCAATGGCAGGGCGTCACCGAGTCCAATCTGCAAAAACTGCTGGCGATCTTCCGCGCCATGGGCCCGCTCGGCGTGGTCGTCGACGAGGCCGACACCTGGATCGGCGACCGCGACGCCAGCGGCGACGCCGGCACCAGCAGCCGCATTTTCGGCGCGATCGCCGCGTTCATGTCGGATACGACCCTGCGCGGCAAGGTGCTCTGGTTCCTGATGACCGCGCGGCCCGACCTGTTGCCGGTCGACATCAAACGGCAGGGCCGCGCCGAAGAACACATCCCCCTGTTTCACCCGACGACGGCCGCCGACCGCCAGGCGCTGTTCGAGACGATCGTGCGGAAAAACAAGATCGACACCGAGGCGAAGGAGATTGAAACGCCCTACCAGGCGGCTGGCGCGCCGCGGCTCTCGGGCGCCGATCTCGAGGCCGTCTGCGTTCGCGCCAAACGGGTCGCCGCGGTCCGCGCCGCGGACAAGGTCGGCGCCGCGGATTTCGCCAAGGCCTTCGCGCAGTTCATCCCGCCCGTTTACGCCGAGGAAATCGAGTACCAGGCGTTGAACGCGGCGCTGGAGTGCACGAACCGCGACCTGCTGCCCGAGCCCTATCGCTCGATGCCGCGCGACAAGCTGTCGGCGCGGCTGCGCGAACTGCGCGCGTTTGTGAAGTGATCTTACGGAATTTCACGCGGAGACGCCGAGGTCGCGGAGTAAGAACGAGCCGGCCTCATGTCTTCCCCGCGTCTCCGCGTGACGCTTCGGCCGCGCCGCTCGTCTCCGTCATCATGCCCGCGCGCAACGAGGTCGCGCACATCGCCGCCGCGCTCGCCGATTTGCAGGCGCAGACGCTGCGCGATCTCGAAATTCTCGCCATCGACGACGGCTCGACCGATGCGACGCCGCGCCTTGTCGCGCAAGCCGCCGCCGGCGACCCGCGGGTGCGGCTGGTCTCGACGCCGCCGCAGGGCATCGTCGCCGCGCTGAACCTCGGCCTGGCCGAATCGCGCGGCGAATTCGTTGCCCGCATGGACGCCGACGACCGCTGCCCGCCCGACCGCCTGGCCCGGCAGCTCGACCTCCTGCGGGGCCGGCCCGAGATCGGGTCGTGCTCGTGCCTGATCGGCCCGCCGCCGAGCGCAACCTACGCCGGCGGCTACGCCGCTTATGCAAATTGGGTCAACGGTCTGACCGAGCCCGACGACATCTCCCGCGAACGCTTTGTCGAATGCCCGATCGTGCACCCGACGCTGCTGGCGCCGCGCGAGCTGCTGCGGCGCCTCGGCGGTTGGCGCGGCGGCGATTTTCCGGAAGACTACGATCTCGTCTTGCGCCTGCTGGCCGAAGGCGTCCGCGCGGCGAAGGTTCCCGAGGTTTTGTACTTCTGGCGCGACCGGCCCGAGCGCGCCAGCCGGCTCGACCCGCGCTACCGCCCTGAGGCGTTTTTCGCGCTCAAGGCCGCTTTCCTGGCCGCCGGCCCGTTGCGCGGCCACAAAGAAATCGTCGTGTGGGGCGCCGGAAAGGTGAGCCGCCGCCTGGTGCGGCCGCTGCTGGCCCTGGGCTATTCGGTGCGGGCCTGGATCGACATCGACCCGCGCAAGCTCGGCCATCGGCGCGCCGGCGCGCCCGTCCTGCCGCCGGCCGCGCTGGCCGACCTGCGCGCGCACCCAGTGCTGGTTTATGTCGGCAGTCGCGGCGCGCGCGAGCTGATTCGACCAAAACTTGCGGAATACGGTTTTGTGGAAGGCGTTGATGCGTGGTTTTGCGCGTGACGCTGCGTGACGCAGGCGCCCTCGCCCGTGCCGGAATGACCGGCCGGTCTTGACGCCGCGCCGTTGCGCGACGTGTAATGCGTTGGCGTCGATCTTTCCGCGCCTGAAAAGCGGACGTTACGCCAAGGCTTCCACTGCACCAGGAGAGACGCCGATGTTGAGCGCTCGTCGGTTTCTGTCATTTCTCATGACGCTGGCGTTGGTCGGGGGCGCGATCGCCTGCCGCGGCAATCACTCGAACGCCGGGTCGCCGCGCGGCGACGACGACAACCAGGCGCATCCCGCGGAGGATCTGCCGGGCACGTCTCTATTGCGCGAGAATTTCCCCGACCTGCTCGATCTGCGCGACACGCCGTGGCACTCGATCGACGTCTTTTCGCCGGTGTCCGCCGCATTTTCGGATCTCGGCGCCTGGCATGCCTTTTTGCTCGCCAATCCGAGCCGGAAGGACATCTTCGGCGGTTTCGGCGGTCCGCTGCTGCACACGATCCATTACTTCCTCGGCCCGGAACTTATCCAAATCGTCTTGATGGACGCCTCGGGCGCGCCGATCGACCTGAGCGCCAACGACGCGAGCAGTTTTCATTACCTGCCCGGGATGCTGACGCAGGATCTGCGCGCGGGCGATCTCGAACTGCAAATCGATCTGGTCTTCGCCGACGACCGCACGGCGCTGATTCGTTATCGCATTATCGCACCGGCGGATCGCGGCGAGTCCGTGATCGTCGGCTGGCAGGGTTCCGTGTTTCCCGGGGTAGCCTCGTTAGCGAAGAAGCCGGGCGGCGGCGTGGTCGCCAATTTGAACCAAGCCGCCTACGGCAACGTCCAGGTCGTTTTTCCGACCGCGTTGGCCGTCCGCTCCACGATCGACGATTCCGCATTGAATTGGAGCGCGCGGATGTCGGCGCCGATCGCGATCGACGCGGGCACACAATGGGTGGGCTACGTCGCCGTCCCCTACTACATCACGGCGGACGAGCAAACGGAGCGGGAACCGTATCTGCAAACGCTGTTGTCCGGGGCGGCGGCGATTTTCGGCGCGAATGAAAACCGTTGGAACGGCTACATTGCCGACCTGCTGCCGTCGACCAATAAGTGGGCGGCCGCGCCGCAGCTTCATCCGCTCGCCGTCAAAGCGTTGTCGACCCTGATGAACAATTGGCGCAGCGCCGCGCTCGACCAAATGCACGGCGGCGTCTGGCCGAGCGCGCCGCCCCAAAATGGGTACTTCGCGTTTTGGGCGTGGGATTCGTGGAAACATGCCGTTATCCTGGCGCGGTTCGAGCCGGAACTGGCCAAGGACCAGATCCGCGCGATGTTCGATTATCAGAACGCCGTAGGCATGGTGCCGGACGCGGTGCGCATCGACAGCACGCAAAACTACTGGGGCTGCACCAAGCCGCCGCTCGCGTCGTGGGCGGTGCAGGCCGTGTACGAACACACCGGCGACCTCGATTTCGTCGCGGAGATGTTCCCGCAACTCATGGACTACCATCGCTGGCGCTACGCCTACCGCGATCACGAACACAATGGCCTGTGCGAGTACGGCTCGACCGACGGAACCCACCAGGACGGCGGCAACGACAGCGGCATGGACAACGCCGCGCGCTTCGACGACGCCGTGATGGAGCCGAACGGCCCCGGCGCGTACACCTTCAATCAGGAATCCGTCGATCTGAATTCCTACCTGTATCAGGAAAAACTGTTCCTCGCCGGATTCGCCGACCTGCTCGACCAGCCGGCGATCGCCGCGGAATTGCGCGCGGAGGCGGCGACGTTGCTCGCCGCCATTCGGCAGAAAATGTTCGACCCCGTGAGCGGCTATTTTTATGATATTCGCACGCCAGACGAATCGTTCGTCAATCTCCAGGGACCGGAAGGCTGGACGCCGCTGTGGACGGGCGTGGCCACGCCGGAGCAGGCGGCGCAGGTCGTCAAGGTCATGATGGATCCGAGCAAGTTTGCGACTTACTTGCCGTTTCCCACGCTCGCCGCCGACGAGCCGCAATTCAATCCGTGGATCGGCTATTGGCGCGGCATGGTCTGGATCGACCAGTCCTACTTCGCGATTGCGGCCTTGAAACGGTACGGCTATGACGATGAGGCCGACGAGATGACGCGCCGGCTGTTCGTCAACGCCACGGGCATGATCGACACGACGGCCTCGTTCCGCGAGAATTACAGTCCGCTCAACGGCAACGGCAGCCGCGGCGAAAATTTCAGTTGGTCGGCCGCGCATTATTTGATGCTATTGAGCGATTAGCGACGGGCGGCTCTCCGGATTTCCGCAACGTCAATTATGGTGTTGCGGCAATCGCCGCGGCATTGGTCTTTCCCGGATGAACCATTGTCACGCCCGACAATCACGTAATCGCCCCTCACGCTTCGCTGCCCTCGCAGGCGTAGCTGACCGGCGGCGCCCCGGCGCCGAGCGGCAGCACGGCGGTGATCGAGGACGCGTCCGGCGGCGGGTCGCGCGAAAGGATGTCCGTAGCGGTAATTTCGAAGACGTACTGTGCGGCGGCGTCCCCGCCCACGACGAAAGCGCGCTGGTCCGTCGTGACCGCGACGCTGGTGAACGACACCGTTGCGCCCCCGGCGGTCACGGTGCGGCACGACCACGTCTCGCCGCGCCGCTCCCAGAATTGACTGCTGGGGGCGGCCGTGTCGATCGCAACAGCATAATCGCCATAGGCAGCGACGTAGATCGGCCGGACGTTTTCGCAACCGGCGGGCGGCGGGATTTGCGTCCACTGGTCGCCGTCAATCCGGTAAAGTTGGTACTCCGTTTCGTCCGTGGAGCAGACGCCGTAACCGCTGCCGGGCGCGACAAACGTCATCCAACTGATGAAGTTGCACGTCAGCCCCGTCGGCAGGGGGCCCGAGGTCCACGCCGTGCCGTTCCACGACCACAACGCCTGGCGGCGTTCGGTCACGTTTTCGATCGCGGCCAAGCCCCAGTCGGACGCCGGCATCGCCAAGACGTCGACGATCTGATCGCCGAGCGAAAGCAACGGCGCGCCTGGCGGACCGTCGTTGTAAATGTATAGATCGTCTTGCGAATCGAAACTGCTGACGTCGTCGCCGGCTTCATACCAATCGAAGCTTTCGCCGTCCGCCCACACGATGTCATCGGCCGGCGCTTGCAGTTGGCTGATGACGGCCGACGTGCCGATGACTGCCATTTGCGGCGCCAACTGCCAACCCGCGTCGATGTCGAACGATAACCAGTGATAATCGACACTGGTGTCGCCATAGATGCCCGGGCCTCCGCCTGTGCCCAGGAAATTATTGACCGCGCCCAAGCCGGCGCTGCCGTCGCGGATGGCGATCGGGCCGAACGCTTGCCTGTTGCCGCCGTCCAACGGCACAGTCGGGAGCGGCAAATCCCGCCAGCCGGCGTCGGTTTGCGCCCACGACGCCAAGACCTGATTCGGGAATTGGCCGGTGGTTCCCATCAATAACAGCCGCAACGGTCCCGGCGAGGCGTCGTCGTCGGGCGAAATGTCATTGTTGTCGTCATCGCCGGTCGGCGACGCGTCGTCGTTGTCGTCGTCGGCCGCGGTGGCATCGTCGTCATCCGTTGCGTTCGCAGCGTGATCGTCGTCGCCCGATTCGTGGCGCGCCGCGCAGCCGGGCAGGAAGCCGAGCAGCGTCATGATCAATAAAAACGCGCATACGACGAAGGGGCAGCGCCGCAAAACCGCATTTCGCTTCTTCATGGCCGACTCCTACGGACATTCATCGTCCGTTTTCTCGTTTTCGTTTTGGTCGCCGGCCGCAACGTCCGACGCTGCGGCGCACGTTGATGATCCGCCCGCTTATAGGGGAAGTCAATGGCGAACGCCCGTTCGGAAAGTCATTGGGGCGGACGACGGGTGTGAGCCCTTTCGCCTTACCGCCGCGTTCCCCAATCGGTCGGATTCGACGACATCGTAAATTCAATTTCGCCAGGTGCAGATTCCGTAAGCTGCGCGAGCGTGATCCGGTGATTGGTGAGCGGCTCGCCGTTCAGCGAAACGGACTGGATGTACGGCGCAGCGACGTTGGCGCCGGCGCCGGCGATGGTCAGACGCCCCTGATTATCGGCGTAATGAACCACGATTTCCGGATATCGCGGGCCGTGGACCGCAAGTTGGTCCGTGCCCGGCACAACCGGGTAGAAGCCCAGCGACGCCCAAACGTACCACGCGCTCATCGCGCCCAAATCGTCGGCGCCGGGGCTCTGCTTGTCGAACAACTCGGTGAGGATGCGGCGCACGGTCTGCTGCGTCTTGAACGGCGCGTTGGCGGAATTGTAGGCCCAGGCGGTGAAGAAGCCCGGCTCGTTGCCGGCGCAATGATATGGACTATCCCAATTGTCATAGGCGGCGTTGAGTTCGGTGAAGTAGACATCCAGCCGCGCGACGACCGCGTCGTCGCCGCCCATCTTCTGGAACAGCAGGTCCCAATCGTGCATGATCAGCCACGTGTATTGCGCGGACGAGCCTTCGACGAAGCCGTTGAAGTGGCCGTCCGTCGGCGAAAAGTCGGGC
Source organism: uncultured bacterium (assembly GCA_964534375.1). GTDB lineage: Bacteria > Lernaellota > Lernaellaia > Lernaellales > Lernaellaceae > CAZHPN01. The sequence goes on along the minus strand of CAZHPN010000008.1, from coordinate 49,487 downwards.
ATCCACGTGCCGTCGGGCATTTTCGGTTGGATGTAGCGCGAGTCGGCGTTGAACAGGTTCTGCCAATTGTGCGACAGCGCCAGGAAATTCGCCGCGTCGGCCGTCTTGCCGAGGGCCGTCGCGAACTGCGCCAGCGCATAATGGCCGATGCAATATTCGAGCGTGAACGAGGCGCACTGCTTGCCCTGGTAGTCGGTGTAATACGGCACATAGCCCAGCGACATGAAATCGCCGATCCGGTAGTGCTCGACGACGCGCTGGTTCATCAGGCCGTTGATGGTCTCGACGCGGTCCATCGCCTGCCACGCCCCCTCGAGATCGAAATCGCGCGCGCCGAAGGCATAGGCGGAGGTCACCAGCGGCGTGGCGCTGCCGGTCTCCATGGTCCCGGTTTCGCGCTCCGCCACGACCCAGCGCGGCATCACGTCGCCGCCGCCGTTGCCGGCGTCCTGCTGGGCGTCGAGCACCAGCGACTGCATCATGTCGCCGACCCGCTGCGGAAACAGCCAGGCCAGCAGCTCGATCTCGCCCCGGTAGATGTCCCAGATCGAGTAGCTGCTGTAATGGTGCCGGCCGGCCTCGACCTGATAGACCTGCCAGTCGAACCCCCGGTATTCGCCATTGACGTCGTCGACGATGCTGGGGTGGTGCAGCGCCTGGTAGAAGTACGTGTAAAACAGCTTTTGCTCGGCGGCAGTTTCGCCTTTCAATTCGATACGGGTCAGCGCGTCGGTCCACGCCGCTGCGGCGCTCGCGCGCACCGCGTCGAAATCCCAACCGGTGTTTTCGGCGGCGAGATTCTGCGCCGCATTGGCGATGCTGACGTACGACATGCCGACCTTCATTTGCAAAACGGGCAGCGTCGCTTTGTCGAATTCGACGATGACGCCGCCCAGGAAGGTCGAGAATTTCGCGATCGGCTGCGCGAATTGCGCGACGAAGTAGACCTTGAAGTCGGCAAGTTGGGTGTGCATGCCGCTGATTTGGTTGGCGTTGTCCATGGCCGCCTGCGTGCAGATGAAGAGCAGCTTGCCGTCCGTCGCCGGGGGATACGTAATTTTGCCGAAGCCGGTGCGCGTTGTGGCAGTCAGTTCCACGCCGATCAATTGGCCGCCCGATTTCATCCCGCCTTTGAAGTAGCCGGGGTCGCCCTGGTTGATGTTGTCGACGATCTCGGTCAACGCCGCCGGCATGCCGCTGATCGAGGGGCGGATAGGCACGTAGTTCGTCCATTCCGACGCCATTTCGGCCCCGCTCAGGTCGGTCAGCGAATAGCCGGTCGCGGTGTTCGGGCCCCACGTGATCATGCCGAACGGCACGCTGGCGCCGACAAAGGCGTTGCTTTGAATGTCGGCGTAGCCGTCGGGCAACGGCGGCGACATGTCGTCGTCGCCGCCGGCGGAATCGTCGTCGTTGTCGTCGTCATCGTCGCCGAAACTCGGCCCGGCGTTGGAAACGCGGGCGCCGCGGCCGCAGCCGGATAGCGCCAAAGCCGCCAGCAACATGACGGTTGCGAGAAGCAACGAAATTATGAACAGCCGCTTCATGAGATCATGCCCTTTTTTTCAACGCTCGGAGGCTACGCTAGCAAAAATGAAGCCGTTGGCCTACCCCGTTGCTTGACCTCCCCCCCGCGCCTTGGTAAACGAGGCGTGCGCTGCCATCGAAGCTGAAGCGCGGACGTGCGGAAGCCGCAATGGTCGTCACGAATGTGCCGGAGGTGTTCCGATGAAACGCAACCGTTGGTTCCTGCTGCTTCTGCTGGCGTCGGCGGCGATGGCCTGCGGCGGTTCCGGCGGCGGCGCCGGCGCCGTTCCGCTTCCAGATGACGACGACAACGACGGCCAATCGCCGGGCGACGACGACGCCGTCGCCGATGGCGACAACGATGACGACGACAGCGCGACTGACGATGACGCGAGCGACGACGACGCCTCGCCCGACGATGACGACAACGACGCGGCCCCGATCTGGACCGATCCGACGTCCGGCTTGCTGTGGCAGAACGGACCCGGGGTCGGGGCGGACAACTTTGCGCAGGGGGCGGCGGAGATTTATTGCCCGGGCCTGAATTGGGGCGGCTACGACACCGGTTGGCAAATGCCCGGCATCGATCAGCTTCGCAGTCTGATTCGCGGCTGCGCGGCCACGGAGACGGGCGGTTCCTGCGGCGTCACCGACGATTGCGCGGATGCGAGTTGTTGGAACGTGCACTGCAATGGCTGCCCCGAGTCAGGCGGTCCCGGGTTGGGCGGCGCCTATTGGCCGCCGGGATTATCGGGCTCTGTCGGGCGATATTGGTCGTCTTTGGCAGTCGGAGATGACCCAGCCGACGGCTGGGCTGCGGATTTCAGCTTCGGGCTCGTCGCCGACTACGAAATCGAAGACGGCTACTATGTACGTTGCGTGCACCCATAAAAAAACGACGCGCCCGAAGGCGCGTCGTTTTGCGGGCGGTCTCAACGATCGCCGTCGCCGGTTGTCGTGCGACGGCCGGGCGCCGGATTAGAACATCATCCCCACCGCGAGATTCACGCTGTTGTTCTTCAGTTGCGGCATGCCCGAGAGCTGCTGCCGAATTGTGTAATCGGCCATGAATTTCGCCTTGTGATTGCCGACGATGTGCACGTTCAGGCCGAGGTTCGTCTCGGCGATGCGGCGCACCGGCTCCACCTCGGCCAACAGGTCCATGGCGTATACTTCGTAGCGGGCCGCCAATTCGACGATTTTGGGCACGACGAAAACGCCGCCCTGCACCCACCAACCCGCCGAGGTGTAGTGATCGGAAAGCGCGTCGGTCGCGCGGGTCGACGCGAGATTCGGCCGGTAATCGGTGAAGATGTACTCGCCGCTGATCGAAATGCCGGCCCAGGCGATGTCGGCTTCCAAGTCCCACGCCTTGACCACCCGCGCGAGATCGTTGTTTTGCAACTGCGAATAGCCCAAACCGATGTGCGGCAACTCGACTTTGCCCCGGCACGTGTCCCACAGATCGGTGTCGGTGGCGCCTTCGCCCGGCGGCGGCTTGTGCAGCAAGTCGACGCGGGCGCGGCCGACGTACTGCAGGCTGGCGTTGTTGTCGGGCCCATAGACCATGTTCCCGGCGCCGTCGAACCCGCCGAAGCGCAGGTTCACGTTGAGCATATCCTGCAAGACCCTGTAATCGGCGTCGAGGGTCGCGCCGATGTCGTACTGAATCGGCATTTGTTCGGTCGCCACCGCCATGCGGATGAACTGCAGCATGTTCAGCGATTGCAGGCTCTGCTCCGAGAAGGGAATCTTCATCGCGCCGACCGTGATGCCGTGGGTGGCCTGGAACGGGCCGCCTTTCAGCGCGTCGGGCAGATAGGCGATCTTGACGTACGCGTTTTCCATGGCCAGCCCGTACGTGCCGTTCGAATTCTGCTCGGCCTCGCCGGAAACGACGATCGTCAGCCAATCCCAATACGGCATGCCGACGGCGCCGAGTTCCGCGTTGACGAGCCGGAACCCGCGTTCGTTCGTCGGCGAGCCGGGGTAGGTGATGGCGTTATTGACCGGCATTTGATTGTACGGCGTGTAGGCCGCCAGCACCGCGCCATAGGGCACTACCGCCGGACCCGCCGCATCCGCGGCGAACGCCGCCGCGACGCAGGCGAGCAAAGACACCGCTGTCGTCAACACGAAAGCCACGCGACGCAACATAGAACCTCCTGCGCCCCGCTATCGCGGGATAAATTGAAGGCGCGCCGTGGTCGCCGGCGCGATTTCTTCGAGCGTGAAATAAACGGGCGCGTTGCGGCCCGTCCCGAAATCGGACATCAAGTCGTTATAGTTCGCGCTGCTGGTCCGTTCGCTCTGCCCGCCGGGCAGCGCGGCCCAGGTCGGGTTCGCGGCGCCGTCGATTTCCATCGTCAGGCGGGCCGTGACGCCGCCGAGGGGCGTCATCTTGCCGGTCAGCGAATCGGTGTTGCCGAGGTTGACTGTGAAATCGCCGCCGTCGGCCGCCACCGGGCCGATTTGCGGCAGCAGGAAATCGGGCAGGCCCATCGAATTGATCGAGACGTTGTAGGTCGCCAGGTGGACGCGGCCCCAGGCCCAGCCGCTCATGCCGGCGCCCAGCGCGCCGTCGAGCGCATTAATCGCATCCTGCAGCGCGCCGAGCAGCACTTCTTCTTTCGTCACGACCGCCGGCGGCTTGCCGCCGCTGTCCCACCAGCGATTGGCGCCCCATGCCGAAGCCGCCGGATGTTGCAGCAATTCGACCAGCGCCTTCGTTTCAAACTGCGGTCCGTCGGCCGCGGCGTTCCCCGGCAGCGTCAGCTTCGCTTTGCTGAACACGTTGCCGAACGTGTTTTCGATCGTGTAACCGAGCCAGTAGTGGAAGAGCGCCGCCCCCACGGCCATCTGGATCCGTTCCTGGGTCGGAATGCTCGGTTGATAGAGATTCGGGACGGCGGCGAAGGTGGTGAAATCCCACGTCGAGAGAATTTCCAGGCCGTTGTTCATGGCGGCGTCGACCAGATCGGGCCGCGCGGCCGCCGCGGCGAACAGATAGGGGAGCAGCGTCTGCGCCGCGACAGATACGTTGTCGAGTTGCAGCGCCTGCATATCCGCGAGCGTCACCGTCCGCGTCGCCGCGTCATTTTTCAGCGCCGTGGCGAGGAGGCCCGCGCGATAGCCGAGATCGGCGTTGCCGTAGAAGTAATTCGATCCGCCCAGCGGATTGTTGTTCAGCAGCACGCCGAAAATGTCGTTGTTGGCGGCGACGAGGTAGCCCGCCGCCGGATTTTCGAGGCGCGCGTTGCCGTCGCCCGGAACTTCGCCGTTCCAATCGTAATTGCCGTCGCCGGGCAGCGGCAGGAACGGCGGCCAGTTCTGCCAATTCTCGCGAATCGGAATCGCGCCCGGCGCGGCATAGCCGATGCGCCCCGCGGCGTCCGCGAGAATCCAGTTGGCGGCGCCGTGCCGATAGCCGGCAACCGCGTTCAACCCCGACGCCACGTTGTCGACGAACAAGAGGTCGATCAGCGCGTTGATTTCCTGGCCCGAGTCGGCGCCCGTCCAGGCGAGCGAGACGCAGTAGCCGTTGGCGCAGGATTCGGGCAGCACCGGCCCGTGATACGGCGAGATCTGAATCGTCTCTTGCGAGGGCGGCCACTTGCCGGTCATGTCCAGGCCGATCGAGACCGCCACTTGCGTCAGCGGCACGGCCTGGCCGTTGCGCATCACTGCCTGCGGATTGCCCGACGCCTGGGTTTCGATGTAGGCGTCCACCGCGTCGTACCCGGCGGTCGAAGCCGTCCAGCCGACCTTGGCGTTGTGGCCGAGCTGCACGCCCGGCATCGCCGGCGCGCTCAGACCCGCGGCGCGCACCGAACCGCTGCCGAGCGTGACGCTGTCGAGATGGCTGAGCCGCCAGAACGTCGGGTTGAGCAGGCCGCCGTGCTGATCGGTCGCCAGCAGCGCCGCGCCATCGGCCGCGTGCTTGCCGTCGACCGCCCAGTTGTCGGAGTGACGCCCCGGCTCGGCGAGGTTGTTGAGGCCATCGGCGAGCGCGTTGCGCGCGGCTTTGATCGCCTTCGCGGCCGGCGTGAGAACCGCCGCGATGGCCGCCGGGTCGGGCGCGAGCGGCCCGGCCGCGCCGCCGGCGGCCGGCAGCACCGTCGTTGGATCGGCCGGCTGCAGGCGGAAGAAATCGATCACTTGCGCGGGTTGCAGCGCGGTGAGCGCCTGGCCCATCGCGAGTTCTTCGTCGACGGGATTGGTCGCTGCCCACTCGGCGAGCAGCAGGATCGAGAGCGAATCGCGCACCGTCCACGCCGGCACGAGCGTCAGATCGACTTCAATCAAGCCGCTGAACGACGGTGGCGCGCTCTGGCTGTAGCGCTGCGTCAGCACGTCGTGCCACCAGGCGTTCACGCCGTCGGCGTAGGCCTGCAAAACGGCGAGGGAGCGCTCGTTCAGTTGCGCTTCCATGTGGTCGAGGATCGGCAGGCCATCGCGGCCCATGAAGATCGTGCGGAAGAACAGATCTGTGTCGCGCGAGATGATCAACGCCACCAGCGGGCCGACCAGCGGCAACTGGCCGAGGAATTCGCTGACGCGGCCTTGCGCCAGCCGGCGGGCGAAATCCATCTGGCCGAAGCGATCGGCGGCGGCAAGATAGCCCTGCACGAAAAAGGCGTCGTGGTCGTTGCGCGCATAGATGTGCGGAATGTCCCAGGTGTCGACCAGCGCGTCGACCGTGTCTTGCAGGCCCGTCTCCGCCAGCGTCTGGCTCACGGGCACGCCGATCGGATCGGCCGGCGCCGCCGGCGTCGGGCCGGCCCCCCGCGCGCACGCGGCGAGCGCGAGCGCGAGCATCAGCCCGATCCACGCCAAGCGCTTGCTCATGGTCTTACTCCTTCGTCGCCGGCAACAGGTATTGGCGCGTATTGAAGCCCGTCGCCTCGATCGTTACGGTCACCGGCCCGACCGCGGTGATGCCGAATTCCGTGTAGCCGGAGTCGTCGGTGACGGCCGTCAAGGTGGACACGCCGTCGGTGGCGGTGACGGCCGCGTCCTTGATCGGCGCGTTGTTGTCGCGGTTCGTCACGCCCATGCGGACAAGTTGGTAGACGTGCTTGGGCACGGCCGAAGGCGTGAACGCGGCGGTCATCATCCGGAAGTAGATCGCGAGGTCCGTGCCGGACTCGAAATCGATGTTCGCCGTCGTCAGCGCGTCGGTTGGCGAACCGCTGCGCGACGGATCGCCGAGCTCCATGCCGTGGTCGGACGTGAGGACGATCGTCGTCGTTTGGTCGAGGTTGAGTTGTTCGAGCCAACTGAGAATCAGCCCGATGTTCTGATCGATGTGCGGCAGGACGTCTTCCATCACGTCGCCGTGCGGGCCCTGCAGATGGCCGGCCGTGTCCGTGACGAGGAAATCGAACTGGACGTAGGTCGGCGGTGGGGTGACGCCGTTGAACAGCAGGTCCCACAGTTCGACCATGCCGCTCCATTCGAGAATCTGATTGCCGAAGATGTCGATGTCGCCGCTGGACAAATCGGGACCGGCCACGCCTTCCGGGTATTTTTTCTGGAACAGCGGCGGGAACGGGCTCTGGTGCGTGCGGTCGAGCAGTTCGAGGTCGGCCTTGTCGGCGCCGGCCATGCACGGATCGAACAGCGCCGCAGTGATCGCCCCCGTGCCGTGCCGCGAATTCCAATCGCCGAGGCTGCGGTGGATCGTATCGTGGATCGTCTCGCCCGGGCCGAGCGGCGTAAAGTACTTGCCCATGAACAGGAGGTCGTTCACCGGCGTCAACGTTTTCTCGGTGGCGCGATCGTAATATTGATTGTCGATGACGCCGTGGTGCCCGCCGTACATGCCCGAGCCGATCGTGTTCTTGTTGACCATCGACACGCTCGGGTAGCCGGCCGTCAGCCCGTACTCGGCGGACGCGCCTTCATTCATCAAGCGGACGATGTTGGGAATCTTCGTCGCGCCACCGGCGTTCGCCTGCCGCAGCACCTCGGTGAACGACAGCCCGTCGATCACGAGCACGAACACGCGTTCGGACCGCTTGCCGTTGAGCGCCTCGGCGATCACATCGCCGTCCTGCCACGTCAAGTACACGTCGTGCGAGTAAATTCCGCGTTTGTCCACGCCGTAGGTTTTCTTGAGGTCGAGCAGGGCGGCGACGGTCGGCGCGATGTCGATGTCTTGGTAGGCCCCGACGATCGCGCCGGGCTGCACGCCGGCCCCCCACAGGATCAGCGGAGTGCGGCTTTGCACGATGTTGAGGCTGCTTTGGTAGCCGAGCGACGTGTCGGCGTGCGCGTAGCCTTTCCAATTAATCATGATGTTGGCTGCATTCGGGTTGTCGAAGTAGGCGGCGAGCCGCTGGTAGGCGAACGGATACGAATCGTTTTCGGGCTCGATAAACGACAGCCGCGGGTCGTTGGCCGGATAGCCGTCCTGCGGCAGCGAGACGTTGTTCGGATTCTGCCCCGCGGCCAGTTCCGCCGCGTAGGTCGGAAACGCCTGCGGATCCTGCGTCCCGAGCGGATTCACGCCGTCGACCGAGTCCACGGTGAAATGATAGCCCTGGTAGTCCTGGTCGCGATGGAACAGGACCGAACCTCGCGCCGCGTGAACTTCGTACCCGCCGACGGTGCGCGTCGCCACAAAATCGACGTACGGACTGGCGAGCAACGCCGTCAGCGCCCGCTCGTAGACCGGGTATTCGTCGGGTTGGACGCCCTGCTGGTTGAACGGCGGCAACTCGACGAAACCGTCTTGCCCGGCGCCGGTGTTGTCGAGCGCGAAGGCATCGGATTCGACTTGCACTCCGAGGGTCGTCTCGAGGCGCAATTGCACTGTGCCGGAGCAGCCGGCCTCTTGATCCCAGCTATGCCAAACCAGCGAGTGGTTGCCGGGCGCCAGATTCCGGGTTGCGCCGCCCGTGTCCGCCGGGCGCCATCCGGCGCCGGCGCAGCCGCCGGTGTACGACAGCGCGACTTCGCACGAAAGCGGCTCGACCGGGGTCAACTGGAAATCGATCGCGATGTCGCCGGAATTGCCGCGGATTTGCACGATCGTGACTTCGGGCGCGGGCCCATTGGGGGCGGGGGGGCTATTGTCCCAGGGCGCGCGAAGCTTTTCGGGCCGAGCGCATCCGGCCAGGAGGATCAGAAACACGAAAGCCGGGAGAAACCGATTGTTCCGCATGGCGTAGACCCCTTGCCGACGACCGCGTTCGCCGCGCAAATATCGAAAAAACGCGCCACATTTAGCACATTGGAAAAGAAAAACAACGAATTTCGCGCCGTAAGCAGAAAACGCACAGTCGGCTAACAATTTCTCAACATTTGCGCGGCGGCGGCCCCGGTGCTCCCGTCGCGGCGCCGCCGCAGCCCTTTCTTGCAATTTCCTAACAAAGTTTACATGCTCTCACAACACGAAGGCGGTAGAGGTTCGTCGGCGTTTTTCCGGCCGTTTTCGGCCGCGACGCCTCGGAGGACAGCAATGAATACGCGGCGCTTGGTTCGGGTGGGGGCGTGTGTCTTGTTGCTCGGCCTGTTGGTCACGTGCCAGTACGGGCCGTCGAATTTCGGCGTCCCGCATGCCTACCGCGTCACATCGCGCGCGCAGTTGATCGGCGGCCCGAAAGCGGTCGGCCGCGTCGGCGACGTGATCATCGAAAACGACAAGATTCGCCTGCTGATCAACGCCCATCCGACGGATCCGAACACCGTCAAAAGCGGCGGCGGCCTGGTGGATGCCGACATCCAGCGCGTCGAGAATTACTTCTCCCCCGCGCTTCCCGGCCAGGACGAACTGGTCGAGTTGCTGCCGCTGATCGACGTCAAAATGGCGGGCATCCAAACGATTCCCGGGTCGGCGCCGGTGCTGCGCGTCGCGGGCGACGCGGTCGACATCGTCGATGCCGGCGGCGGCGCGGACAGCGACCAGGCGAGCGTCAAGATCACGGGCGTGCTCACCAACGCGATCCAGATCCTCCGCCTCTTGCCCACGCCGCTGAACATGCTGCCGATGCAGACACAGACGACCTACACGCTGCACAAGGGACAGAATCACGTCGAGATCACGACGAGTTTCATCGTGCTCAATAAGGACGGCAGCGTGCCGTCGCAACTCCGCCAGGTGCCGTTGCGGCCGCTCACCCCGAGCGACAATGTGGTCACGGGGATGATCACCAACAACGAATTCGGCGACGCCGTGTTTTTCGGCAGTTCGCTGGCGATGCTGGGGCCGGACGTGTTCGGCTTTTCGCCGGATTGGCAGATTCAGGACGAATTCGAAAAAGGCATTTCGATGCTGACCGCGCCGTTCATGGTCGATTGGACGGCGGGTGTGGGCGCCAAGGTCAGCTACGGGCTCGTTTCCCCCGACTCGCCGATCGTGTTTCCGTTCATGGAAAGTTTCCTGACCGTCGGCTTCCAGAAGATCGCGGTGGACGGCTACGCGTTGCCCCAGCCGGGCGACAGCTTCTCGTACACGCGCTATTTCATCGTCACCGAGTGCGACGCGGCCGGCGTGCTCAACGATGTGATTCCACTAAAGGGCTGGGAGTCGGCGCACGTTGCCGGCCACGTGTTCGACGCGGGCAAGGGAGCCCCGGTTTCCGGCTCGTACGTGGTCGTGTTCAAGCATCCGCGCCTCGCCAACGGCGATCTCGTGCCGATGACCAAAACCTACGACGAGATGAACCAATACCTGGGCTCGATGGAGGTCGGCGCGGTCTCGAGCAACCGGCTGATGGCCTACAGCCGCTTTCACACCGATTCCAGCCACTTGACCACGCTCTTTGACGCGGAGTTCGACGGCAACTTGCCGGTGTTCCCCGGCGACGAGGAAGAATCGTACATCTTGATGGCGTTCGGACCGGGCCACGTCCGCAGCGACTTGCTGCCGATTCACGTCCGCCCCGGCGAGAATTTGAACGTGTCGCTCTTTCTGCCCGCGACCGGAACGATCAGTTTCAACGTGTCCAGCACCGACAACCTGCCGCAGACGCCGCGGTCCGGCATCAATCAGCCGTGCCGCGTGACGGTGTTTGGCGCGAACCAGCAGGCGCAACCCGATCCGTTCCTCGGCGACGGCTCCGACGGCGAGGGATTCCTTCCTGCCAACGAGGCGTACGATCAATATAGCGCGAACGGCACGGGCACATTCACGCTGCCCCCCGGGCAGTACCGCCTGGTCGCCAACCGCGGTCCCGAATATTCGACGGACCAGCAAATGGTCACCGTCACGTCGGAGCAAACGGTCAACGTGAACATGAAGATTGCGCGCGTCGTCGACACCGCCGGCTGGCTGGCGGCCGACCTGCACACGCACACCGAATTGTCGCCCGACAGCGGCACCTCGGTGCTGAACCGCGTCTTGTCCGCCATGTGCGCGGGCCTCGACGTAATCGCCGGCACCGATCACGACTTCATCGTCAACGAACGGCCCTATTTGGACCAACTCAACGCATTGAACAATCTCTACATCATGTCCGGCGTGGAACTGTCGCAAATGCAATACGGGCACTTCAATTCGTATCCGCTGGTTTGGAATCAAGCCATGGTTTCCAATGGGGCCCCGAACTGGCGCAACCAGAGCCCGACCGGCAAGATGCCGGACGGCACGCCGTACCCCTACTACACGCCGCAGGATATCTTCACGGCATTGCGCAAGGCCGGCGATCGTTCCCTGATTTCGCAGGATCCGGTGGTGGTCGTGAATCACTCCCGTGAGACGTTCACCGGTTACCTGCGGTCGTTCGGTTACCTGCAGTACACCGGCGGGTTCGGCGCGCCGGACATCATGACGCTGGGCGACCCGGTGGTGAACCACGGAGAATTCTATTCGAACAACGGCGAGCCGAATTTCAGTTGGAATTTCGACGCGATGGAAGTCATCAACGGCAAGCGCCTGACGAGCATGCGCACGGCGACCGAGGAGGAGATCACCAAAGACGAATTCGGCCAACCCATGCCGACGGATTCGCCGCTGTTGCCGGTGCTGATTCGCACCGCCGACGAACAGGTCCGCATCGCCAGCGGCCAATTGCTGATGCACAATTACAACCTGGGCATGGTCGACGACTACTTCACGCTCCTGGTGACCGGCCACCGCGTGGCGCCGATGGGCAATTCCGATTCGCACAACATGTCGGACCAGACGGCCGGCATCGAAGCCGGCAAGGTGCGCACGTACGTAATGTCGACGGTCGACGAGTCGCGGTTCGTCGATCCGAACCAATTGGCGACGAACATCAAGGCCGGCCGCACCATGGCGACGACCGGGCCGTTCGTCGAACTCTGGGTCGACGGCCACCCGATCGGCTCGAACGTCGTCTCGGAGAGCGGCGTCGTCAGCGTGCGCATCAAGGCGCAAGCGCCGCAATGGATGTCGCTGAACCGGCTGGAAATCTACGGCAACGGCAATTTGGTCGGCGAAATCGGCGCCGACGTGAATCCGTCGATTCAACTGGGCTGCGACACCGCCGACGCCCAACTCGCCGGTTCCGATCAGGTCATCCGCTTTGACGGCGCCGTCAACTGCACGCTGGAACGCGACACCGTGTTCAACGTCATCGCGATCGGTTACCAGGGCATGTCGCCGGTCAATCAAGATGTCGACGGCGTCTACATCGAACTCACCGACACGCTGCTCCTCGGCGTCAACCAAATGCTGCAAAACTGGATCGGCATCGGCAACCTCTTGCCGCAGGTCGGCGACGGCAGCCTGGTGCAGCGCGTGCACCCGTCGTATCCGTACGCCGTGACCGGCGCCATTTGGGTCTCGGTGGGCGACGATCATCCGTATCAGGGCCCGGGTTACATCCCGGCTTGGTTCGCCGCGGCGGACGTCAACCATCAATTGACGGCCGGGGCGCTGTCGCCGGACCAGCAAAAGGCCGTCGCGGCTGCGATCGCGCGGATGCTGTCGTTCACCTCGCAACTGGACGGCCCGGAACCGCAAGGGGATCCGGATGCGTCGAGCGCGACCTCGACAGGCGGCCTGCATTCCGCCGGCTGCGGATCGTAGGCGGGCGAAGGAACAAGGAAAAAGGAAAAAGTCAACGCAACCGCATTCGGCAGGGGTCGTCCGCGCCAAAAACGACCGCGTTGCGAATGCGGGCTCGGGCCGCCGCTTGATCGGTCATTCCCGCCTCTGAGACTGTCGATTTTCTTCGTGCCGGCCGGCCGTGCAGGGGCGGATCCCCGTGCTCGCCCCCAAAAAGACGACGCGCCGGCGGGCGCGACCCCTCCCCAACTCTGCCTCACCACGCCGGCCTGGGGTTGAAAACCCCGGGCTAAGATCAATTGCACCTACGGTGCAACTCCGGCCGCGCCCCGCTGTGGTGGCGTCGCCACGGAATCTTACGAGAGGCGGCTTTTTCTTTTGATATTCTCCGCGGCGGGTCCGGCTCCGAGCGACTGTTGTGGAACCGTGGGAACTCCGGGAGTTCTGGGAGTTCCGGGAGTTAGCGGCGTGACGCGACTTCCGAATCCCATGCTTCCCGGCGGTCCCAGAATTCCCATACTTCCCAGATGGGTTAAAATAAAAACGCCGCTCCGGCTGCCCATGCGGCGCGCCGGAACGGCCTGCTTACTTTTTCCTTTCGCCTTTTTCCTTTTGCCTTCTTCCTCTCACCGGTAGACGCAGCGAAAGCCGAGCGTCATCGACGCCGCGGCCGGCGCGATGGCGTAGCGAGCCGAAACGCGCAACGCCGCGGCCTTGGTCAGCCAATCGCCGCCGCGGGCGACGCGGTATTCGCCGCTCGCCGGGCCCGCGGGGTCGAGGATCGAAAGGGCGGCGTACGTGTCGGCGGCGTACCAATCGCCCGTCCACTCGAAGGCGTCGCCGAGCATGTCGTACAGGTCAAATTGATTCGGCAGCTTTTGGGCGACGGCGTGGATTTGTGCGTTGGCGTTTTCGAAGTCCCAAGCCACGGCCGACAGGCAGACCGGGTCGTCGCCGCAGGAGAACACCGACGGCGAGTTGGCGCGCGCCGTGTATTCCCATTCCGCCTCTGTTGGCAATCGCCCGCCGATGGCCTGGCAGAACGCCTCGGCCTGCGACCAGGTCACCGTTTCGACCGGGCAGCTCGGGCAAGTCGGATAGCCGTTCGCGGCTACAAAGTGACTGGGATTCGCGCCGACGACCTCGGTGTACTGCGCCTGCGTGATCTTGGCCGCCGTCATGAAAAAGTCGGGCAGCACGACCAGGTGGCGCGGATTCTCATTGGCCTCGCAGTGCGTATCGCCGGGCGAACATCCCATCATGAAGAACCCGGCCGGGATTGGAATCCAGGTGACTTCCTGCGACGCGGAGTTCGTCATCGCATCGCCGATCACCGGCGCCACGCCCTGATTTTGATTCTGCCCGCCGGCCGGAGGCGCCGGTCGGACCGCGGGTGCGGCCGGGCTTTTTCCGGCGTCCGAATTGGCCGCGCAGCCGGCCACGAATGCCACGGCCACGACGATGGAAAGCCAGAATGCTAATCGAGCGGCGTTTTTCATCTGTGGTCCCTCCGCGTTATTTGCGTGAAAGATATGCGCCAATTGCTAAGAACCGATTACGACGCCGTGAGATTTCCGCAAAATGCGTTCGGGAGGGAATCGCCGTTATCGAGTCGACCGGCGGCTTTGCGCAAGACCGACGCCCGACGAATCCTCTCCATCCTCGCGATCCTGTCAATCATGTCAAAATAACCAGATTTCAGATTCGTGTCTTTTGGCGTACGTCCCGCGCATTGTCAGCCCGGCGCGGTCGGTGCTAATTTGCCGCGGGAAAAAAAGGCGATTGCAAAAGATTCGTCGACTCCGCCGAAAGGACGCCGCCGCGATGGTCAAACACGAGGCCGATCAACCGAACACGCCCCGCCGTTACACGATCAAGGATCTGCTGACGATCGAAGTCGCCCCGGCGCTGGGCTGCACGGAGCCGTCGGCCGTGGCCCTGGCCGCCGCCGCCGCCGCATCGTTGTTGCCGGACAAAGACTTCACGGCGATCGAAATCTGGCTCGACCCGAACATTTACAAGAACAGCCTGGCCGTCACCATCCCCGGCGCGAAGGGCGGTTCGGGCATTGCCCTGGCGGCGGCGCTCGGCGCTTTCGGCGGCGATCCGGCATTGAAGTTGGAAGTTCTGGCGCCCATCGACGACCGGGCGTTGGCGCAGGCGCGGGCGTTTCTGGCGGCGAAAAAGACGCACGTCAACCTGCTGCCGGACCGGCAGGGCATTTTCATCCGCGCCCGGGTTGCGGGGCCGCGGCGCGACGCCGAAGCGTTCATCGCCGATGTGCATGACAACATCGTCGCGTTGAAGCTGGACGGCGCCGACCTCACGGAGCATCCGCTGCTGTCGGTCACGGCGAAAACGCAGAACAACGTCCACCAACTCGAGAAGTGGCTGACGGACATTTCTCTGGAAGACCTGCTGGCCCTCACTGACGACCTCGACAGTGACGATCTGAAATTTTTGGAAGAAGGCGTCGCGTGCAATCTGAAACTGGCGGATTACGGCCTGCGCCACGGGCCGGGCCTGGGCGTCGGCGTCGCGCTCGAACGGCTGGTGCGCGAGGGGCTGCTGAAACGCGACATGATGCTGGCCGCGCGCATTCTGACCTCCGCCGCCTCCGACGCGCGCATGGCCGGCGCGAAGTTGCCGGCCATGAGTTCCAGCGGCAGCGGCAACCACGGTTTGGTCGCGGTGCTGCCGATCTGGGCCGTAAAGGATTACCTCGTTGTTGAGGATTCCGCGCGCATCATGCGCGCGATCGCGCTCAGCCACGTCATCACGGCTTATATTAAGGCGCACACGGGCCGGCTGTCGGCGGTTTGCGGCTGTTCGATCGCCGCGGCGGCCGGCGCGGCGGGCGGCATCGCGCACCTGATGGGCGGCAACATCCGCCACATCGCGGGCGCGATCAAGAATCTGGTGGAGGATTTGGCCGGCGTGATTTGCGATGGAGCGAAAGAGAGTTGTTCGCTGAAGCTGTCGACCGCGGCGGGGACCGCGGTGCAGTCGGCGCTGTTCTCGCTGCACGGCATCAACGTGCAATCGACCGACGGCATCATCGCGCGGTCGCCCGAGCAGACGATGAAGAACGTCGGCGAACTGAGCACGCAGGGCATGGTCGAAACCGACCGCACGATCCTGCAGATCATGATCAAGAAGCAGTTCGAGGAGGTGTGACGGCGATGCCGCGCTGGGCGCAGTTCGCCATATTTTTGTCGTTGACGCTGCTGATTTACGGCGGTGCGCATTTTTTCGTTTATCGCAGTTTCGCGGGCATGATGGGCCTGGCGCCGGGCCGCGCGCTGTGGGCGTTGCGCACATTTTTCATCGTCGCCGCGTTGTCGTTCATCGCCTCGCGGCTGTTGCTCGAATGGGGTTTGAATCCGGCGGTGCGCGTCTCGTATTGGGCCGCGGCGCTGTGGATGGGGCTGTTCCTCTACCTCCTCCTCGGCTGCCTCGTCGCTTATCCCCTTTACGGCGTCGTTTCCTGGTTCGCCCCGGCCGGCGCCGCCCGCGCGGGCAAATGGCTCAGCCTGGCCGTCGTCGTCGCAGCCGTGGCGACGAGCGTCGCGGCGTACGTCGAGGCCTGCCATCGGCTGAAGATCGTGGATTTGGACATCCCGGTCAAAGGCGGCTCGCCGGCGCTCGACGGCTTCACCATCGTGCAACTCACGGACATCCACCTCGGGGTCATCGTCGACGGCGGGCGGCTCGAAAAAATCGTCGCGACGGTCGAGCTCGTCCAGAGGGCAAGACCGGACCTCGTCGTCGTCACCGGCGACCTGATGGACGAAAACGCCGACCGGCAGCTCGCGCTGGCCGATCCGCTGCAGCGAATCCAAAGCCGCTACGGCCTGCTCGCGGTGACGGGAAACCATGAATATTACGCAGGCGCCGAGAAGATCATCCGGCACGGCGCGGAAATCGGCATGCGTTTTCTGCTGAATGAAAAAATCGTGCTGCCCAACGGCCTGGTCGTCTGCGGCCTGAACGATCCGACGGCCGCGCGGATGGGCGGCGCCAAGGTCTCGCTGGCCGACGTGCTCGGCGACGCCGGGCGCACGGCGCCGGTCGTGCTGCTGCACCATCAGCCGACGATCTTCCCCCAGGCCGGCGACCTCGGCGTCGATTTGATGCTGTCCGGCCATACGCACAATGGCCAACTTTGGCCGCTCGCGCGCATCTCGAAACGAATCTATCCGTATGTGCACGGGCTGTACGTGCGCGGCGCCAGCCGCCTGTACGTCTCCGCCGGCGTCGGCACCTGGGGCCCGCCGATGCGCCTGGCCGCGGCGCCGGAAATTGTGCGCATTCGGCTGCGAACGGGAACCAGCGCACTATAGTTTAGCGCCCAGCAGAAAGTAAGACCGTTGAAAATTGCAGCGCCCCCCGGCTCGCGGTCCGCGCCCGGCGCAAGGCTCCGCGGCATGCGTTGCCTTTTCCACGGCGCGGCGTTATGATTTTTTCGAAAACAGCAAGGGGTCTGGCGCATGCCGCACAAGAGGGTGGCAAGCGGCATTTACCTGGTCGGCGGCGAATCGCTCACGTATCCGAGCGACTGCCTCGTGTACCTTGTCGCCGGACCGCCCGTCCTCTTGATCGACGCCGGCGCCAATCGCGTTGCGCGCCGGCTGCTCGACAACATCGCCGAAACGGGCATCGATCCCCTCGACATCACCTACTGCCTGCTGACGCACGGGCACGTCGATCACATCGGCGGCGCGCACTCGGTGCGGGAAGCGGCCGGTTGTTCGCTCGCCGCCCACGAAGACGACGCGGCGGCGATTCAAAGCGGCGATCCCGTCCGCACCGCCGCGAATTGGTACAACATCAAGCTCCCCAAAATTCAGATCGACGAAGTGTTGTACGGCGAAGAAGGCGAACTCGCCGGCGTCAATTGGCTGCACACGCCGGGCCACACGCCGGGGTCGCTCTCCGCGTGGCTCGACGCGGACGACGGCCGCATTCTCTTCGCCCAGGATGTCCACGGGCCGTTCGCGCCCGAATTCGGCTCCGACCTCGACGCTTGGCGCATCAGCATGGAAAAGCTCCTCGCCCTCGACGCCGACATCCTCTGCGAAGGCCATAACGGCGTGTACCGCGGCAAGGCCGAGGTCGCGCGGTACATCCATTCGCAACTGGAAGCGAACTTCTCCGTTTCGCCCGCCACGTGATCCCCGCTCGAAGTTCTGCGCTACGGCGGATATCCCTGTTCGTTGCGGCGGCGCTCGTCGGCGCCGCGCCGGCGGCCGTCCTTGTCTTTTTGGCGCAGCGGTATGCCATCGAGGCGCCGTTTGCGGATGAATGGGAGTTGATTCCGCTGCTGGAAAAATCATACGCCGGCCGTCTGACGTGGGCCGATCTGCTGAGCCAGCACAACGAACAACGGCCCTTTTTCCCGCGGCTCCTCATGCTTGGAATTGCGCGGCTGACGGGATGGAATCTTCGTTGCGAGCAAATGTTGAACGTCGCACTGGCCGGCGCCGCGCTCGCCGCGCTCGGCTGGGCGTTGCGCCGGACGCCATCCCCGCCCGACGCACGGCCGTTGGCGTCATTGCTGCCGTTTTTGGCCATTTTCTTTTTCTCGCTGAAACAATGGGAAAACTGGACCATGGGTTGGCAGTTGCTTTTTTTCCTCAGTCTCTTCGCCGCGATCGCCGGATTCGCCTGTTTGCTGGCGGCGCCTCGTTCTCGTCCAGCGTTTGCGGCGGCGCTGGCCCTGGGCGTCATCGCCACGTTTTCCGCGGGCAATGGCCTGGTTTTCTGGCCCGTCGGTTTTCTGGCGGCGTCGTCGTCGGTTGCGCCCCAGGGACGGCCGGAGCGCGTCTTCCGGCTCGTTCTGTGGTCGTTGGTTTCGGCGACGGCGATCATCCTGTATCTCGTTGACTTTCAGGTGACCGCGCACAGCGTGTCGCTCGCCGCTAATTTCGCCGAACCGCAAGTCTTTTTGCTGTTCGTCTGCAGCTACCTCGGCTCGCCGCTGACCGATCGGTTCGCCGTATGGGCCGGCGCCGCGGGCGTCGTTCTATTCGTCGGCTTGGCCGCGCCGTCGATTCGCGCACGGGACCCCGGGCTGTCCCTCACGCTCGGTTTGTACGCCGTTGGCGGCGCCATCCTGACGGCCGCCGGTCGCGCGCACCTGGGCGCCGACGAAGCCCTTTGTTCGCGGTACGTCACGTTCGGACAGTTGTTGTGGATCGCCAACCTCATCGCGATCTGGGACCGCCTTCTCGCGGCGGGCGAGCAAAAAAAGCCGGCCGTCAAAAACCGCGCCCTCGTGCCGTTGTTGGCGGCCTGGCTAGCGATTCTGGCCGCGGGTGTGGCCGCGTCGTCGTCCTGCGCCTATCGCTTTTCGAGCCGTTTCGTGTTTCTGGCCCCGGCCCAGCGAGAGTTGGCCGCACTCGCGGACGATGAATTGCTCTCGCGTCTGTATCCGGACCCCAAGGTCGTGCGCGAGCGAACGCCTTTTTTAAAGGAGCATCGCCTGTCGTATTTCCGCAGGCAAGGGCGTTGATCGCGGGGACCTTCCCCAGGGTATGATATTTATTTTTTGACAGGATCAACAGGATCAACGGGATCAGTCAACCGTGAATAAGGAACAGTGAACAATTGTGGAACTTTGTCGCTCGCGAGATTCTCCGGGCCGCAAGAACTCCCGACACAGCCCCCTGTCTCTGTTGATCCTGATGATCCTGTCAAAAAATTCTGCCCGGCGGCTGCTTGCCACTCCCGGCCCATCTGCTACACTTCGGCATCCTGGCAAAGCTGAAATCGTGGAGGAGCGGATGAAAGTCCTGGTGATCGGGGGCGGCGGCCGCGAGCATGCGCTCGTGTGGAAAATCGCCCAATCGCCGCTTGTGGAGCGCGTCTTTTGCGCGCCGGGCAACGCCGGCACGGCCGCGGAAGCGACCAACGTCGACATCGCCGCGGATGACATCGCGGCGCTGCTCGCCTTCGCGCAGCGCGAACGCATCGGCTTGACCGTCGTCGGCCCCGAAGCGCCGCTGGTCGAGGGCATCGTCGACCGCTTCGCCGCCGCGGGGTTGAAAGCGTTCGGGCCGAGCGCCGCGGCCGCGCGCCTGGAAGGCAGCAAGAGTTTCTGCAAAGAAATTCTCGACGCGGCGCGCGTCCCGACCGCCGCCTATCGCACGTATGCCGAAAGCGCCGGCGCGAAGGAGTTCGCGCGGCATTTGGGCGCGCCGGTCGTCGTCAAAGCCGACGGTCTGGCGGCCGGCAAGGGCGCCATCGTCTGCCGCACGCTCGCCGAGGCCGACGAGGCCATCGACCGCATTCTCGTCGAACGCGTGTTTGGCGTTGCCGGCGACCAGGTGGTCGTCGAGGAATTTCTCATCGGCGAGGAAGCGAGCTTTCTGGCGTTCACCGACGGCGAAGCGGTCGTGCCGCTGGCCAGCAGCCAGGATCACAAGGCGATCGGCGACGGCGACGCCGGGCCGAACACCGGCGGCATGGGCGCCTACAGCCCCGCGCCGGTCGTTACGCCGGCGGTCCACGAAGCAATACTGCGCGACGTGATGTATCCCACCGTCCGGCAAATGGCCGCCCAGGGCTGCCCCTACAAGGGCGTGCTCTACGCCGGCGTGATGATCGATCACGGCGAGATCAAGGTGCTCGAATTCAACGCGCGTTTCGGCGACCCGGAGACGCAGCCGCTGCTGTTCCGCATGAACAGCGACATCGTGCCGCTGCTGCTCGCGTCCGTCGACGGCGGACTGGGGAAGCTGGCCATCGAGTGGGATCCGCGGCCGGCGGTGTGCGTCGTGATCGCCAGCGGCGGCTACCCCGACCACTACGAAAAAGGCAAGTTGATCGAGGGCCTCGACCGCACGCCAGCCGGCGCGTTCGTTTTTCACGCCGGCACGAAAAAAACCGCGGACGGCGTGGTCACCAGCGGCGGGCGCGTGCTGGGCGTCACGGCGAAAGGCGCCGACATCCCGGCCGCGATCGAACTCGCTTATTGCGCCGTCGAGCGAATTTCCTTCGACAAGGCCTATTATCGCCGGGATATCGGCAAAAAAGCCGCCAAGTGGTTGGAGTGAGCGCATGTCGAAAGTCTTGCTGCTGATGGGTTCCGATTCCGACTGGCCGGTGATGAAAAACGCCGCCGATGTGCTGGCGCACTTCGGCGTCGGCTGCGAGGCGCACGTTTCCAGCGCGCACCGCACGCCGGCGCGCACGGCAAAGCTCGTCCGCGACGCCCGCGACAACGGCTTTTGCGCCGTGATCTGCGGGGCCGGCGCGGCGGCGCACCTGGCGGGCGTCGCGGCGGCCGAGACCACCCTGCCCGTGCTCGGCGTGCCGCTCGCCGCGACCACCCTCGGCGGGCTCGACGCCCTGCTGGCGACCGTGCAGATGCCGGCCGGCGTGCCGGTGGCGACCTTCGCCATCGGCGAAGCCGGCGCCCGCAACGCCGCGCTCTTCGCGGTGCAGCTCATCGCCGCGACGAACAAGAAAATGGCGCAAAAGCTCGACGCCTATCGGCAGGAAATGGCGCGGAAGGTTGAAGAAAAAGACGGCAAACTGCAAGAATTGATGAAGTAAGCGGTCAACCACGGAGGCACAGAGAGCGCAGAGTTGTTTCTTGTTATTTTCTCTGTGATCTCTGTGCGTCTGTGGTTTAATATCACACTAAATCGGTTCATTTCCGCGGCAGCAACGCTTCGATATCGGCGCGGATGTCCTCGGGCTTCGTCTGCGGGCTGTACCGTTTGACCGGCTTGCCGTTGGCGTCGATCAGGAACTTGGTGAAATTCCACTTGATCGCCTCGGAGCCCAGCATGCCGGGCCGGTCGGATTTGAGGTACTTGTACAGCGGATGCGCGTTGTCGCCGTTGACGTCGATCTTGGCGAACATCGGGAACGTCACGTTGTAGGTCGACGTGCAAAACGCGGCGATCTCCTGCTCGCTGCCCGGCTCCTGCTTGCCAAACTGGTTGCACGGGAAGCCGAGCACGACGAAGCCGCGGTCTTTGAACTCGGTGTACAGCTTCTCCAGCCCCGCATACTGCGGCGTGAACCCGCACTTGCTCGCGGTGTTCACGATCAAAAGCACCTTGCCCTTGTAGTCCGCGAGCGATTCCGTCTGGCCGTCGATGCGCTTGGCCGAAAATTCGTACACCGTTTGGGCCATGGCCGGCTCCTCCGAGCGCCCGCTGGCGGGCCGATAAACCAACGCCGCCGCAACGGCGCAAATGGCAAGCGGCGCCAGCACGAGCGCTCGCTTGGCATACCAATAACGCTCTTTGTTTTCGTCGTTTTTCATGGCTTCAAGCTAAGGCTTTTTTCGACGTTTGCACGAAATTTTTACGGCCCCCGCATCCAGTTGAACCTGTCCGCCGTTTGCCGTTCCGTTCTTATTCGCGTGCATTCGCGGTTGGTCCGGCCGTGGCGTCGGGCTTGCGCGCTCCGCGCCCCCACTATATAAAGCCGCCGTATGCAACCCGACGACGCGACCGGGCGACCGGCGCCCCTCCTGCGGCCCTTCGCCGAACTCCTCGACGCGGGCGAGGCGATCGCGTTCCCAACCGAAACTTTCTACGGACTGCTCGCGCGCATCGACCGGCCCGCGGCGATCGAGCGCATCTTCGAACTCAAGGGCCGGGCCGCCCACGCACCGCTGCCTGTGATCGCCGCCGACGCGGCGGTCGCGCGCTCGCTCTGGCTCGACGTGCCGCCGGCGGCCCAAACGCTGATCGACGCCTTCTGGCCCGGGCCGCTGACGCTCGTGCTGCCGGCCCGCGAGCCGTGGGCGAGTTCGCCGCTGACCGGCGGCTCCGGCGCGCTCGGCGTGCGCGTGCCGGGCAGCGCCGCGGCGCGCGGCATCGCGGCGATGGCCGGCGGCGCGCTGGCGGCGACCAGCGCCAACCCGAGCGACCGGCCGCCGGCGATGGACGCGGCGGCCGTGCGGGCCTATTTTGGCGACCGGGTTCCGATCGCCGAGGGGCCGCGGCTGCCGCCGAGCCGGGGCAGCACGATCTTGTTGATGACGGCGTGGCCGCCGCGCCTGGCGCGCGACGGCGATGTCGCTCGCTCTCGCATCGAGGAGGTCCTCGGCGTCGCCCTGGCGGCGCCCGGGCCGTAGCAGCCGGACGGCGGCGCCAGCGCCCGCCGGATCCGACGGAGACAGGCATGACCGAAGAACGAAACGGCCGCGAATCCGAAAAAGCGCTCGATGTGCCCGTGCACGCCGACGAGGAACTGCAGGATCTGCTGCACGGCGAGTTGGTGATCCTGCAAAAGAAAGACGGCTACCACTTCAGCGTCGATCCGCTGCTGCTGACGTCGTTCATCGAGTTGAAAAACGGCGACAAGGTCATCGACCTGGGCACCGGCAGCGGCGTGATGCCGCTCGTGCTGGCCAATCGCCTGCGCGCGCTCGACACCGCATTCGTCGGCCTGGAGTTGCAGGAAAACATCGCCGACATGGCCGAACGCAGCGTCGCCGCGAACCGGATGAAAGACAAGATCGCGATCCTCCGCGGCGATATCCGCAAAATCGGCGAGGAGTTCGCCGCCGATTCCTTCGATATTGTGATATCCAATCCGCCTTATCTGCCGGTCGGCAAGGGCACGGTCAACCCGAACGACGCCAAGGCCCTCGCGCGGCACGAGGTGCTGGTGACGCTCGCCGATGTCGTCCGCGCGGCGCGCTACCTGCTCAAGTCGCACGGCCGCGCCTATTTCATCTATCCGACCTATCGGCTGATCGACCTGATTTGCCAATGCCGCGAGCACAAACTCGAACCGCGCCGGCTGCGGTTCATCCACGCCAACGCCGCGGGCGGCTCCAAGCTGGCGATGCTCGAAGCGATTCGCGACGCCGGCGTCGAATTGAAAGTCGTGCGGCCGCTGCACGTCTACAACATGGAAGGCTTCTACTCCGAAGAAGTCGCCGAGATCCTCAACGAGCACGACCTGGTGAAGTGACCGCGCCGCGGGGGCGGGGCAGGGCGCATGAAAATCCTCATCACCGGCGCCGCCGGCATGTTGGGCCGCGATCTGGTTCCGGCGTTGGCCGCGCACGAGGCCGTAGCCGGCGTCGATCGTCCGGACGGCGACCTGGCCGACCCGGCGACCGCGCCGCGCCTGCTGGCGACGCATCGCCCCGATTGGGTCGTCAATTGCGCGGCCTACACCGCCGTCGATAGCGCCGAGGACGAACCCGAGAAAGCCGCCGCGGCAAACGCGACGGCCGTTCGCTGTTTGGCCGAGGCGTGCGCCGCCGCGGGCGTGCGGCTGCTGCACATTTCGACCGATTACGTCTTCGACGGCCGCAAAGCGGAGCCGTATTTGCCGGCCGATCCGACCGGGCCGGTTTCGGCGTACGGCCGCACGAAGCTCGCCGGCGAACGCGCCGCGCTCGCGGCCGGCGGCGCGACGGCGATTCTGCGCACGGCCTGGCTGCACGGCCCCCACGGCCCGAATTTCGTGGCGGCGATCCTGCGCCAACTCGACGCCGGTCGCCCGCTGCGCGTCGTCGACGATCAGGTCGGCGCGCCGACGTATACGGCCCATTTCGCGCAAGCCGTCGCCGCCGCCATCGCCGCCGACCTGCGCGGCGTGCACCACGCGACCGCCGGCGGCGCATGCACTTGGTTCGGCCTCGCCCACGCGATTTGCGAACTGACCGGCCGCCGCGGCCATCCGCTGACGCCGATTTCTTCGGACGAGCTCGCCCGTCCCGCGCCGCGCCCAGCCAACAGCCGCTTGGATATGACATCGTTCGTCGCCGCGACGGGCTTCGTCATGCCGCCCTGGCGCGACGGCCTCGCCGCGCATCTGGCGCGACTCGGGCGGTTGGCGGAAGACCGATAGTTCTTGGCCGTCCCGTCCGCGCAGGGGCGATGCTCGCCATCGCGCTGCGTTCCGGCCGTGCAGGGGCGATGCTTGCCATCGCCCCGCGTTGCGGGCGAACGCTGGGTTCGCCCCTACGTCGGCGGCGGCCGCGTCATTTGCCCCGCCGCCAGATGCAATCGCATCGCAGCCCTGCGCCGGACTCGTACATCTTGGTCAGGCCGGCCGCCGCGGCGAGCGACTCGAGCCGTTTCCGCGACGGCAATCCGACGAACGGGATGACGCGGCGGCCGACCGCCGCGAACCAATCCGGGAATATCATATCGGTGTAAATCAGCCAGCCGCCGGGGCGCAGCACGCGGATCATTTCGCCGACGGCGCGCTCCCATTCGTGCAGGTGGTGCGTGACCATCGCGGCGGCGACCACGTCGAACTCGGCGTCCGGAAACTTCAGGTTCGTCGCGTCCATCACCAGGAAGCGCGGGCGCGGGCTCGCCTCGCGGACCTGCGCGGCGGCGATCTGCTTCGGATCGACGTCGACGCCGGTGACGTCCCAGCCGTATTTCTCGGCGATTTCGCAGGCCGTCGCCCCGACGCCGCAGCCGACGTCCAAATACCGCCGCGCGCCTTGGACATCAATGCGCTCGAGCAATTTTTGCGCCCGTTGCGCGACGCGCGCCGTATGCTCCGGATGATTCACGAAATGCTTTTCGATCGGGGTCATTTTCATGGCAACGGTCTCCTCGAAGTTCTTCGCTCCGTGCGGAAAGTTTTTGGATTTGAAGCACGGAGGCACAGAGAGCGCAGAGGAACACAGCGGATCTAAATATTGATTTCTCTGTGCGGCTCTGTGCCCTCTTTGCCTCTGTGGTGATTATTCAATCGCTTTCTCCCCGACGATCTCGAACCCCATCGGGTTGCTCGTCGCGCGCGTCACGCGCAGGCCCGAGCGCGTCACGAGCGTCTCGGCCTCCGCGGCGGTGTACGCGGCGTTGAGCGAGGCGATCAGCCCCGGGCGAATTTCTTTCGGTTTGGCCAGCGAATAGAGAAACCAGCGCACCGGCAGCCGCATGTCCCGCCGCAGATCGCTGACGAAGAAGCGGCCGCCGGGTTTGAGCGCGCGCCGGATCTCGCCGAAGATTTGCCCCGGCGCCGACCATTCGTGCAGCGAGCCGTTGGTGAAGACGGCGTCGAATGCGCCGTCGTCGAACGGAAGCTGCTGCGCGTTGGCCTGCACGTAGCGCACGCGTTCGGCCAGGCCGTACTCGCGCGCATTCGCCTCGGCGATGGGGATCATATCGGCGCTGAGCTCGGCCGCGCGCAGTTGCGTGTCGCGCGTCCTTTTGAGCCATTCGAGGCCGAGATAACCCGGCCCCGGCCCGATTTCGAGCGCGAGGCCGTGGTCGATCCCGGCGGCGATGATCGCTTTGGTCTCGAGCCAGCCCTTGTCGCGCAGCCGCCGCTGCATCCGGTCGTAGATGCGCACGTTCAGTTCGCCCAGCACGCCTTCGATCTCCGGCACACGCGCTCGCACCATGTGGTCCTCCGTTCCGGCGGCTCACGCGCCCTTCGGCTCTTCGGGGCCCTCGGTCGCCGTCTTCTCTTCGCAGTTCAGCCATTCGCTCATCTTCGCGGCCATCTCGCGCCGCGAATGGCCGTGCGGCGCGCACATTTCACCATGACCGCGATAGCCATGGAAGTGATGTCGTCCGTGGTGGCCTGGACTCTTCAGCAGCAGGTGCGCCAGCAGGAACAGCCCGACCGCCTGCCAGTAGCCGATCAACGGCAAGCCGAATATGCCCGGCATCACCGCGTTCCACAGCCATTTGACGATCAGGCCCAGCACGAGCCCGATGACCGCGGCGAAGCCCAGCCCGGCGAAGATCCCGCCCACAATTCTCGCCCCTCGCGGATGTCTCATTTTCGCTTCTCCTTCTTCGTTGGCGACGGCGCCCTCAATCCAGCACGCCGCGTTCCCGCAGCGTCTGCCGGATTTGCGCCAGCGCCCGTTTCTTTCGCGCCATCAACGTGCCGGGCGGCGTCCCGCTGTCCTCGGCCAGTTGTTGGAACGTCTTGCCTCGGATCGCATTGCCCTCGAAGGCGAACCGCAGTTCCGCCGGCAGCGCCCGAATCGCCTCGGCGACCGCGGCTAGCATTTCCGCTTCTGCGCGCCGCGCCTCGGCGTCGTCCGCGTCGTTCGCCGACTGCTCCGCGAAATCCCCGTCGCCCGCGCGCCGCCGCGCGAGCTTGCGCCAGAGGTCGATGCTGCGCCGGAAGACCACGGTGACCAGCCAGCCCGCCAGGTTCTCGACCTCCGCGAACAAATGCGGCGACGACAGCGCCGTCAACGCCACGTCCTGGATGATGTCCTCGGCGTCGGCTTCGTCCCGCAGGATGCGGCGCGCCGTGCCCAGCAGGCGCGGCTGCATCGCTTCGAAAATCTCGCGAAACTCGTCGATCGTTTTCGGCCCGTGCTCGTTCACGTCGTCCGCCTTCCTACTCAATTGACGCGCGAGGTTAACGGTTGATTGCCGAGAATAGCAATTTTTTTGCGGGAATGCGGCTGCGCCACATCGGCAGAAGCGGTTGCACGAGGCCGGGCTTGCCGGCAACTGACCACTGACCACTGGCCACTGCTTCGGCCGGTGCTCGCTGTTCGCTGTTCGCTGTTCGCTGCTCGCCGGCCACTGTCTCGCGGCCAATTTTTGGGTTAAGGTTCGCCAGGGATCGAGGGCCGGTCGAATTGTCGAAGGAGACTATCTTGGCGAAAACAGGCCCGCGTTTTCACGAAATCGACATGCTCAAGGGGTTGGCCTGCGTTTTGATGTTGATCGGCCACACGGTGCGGTCGCGGATGCCCGCGCCGGAGCTCGCCGGCAAACTCATCCTGCACGTGATGGACTTCTCGGCGCCGATCTTCTTCTTCGTTTCGGGCATGAACGTGGTCACGTTCGTCGAGAACAACCGCAACAAGGCCGGCTTTCAAACGGTGAAGTTCTACCTCTCGGCGGCGGCGGTGCTGTTTGCGCTCGGGTTCACGTACAACATCAATCGCGGCAGTTGGGGGATGATGGACATCTTCCAATGCGTGGCCTGCGGCACCGTGTTCACCTTCCTGCTAATGCGAACGCGGCTGCCGATGTGGGCGCACTGGCTGATCGCCGGGGCGGTTTTCCTAGTGCCCGAACTCGGGTTCCGGCTGCGGATCGAAAGCGCGCCGGAGTTGGCCGAGTTTCGGCATCTGCGCGCGCTTATTCCACTGTCGTCGGATTTGCTGCATCCGGGTTTGCGCGAGGCGCTTATGGCGCTATCGGCGCAGACGCCGCGGCTCGTGCGCTGGCTGACTTTCCAATACGGCCCGCTGCCGTGGGTCGATCTGTTCTACGTCGGGGCGTTGTGCTACCGCAGCGTCGCCGTGCGGAAAAACAAGTCCTGGCCGTGGTGGGCGTTTTTCGCCGTTTTGTTGGTCGGCGGCCCGTTCGCATGGTTCCACACGATGATGGCCGGCACGGGCCGCTCGTTCTTCGGCGCGCTGCTGCTGCCCACGCTCTTCGACATGATGCTGCGCGGCTTCCCCAGCTACGTGCTGTCGACGACGGGCATCGCCGGCCTGCTGTATCTGGCGTCGCGGGCGCTGTATCGCGGCGCGGTCAACTACCGCCGCCCGGCCGCGCGCTGGGTCGCGGGCCAACTGGAAAACTCGGGCAAAGAGAGCTTCCTCTTCCTGATCCTGCACTGGTTCCTGATCTCGACAACGCTGCTGTTCGGACATCTCGGGCCGGCGGGCGTCATGATCAACCCCTATCTGCGGGCCGCGATCGTGCTCGGGCTGACGCTGCTGCTCGTGCCGCCGCTCGCCCGCTGGCGCGATAGGCTCAGCGCCCGGCCGCACTTCGTCGGCGGCGCGCTGGCCTTCATGGCCGCCAGCCTGGCGTTCGCCATGATGCTCGGCGGGGCCGCGAAAACGGCCGAGCTTTTCTTCTACGGCTCGTACGGCGCCAGCCTGGCGTTCGCGTTTGTCTATCCGACGATCCGTGTTCGCCTGCGGCAGCGCTGCACGTCGCCCGCAACCGCCGCGACCGCTTGACCGCGCCATGGGCCTGCTGCGGACCACCTCACTCGTCGGCGAAATGGCGGACGAGACGCTCGACGCGATCGCGCGCTACGACCTGCTCGAACCGGGCGCGAAGGTCGGGGTGGCGGTTTCCGGCGGCGTCGACTCCTGGGCGGCGCTCGCGTTGCTGGCCGAGTTGCGCGACAGGGGCCGGCTCGATATCGAGTTGCAGGCGCTTCACGTCGAACTCGGCTTTCCCGACGGCGAGGCGCGCGTGGCCGCGCTGACCGGCGGCTGCGCCGCGGCGGGCGTCGCGCTGACCGTGCGCCGCACGCCGATCGGGCCGGAGGCGATCGCCGCCCAAACGAAGCGGCCGTGCTTTCTGTGCGCCCGCCATCGGCGGCAGGCGCTGTTCGAAATGGCGGACGGGCAAGCCATCGCGCGCATCGTCACCGGGCACCATCGCGACGACGCCCTGTCGTCGTTCATCATGAACCTGCTGGAAAACCGCGAACTCAGCGCGTTGACGCCGCGGCAGCCGGTGTTCGACGGCCGCCTCGTGCTGATCCGGCCGCTGTACGCCATGCCCAAAGACCGCCTCGTCAAATTGCACCGCCAGCAGCAGTTTCCCGTCGTCGCCTCCGGTTGCCCGCTCGACGGCAAGACCCGCCGGCAGGACGCGCTCGACCTGCTGACCGAAATGGAGCGCCGTTTCCCCGGCGCCCGCGAGGCGGCATTTCTGGCGCTGCATCGCGTCAAGCCGGATTTCCTGCCGCACGAAAAATCCTAGGTCGACGAATTCGATATCTGGCGGAGAAATTCTCCGACAAAGCCGACCACGTCGGCTTGAACGTCTTCGTCAGGACCGCCGCGAGTGAATCTGGCGACGGCGAGCGGGCCGCGGCCGTCATAGTCGGTGAAATCATCGCGCAGAATTTGGATGGCCCGTTGGGCGTTGGCGTCCGGCAAAAGGGGACGCAGGCGGTCGGCTACGTCGCCGGCGCCAGCGCCGAAATGTCGAACAACATAATACAGATCATGGGCGTCTTTGTTTTCCCCGCGACCGCGAAACGCCAGCGCCTTGAGCACGACGAACGCGCCGGGGCCGCAAACGATGATGTCGAACGAAGCATCGGCGCCCGCGAACGTCTTTCCGGCAATTCGCGTGCGGACCGTGTCCCGGAACGCCAAATCGAGTCCATCCGTCACTTGGGCGGCAAAATCGTCGCCGAGCCGAATCAACTCTGTCGTTCGGTCGCCAGGATGGGGAGGCGGAATCAGGAAGTCCACCCTGACGCGGCCGAGACCCGGGAATTCCCATCGATGGCCGGCAAGTCTTCCATCTGAATTCAATTGCGGCGAAAATCCTGCGCTGCGCAACCGCGAAGCAATTTCTGATTGACGGTCGCGGTCTGGTATACCG
This sequence comes from uncultured bacterium, assembly GCA_964534375.1. GTDB lineage: Bacteria > Lernaellota > Lernaellaia > Lernaellales > Lernaellaceae > CAZHPN01. Next base: position 19,694 of record CAZHPN010000008.1, on the reverse strand, counting down.
AACGTAAGAGCTATGTCCAGGTCAGTTGTTCCCGGATATTGGTCTGCCGGGTCGTCAATCTCATCTTGGTCGATCAAGAAAGTGGGTACGAGCCCGCCGACCACGACGAGGTTTTCCATCAAAGCGCCGAGCGCGGCAGCGACCTCGAGGCAGGTGGCCCGCACAAAGGCCGTTGCTTCCGATGGATAATCCGACGCACGGAAGGCCTTATTGGTCATACCGTTGCCAATAAAAATATTGTTTGCGGATTTCGTCGGCGGCCTCTCGGGCTCGCTCCGGCTGCTCTTTTAAATCGAGGTAAACCTGGACCGGATTCACACATTGAACGCTATTCCTGCCAATGTGGCCACCGAAAAAAATGCCCTCGTCGTTGGGCACGACCAGCCACAGATTCGCTCCGCGCGGATCTTCGCGGAATCCAAGCCGATCGAGAACCTCTGGCGACGGCTCGCCGTGCACATAGATTGTGGCCAGACGAAAAATGGCAAATTGCGTCAAGGCCCACGCGGCCGCCAGTCCCGTCGCGGCCGGATCGAGGCCGCTTTCGAACAGGACGTCGCTGGCGAATCTGAGCAGCGCGTCGCCTGACCGAGCCGCGACGTGGCCTTTCAGGATCGTATGTTTGGAAAATTGATAGGAATCCCGCCACGCGTCAAGAAGCAAGTCGGGGTCTCGCGGACTGAAAAATGCCCTGACTCTGCTTCGTTCGGCGCCTGACCCGTCACCCGTTCCGTCTTCATTCCCGTGACCAGATCCCGAACCGGCGCCCGAGCCGGCGCCGGTGGCGCTTCCGGCGCCATCGAGGTCCAGACAATCGAGATAGCCTTCTTTTTCCAGCCGCGCAACAATGCGGCTGACAAAGCCGTGGCTCAAGTTCGTGTACTGCGCGATCTCGCGTTTTGTGTATGAACGGTTGGGCTGCATGAGAAACTGGCGCGCGACGCGGGCGCTTTTCGGAGCGAAAACGCTCGACGGGCGGCCGACAGCCTTGAATAGGTTTGGTCGGCCAGCAACGATAATTTTCAGCCCGGGAGCGACGATTCGCCCGTTGCCGCTGAGGTCTATCCACGCCACCCCCACGTCCTCGCACGCCCGGCGGCCGACCGGGCCCATAAATGGCACGGCGACGAGCGGAATCGCATCGCGGTGAATCGCCACTGCGAATTCGCGAGCCTTCCGCGCGGCGTCGGCGATGATGGCCGCGCTGGTGGTCAACTTGCATTCGACGACGATCGTCTTGCCAGACGTATTGATTAGAAGGTCCGCTCTTCTCGTGACCCCGCCAATTTTGGCGTCTCGGGTAATATCGAGATCTTTTTCGGCGACTTCCAGAAGCGCCGCCAGGACGGGCGGGACTCTATCGACCAAACGGTCATGGCTGGTTTGAATTCCCATTGGCCACTAAATAAATATGTTTTTTAGTTTTGTCAAGTCGCATAATTTAGTAAAACAAGCCACAGGGCTCACAATGCAACTTCTTTGTCGGAGTTGGCCTCGGCTTGAGCGACAGTGCTGGCCGCGTCCGGATCCTTTGAGGCCGTGAAACAATTTGACGTTTGCTGCCCTCGCCGCTCGGCGTATAAGGTCCACGAGACGCTGGCGAAGCGCGCTGGCCAAAAGCAGACGAAACGATTATTTAAATACAAACTTGAGGTGGGGGAGGGCATGAGCATTTTGGGTTGGATTATTCTGGGCCTGTTGGCCGGCGGGTTGGCCTCCAGCTTTTCCGGCAGCGACCATGGCTGTTTGATGAACGTCATCCTGGGCGTGATCGGCGCGGTGGTCGGCGGCGTGATCTTCACGATGATGGGCGGCGCGCCGGTCACCGGCTGCAACTTTTACAGCCTGGTTGTGGCGACAATCGGGGCGCTGGTCGTCATCGCGCTCAGCCGCGCGTTCAGCGGCGGCCGGCGATAAGACGCAGTTACGGCTCTTCGCTCGCGGCCAACACAATTTTCCCGTGCAGCACGCCGCGGGCGCTGATCAGGCGATCGCCGATCTCGCGCACGTCGCCGATCGCGCCGCGGAGCACGGTGATTTCCAGGCACCGGTGATGGTCGATGTGGATGTGCGTGGTGGACACGATCAACTTGTGGTGATCGTGCTGGATCTCCGTCAGCTTCTCGGATAGCCCGCGCGTGTGGTGATCGTAGACCAGCGTGACGGCGCCGATCACCTCCGGATTGCCGCTTTCCCAATCCGCGTGCATCAGCGTTTCGCGCATCAGGTCGGCGATGGCCTTGGACCGCGTCTCATAGCCTTTTTTTTCGATGTAGACGTCGAATTCCGCCAGGAGCTCCGGCGGCAGCGAAACGCCGATGCGCGACACGTTGTCTTTGCTCATCGCCGTCCCCCGCGCCCGCCCGCGGACGTCATTCGAAGCGAAGGAAACCGGTCATCCGATCGATCCAGGCGAAGTCGTCCGGCATCATCTCGAATTCGTCCGACGGGATGTTTTCTTCGATCTGCTCGGGGCGCTTGGCGCCGGACAGCACCGTCGCCGTCGCCGGCCGCCGCAGCGCCCACCGCAACGCGAAATGCGCCAGCGGCGCGCCACGGCGCTTCGCCGTTTCGGCCATGCGCTGGGCGAGCGAGACCGCCAGCACGTAGTTCCGGCGGCGGAACAGCGGCAGCAGGTTCCGCCAATCCTGGTCCGGCAGCCGCAGATCGCGCCGGTATTTGCCGGTCAATATGCCGTAGCCGAGGCAGCCGTAGGGCACGAAGCCGATCCCGTGTTTCTCGCAATAATCCAGCAGCCCGTTGCGATCGGGCCGCCGGTCGAAGAAATTGTACTGGGCCTGCACCGCCGCCACCGGTCCGGCCATCTGCGCGTCTTCGATCTGCTCCAACTCGAAATTGGTCAGACCGCCCCAGCGAATCTTCCCTTCCTCCTGGAACCGCGTCAGGGCGCCGAACGCCTCGGCCGCCGGGGTTTTGCCGTCGGAGGAATGGATAAAGTACAGGTCGACCGTTTCCCGGCCCAGGCGCCGCAGGCTCGCTTCCAACGCCTCGCGCAAGTAGGCCGGGCTATTGTCGCGGCTGACGAACCGCCCCTGCAGATCCCAGCGCAAACCGCCTTTGGTGGCAATCAACAGCCCGGGGCCGACGGCCTTGGCGATCTGGCCGATCAACCGCTCCGACTGGCCGCAGCCAAAGAAATCGGATGTGTCGACGAAATTGACGCCCAGTTCAATGGCGCGAATGATCGTGGCGACGGACTCGGTTTCGTCGATATTCAGGTAAAGGTTATGGCCGCCGACGCCGGCGGCGCCAAGGCTGATCTCCGAGACGAGCAGATCGGTCTTGCCCAAACGTCGTTTCTTCATAATCTGAAAGCTCGCATGGCGCAGCCGACCGCCAAAGCGGACCGCCCGCCTGTTGATGCAACCGTTCTTTCCAGCGCGTTTTTAACCGAAACCGCTGTTCTTGAAAAGCGGCCGGTCTACTGCAAAAACACAGTCCCGCTCTGGGACGCCCCCCGTCTTTCCGCGGAACATGCCAGCCGCAATCTGAGCGGACACCATAACGGAACGCCGCGAGAAATACAAACCCCGCCCCGACGGCCGGAGAATTTCGCGGCAGCCGGCACTTAGCTTTTTCCCGTAGCCAACTCAGGTATTTCCCGATGTTAGTTTCCCGGCCCGGGATCGACAATCCCCGGGCTAAATGGTATCTACGAGAAAGGGGCTGGGGTTTGGTCGTTCAACGTAGCAAAAGCGCTCTCGCGCAAACCAAGAGCAGCAGGGAAGGTTCGTTGGCACGTAAAGGCAGCGGCAAAAAAGAAGAAACGCCGAAGAAACGGCGGGCGGCGGAGCCCGAGCTGGTCTCCGAAAAATTCGATGCCGAGCCGGACGCTTTCGAAGCGCCGGAGGAATTGGACGAGGAATACGAAAGCCCGGTCGAACTGCCCGAAAAGGGGCTAGTCTACGTCGGCGCGCTGCAACGTTACCTCGCCGAACTGCGCAAGCATCCGTTGTTGACTCGCGAGGAGGAAATGCACTTCGCGGTCGACTACTTCGAGAAAGGCGACTCGCAGGCCGCCTACCGCCTGATCACCGGCAATCTGCGGCTGGTCGTGAAGATCGCCATGGAATACCAGCGGGCCTTCATCCAAGTCATGGACCTGATCCAGGAAGGCAACATCGGGCTGATGCAGGCCGTGAAGAAATTCAACCCGTACAAAGGCGTGAAGCTTTCCAGTTACGCCGCGTGGTGGATCAAGGCGTATATCCTGCGCTACATCCTCAACAACTGGCGGATGGTGAAAATCGGCACGACGCAGGCCCAACGGAAGCTGTTCTTCAATTTGCAGAAAGAGAAGGAACGGCTGGAATCGCAGGGCTTCGCCGCGACGCCGCAACTGATCGGCGAGCGCCTGGACGTGCCGTCGGACACCGTGGTCGAGATGGAGCAGCGGCTGGGCCGCCCCGACCTGTCGATCGACGCGCCCGCCGGAGACGACGGCAAAGGCTCGGTCGGCGACCTGATCTCCGGCGGCGGCGATCGGCAAGACCAGATTCTCGCCGATCACCAGGAGATTCAGCGTTTCCGCGAGGCGTTGGCCGAGTTCGAAATCATGCTCTCCGAAAAAGATTCGTTCATTTTGCACCACCGCTTGCTCGCCGACGACCCGCTGACGTTGCAGGAAATCGGCGACCACCTGGGCGTCACGCGCGAACGCGTGCGGCAACTCGAATCGCGCCTGATGCAGAAGATGCGCACATTCCTCGAAGAACGCGGCTTGCGTCCGGCCGAGTCGCACTGACGATTCGGCCGCGCCGCGCCTACGGAATCAGCCCAAGTTGCGCCAAATCGACCGCTAACTTTTCGGCCACCAGACGATGGGCGACCGGCGACGGGTGCCCGTCGGGCAGGAAATAGACCGCGTCCGTGTTGGCGTCGAACGGCGCCAACTCCGTGTAATCGAGGCAGCGAATCCCTTGCCGTTCGAGCAGCGGCCCCAGCGTCTTCGTGGTTTTGCAGGACGGGAAAAACACCAGCACAAACGCCTGCGCGTCGAACCGGTTGCGAAATTCGGCGGCGGATTCCGCGATGATTCGGGCGGTGAATCGCAGATCCCGATCGGCGTTCCGGATCGGCCAATCGGGAAACAACGTGCCGATCAGCCCCAACCCGTTGAGGAGGGAATACGTCATCCCCGCATACGGCGGGTGGGCCGCATTCGCCAGCCCGACGCGGCGGACGCGATTATCCTTCGTCACGACGTAATATGGATTCCGGACCGGCGCGTTGCCCTCGAGAAACGAGCGCCGCAACACCGCCCGGTCGATGTGCTCGTCGATGAAGGAATACACGAGAACACCGCGCCGTTCGCGGAGGCCGGCCGGGAACCGCGGGTCGGTCAGCAACGCGAGCAGGTTGTTCGGTCCCCAGCCGCAGACGCCATAGTTGTAGACGGCGATTTTTTCCCCGGCGACGATTCGCGCGAATTGCGACGGCAGCGTTTCGCCATCGTTGACCCCCTCGCCGAAGGTGAACGAGCACGGCGCGAACATCGCGAAGGTTTCCGCGTCGGCGGGGGATTCCGGAACCGTAACGCGCCACCCGCCCGGACCCGTGTGGTAGACGGCGCTGGTGTAGAGTTTTTGCCGCACGAATTTTTTGTGGAGCAGGTGCTCGTTGGGGTTCATGCGCAGGCCGAGCTGCTCGTCGTCGCTCCAGAAAGGGTCGCCGCCTTTGTAGACCGTCAACTCGCGACTCGGCGAGGCCGGGCGAACGACGCCGTACACGTTGACGGCGGCGACGCCCAGCGCCCCGGCAATGGCGAAACCAAGCGCCACGGCCAGCAACCGTCGCCGGACGGCCAGAAAATAGCGCTTGAGACGAATCGAAACGGGCTCCATCACGGGATCACGCGTTGCTCTTTCAAATCCGCGGCCAATTTGTCGGCGATGACGCGATAGGCGAGCGCCGTCGGATGGCTGTCCGGCTGAAAATAGACGGCTTCTTTGTCGGCGTCGTAGGGCGCGACGGCCGTGTAGTCCAAGCAGCGAATGCCGCCCTGCTCGAGTAACGGCCTCATGACGTTCACCGTGTTGCTGCCCGGAAAAAAAATGACGAAGAAACCCTGCGAATCGAAACGTTTCTCAAACTCCACCCGGCACTGCGAGACGAGGCGCGCGGCGAAGCGGCGCTCGCGGTCCGTGAGCCGCACGGGCCAGTCGGAAAACAGCGTGCCGATCAAGCCGAGCCGATCGGCGACGATTTCCCAAAACGTGTCGTGCGGCGGGTGCGCCAGATCCACGAGGCCCTGGCGCGCCAAACCGCCGTCGCGGGTCGCCACGTAGTGGGGAACCCGCAAACCGGATGTGGTCGCGAGAAACGAGCGCCGCAAAGACGCGCGTTCGAGATGGTCGTCGATATACGTGTAAACCAGGAAGCCCCGTTTTTCGCGCACTCCCGGCGGAAAGCGCGGGTCGGTCAGCAACGCCAGCAGGTTATTCGGACCCCAACTGCAAACGCCGTAGTTGTAAACGTCAATTTTTTTTCCGGCGACCCGTTGCGCGAATTGCGACGGCAGGGTCTCGTCGTCATTGACGCCGTCGCCGAACGCGAACGAACACGGCGCGAACATCGCGAAGGAACTCCAATCGTCGCCGTCTTGAACGGTCCGCCGCCGGCCGTAATCGTCCGAGTTGTAAACCGCCGTCGCATAAAGCGTGTCCCGATAATACTTTTTGTATACTTGGTTTTCGTTCGGGTTGATGCGCAGGCCCAGCCATTCGTCCCGCGCGTGGAAGGCGTGCCGGTTGGGATAGTTGGCGAACTTGGCGCGCCCGGGGGGCTCGCGCACTTCGCCCTCGACATGCGCGACCGCGACCGCCAAGCCGATCGCGGCGAGCAAGCCGAAGCCGACGGCGAGCAAACGGCGTCGCACAATGAGCAGGCCGCGTTTGAGCGGTATCGGAATCAATGCCATGCGCCGCGTCTCCCGGGCCGCGGTGGTCAACGAAAGATACTCCAGTTGCAGCCGATTGAAAAATGATCCGGGGACCGCCTGCATCCCCGGCGAAGAGGTTTTGCGCTGCTTTCAGATTGTACGGGATTCGAAAGAAAGCAACAGTTGTCTCAAAATCCTGACCTGCACCCAAGCGCCCCTCACCGCCTTGACACGCCCCGAACGAAACAAAGATCATGCGCCCAGCAAGCGAATCGGTTGGCCAATGAGCGGCAACGCGCGCCGGGCGCGATCGGCGGTTTTTCCATGAGCGGCGACAAATATTTTACCCTCGCCCTGCCTCGCCGGACTCTTTTCCTGGCCGCGGCGGTGTGCGGCGCGATCGCCGTCGCGTTGGGCGTCGCCGAGCTTGGTGTCCGCGCGCTGGCGGCGGCGGGCGCAGTCGCCGACGCGCCGCACCTGAAAATCGACGGCACGGATTTTTTCACGCTGACCTACGACCCGACGCTCGGCTGGAAGAACACGCCGGGCCGTTATCTGGCCACGTTCCGCGACCACCAGATCGAGATTCGGCAGGATTCGCACGGTTTTCGCAACAACGAGATTTCCGGGAAAAAGCCGGCCGGCGTGTTCCGCGTCTTGATCCTGGGCGATTCGATGGCCTGGGGCTGGGGCGTCGATCAGCGGTTCGTGTATTCCGAATTCCTGGAGCAAAAATTGAACGAACGCGGGGCCGGCCGGAAGAAATTCGAGGTCGTCAACGCCGCTGTTTCGGGCTACGGCACGGCGCAGGAGTTGCTGCTCTTCCGGCGCGTCGCCGCGGCGGCGCAGCCCGATCTGGTGCTGCTGCACTACTTCGGCAACGACGTGGGTGACAATTGCCGCATGTCGGACTACGGAGCCTGGCGGCCGGTGATGGTCCCCTTCGGCGACCAGTGGTTGATCAAGGACACGCCGTGCCCGCTCCGCCTGCCGAAGCCGGCCGAGCCGGCGCGCCTGCTGCGGCCGCGGTGCGGTTTGGTGCATTCGGCGTTGTACCGGGTGTTGCTGAGCCGATCGCTCGGGCATTTCGGTTTGGCGCGCCTTTTCGGCTGGCTGGGGCTGTGGTCGATCGAGCCGAACACGTCGATCCAGTTGGATGTTTTCACGTGCACGCCCGTGACCGCCGGGCTGATCACCCAACTCAGCAAAGAGGCGCGGGCCGCCGGCGCGAAATTCGCCGTGGTCCTCGATCCGGATCACGTGACCCTCGACGACCGGCCCAGCGAGCCGCCCAACGATTTCCTCACTGAGCGCCTCGGCGGCGTCGCGTGGCTCGATCTGTACTCGGAATTCGTCCGCCGGGATTTGCGGGAGAAGGATCTTTGCATTCCGGACAGCGCGGGGCATTATTCGCCGGCGGGGCATCAGGTTGTTGCGGAAATTGTAGGGGATTATTTGATAGCGCAGAAGATGGTGGAGTAGGCGGTGGTCAGCGGGCGGCGGTCAGTCTCAGCAAGCCTGACGCGCGGCCGGCTGCCGGAGCACCAGCGCCATGGCCTCTTTCCATTCGTCGCCCGGAAAACGCCAACGGCAAGGTCTACACCTCGGTGTTGCTTCGACGCACCCATCGCGAGGGCGGCAAAGTCAAGCACCGACCCCTGGGCTCGCTCACCGGCCTGCCCGAGACGGCGATCGAAGCCTTGCGCCGGTCGCTCAATGGCGAGGAGCTGGTCCCGGCGGATGAGGTCTTCGGCATTGAGCGCTCGACGCCGCAAGGCCACGTGCGGGCGGTGCGGGGCACGATCAAACGCCTGGGGCTGCCGGATCAAGACCGCGTCCGATGCGCCGACTTTCGAACAGTTGACCGAACCGACGACCTTGCAGCAACGCGCCTACAAATTGCTGCAGGTGCAGCCAGTAACGGGAACGCCGATTTCTGCACTTTCCCTGAATAATCAGACACTTATTAGTTTCTTGGCCGGGAACTTCGGTCTAAAGCGACTCTACCCATCATTCGAGGTGCAACAGAGCACTAGCGAAGATCGGAGGGCGAAGCAAGAAATCTCTGCGGCAGGTGCATCATGGCCGAGCGGCAGACCCCGAAAGATTGCCGAGTGAATCGAACGAACAGGAGCGATAGGACGAATAGATCCCATGGTGACTGCCGATTTTCCCCGTGGCGGCTCAGGATCTGGCAGAAATCGAACAATCGTTTTAGTTTTCAGCTATTTGCAGAACACGGCCGGTTGACGACGAAACCCCGCCGAGGACCGAAATCGAATTGTTTCACCAAAACGGGAGATAACGCGAGTTTCCGATCGAAAAGGCCGTTAGAGAGAGAGTAAGAGCGAGAGCGAAAACGAGAAGCAGAGCCAGAGCCGGATGCAGACAGAAAAACAGAAACAGACACAGACGCAGAAGCGGCGGCGAGAGCCGCCGGCGTGTCCGCTTTCCGGGAAAAATGTTTCGCTTCCGGCATCACGGGGCGTCCTGAGTCGATCCGGGCAACGCCAACCGGCGCATCCGGCCGGCGCGGCTTCATTGACAGCCGCGGGATCGCAGGGTAAGAACGAGACGCGTACGAAGTGGTCGAATGAACGCCGCCGCCGCTCCGCGACGGTTCGCGCCGCGGAATAAAACTGCGATCGCCGAAGGGATTTCCGACATGAAACGCTGCGCCGTCGTCATCGGGATCGTGTTCGTCTGCTTGTCGTCCGTCGCGGGCCTCGCGTCCGCCGACGAGTCGCTGGCCGCCGTGCAGCGCGCCATTCGCGCGCAGGGCGCCCATTGGACGGCAGACACGCCTGTGCTGAGCGAATTCGAGTTCCAGGCGCGGCTGATGCACATCCCCTTCGCCCGGTCGAACGCGGCGACCCCGCCGGCGCCGCGGCGCGATCTGCCGGCGACTCTCGATTGGCGGACGCAAAACGCCGTGACGGCCGTAAAAGACCAGGGGAATTGCGGCAGTTGCTGGGCGTTCGCCGCGGTGGGGTGCCTGGAGTCGGCCGCGATCCGGCAGGGCAATTTCCCGCCGACGCTCGACTTGTCGGAACAAGACATCGTCTCCTGCGACACCGGCGACATGGGCTGCGAAGGCGGCTTGTTCAACACGGCGGTGAACTACTTGACGTCGTCCGGCGTCGTCGACGAATCGTGCGATCCGTATCGGCAAGGCATGGAAAGCGTGCAGGTCGCCTGCGAATTGTGCGGCGGTTCCCCCGCGCGCACGTACACCACCGGCGCGAACGGCTCGGTTTCGCAAGACGTGGACTCGCTGAAACAGGCGCTGAACGATTATGGGCCGATCGCCGTCGGCTTCAACGTGTACAACGATTTCATGTATTACAAGGGCGGCATTTATCAGCACACCACGGGCAACTACGACGGGGGCCACGGCGTGCTGATTGTCGGCTATGACGACACGAACCAGTGCTTCATCGTCAAAAATTCCTGGGGCACGTATTGGGGCGAACAGGGCTTTTTCCGCATCGCCTACACCGAAGTGACCAGTGCGACGCAGTTCGGGCAGGACGCGATCTGGATGAGCTTCGGCTCGGGCCCGACGCCGCCCGCCGTCACGCCGCCGGACGTTTGCACGCAGGAATTCAATTGCCACGAGGCGGCCGCGGGCCTGACCGCCGATTGCAACGTCGCCTGGACCGACACCACGGGAGCGGCGATCGACAAGGAAGGGCTGTCGATCTGGTGCACGATTTCCGACAACCTCTTCGGCTGCGCGGGCGTCTCGCCGTTTTGGGAGTGCGCCGCCGGCTGCACCGCGACGTGCGACACGAGTTGCCTGAACGCCTGCCTGCTGCCGGCCGATCCGGGCGGCGGCGGTTGCCAGCACACCGTGTACCAATACTATGCGTGCAACGTGCCGTGGGTGCTGGCCGGAACGAAGTACACCCTGCCGGCGCTCGACTTGATGGCCTATTGCCCAACGCACGACCCCGTCGCCTGGTCCTGCTGGGCGAATTGCGCCGCCAACAATTCGTGCTCGTCGCCGCCGACCGCGGCGCAAACCAAAGCGTTGGCCGCCTGCGCCGCCGGGTGCGGGTCCGTGGCGCCCGACGATGACGACGACGCGTGGACGTGCACGACGCTGCAAGAGCAGGATTACGACAACTCCGGCAGCGGTCTCATCGCGATGACCTTCCTCGGACCTTACATGGGCTACGAGGCGTATCTCGCCGACGATTTCACCGTCCCCGCCGGCGCCGAGTGGCAAATCGACCAGTTCCTCGTCGCCGCGACGACGCCGACCGGCACGCCGCAGAACTCCCGCGGCCTGCACGCGGCGATCTACGCGGACCAGGACGGCAAACCCGACGGCTACCCGGGATCGGGCACGCCCGTGTGGTCCGAAGACTACCAGGCGTCGGATGCGAACCTCCAGTGGGATCTACTGGGCAATATTACCGTCCAGACGCAAAAGCCGCCGACGTTGGCGACCGGGCGTTATTGGTTCCTGTTCTACGTCGATATGGACATGGACAATGAGCTGCCGTGGACCTGGGGCTTTTCCGCGACGAAAAACGGCCAGCCGGCGATGATTCTCAACCCGAGCGGCTTCGAAGGCTTCGGCAAGGATTGGACGCCGGCCGGCGTCGTGGCAAAAGTGTCGGAAACCGATCTCGCGTTCACGTTGTACGCCTGCCACGACGACGACAACGACACCAACAACGACAACGACGACGACAACGACAACGACAACGACGCCGTCGACGACGACTCCGCCGGTGCGACCTCACAGGCCGCCGGGCCGAAACACGGCGGCTGCGGCTGCTGAGTCGAAACGTTATTTTTCGATGAAACAATTCGGCAGGGTTGCCGCCGGCGCCAGCGTCGTTATATTGGCCGCTAGCGGTTGAAAATAAGGAGAACGAGATGGCCAAAAAAACCCGCGTATTATTCGTCACCAGTGAAGTAATGCCGCTGTCGAAGACGGGCGGCATGGCGGACGTCTGCGATGCGATTCCGAAACACCTGGCGGAAAACGGCTACGAAGTCGACGTGATTACGCCGTTTTATCGCGACGTGAAAAACCTCGGCTTGGAAACCACGCCCTTGTTGGAGCGCTTCACGGCGACGGTCGGCGGCGAGGAAATCGCCGGCTCGTTGCTCACGGCGAAAATCGACCGCCCGTGGCGGCCGCTGCTGGTCGTGCAGGACGAGTTTTTCGATCGCGACGGCCTGTACACGAACCCGACCACCGGTCAGGACCACCCCGACAACGCCCAGCGCTTTGCCTTCTTTGCGAAGGCGGTCATCGCGGCGATCGCGGGGCTCAAAACAAAATACGACATCGTGCATGCGAACGAATGGCAGGGCGCGTTGGCCCTGGTGCACCTGCGGTCGCACGCCGCGCAAGACCCGCTGCTGGCCGCGCCGGCGACGGTCTTCACGGTGCACAACGTCGGTTACCAGGGGATCTTCGACGCCGGCATGGGCAGCGTTTTCGACTTGCCCCCCGCGTTGTTCGCGGCCGGCGGGATGGAGTTTTTCGGCAAATGGAATTTGCTGAAGGGCGGGCTGACGCAGGCCGATTTCGTCACGACCGTGTCGGAAAAGTACGCGGAGGAAATTCAAACCGACGAATTCGGGTTCGGCTTGCAGGGCGTGCTGCGCGATCGCGGCGACACGCTCGTCGGCATCACGCACGGCGTGGATTACACCGAATGGAATCCGGAAACCGATCGCTACATCGCGGCGCAATACGGGCCGGGCAAACTCGCGGGCAAGGAAAAGTGCAAGCGGAACCTGCTGGCGACCTTCGGCATCTCGCACGACTGGGAAAAGAAACCGATCGTCGGCTTCATCGGCCGGCTCGTCGAACAAAAAGGCCTGGATTTCATCGCGCCGATCGCCGAAGACCTATTGGCGCTCGGCTACACGCTGATTTTCCTCGGGTCCGGCGAGAAAAAATACGAGGCGATTCTGAAAGACCTTCAGGCCCGCTTCCCCGAAAAAATCGGCGTGCACATCGGCTTCAGCGAGGAACTCGCGCACAAGATCGAGGCCGGCGCCGACCTGTTCCTGATGCCGAGCGCCTATGAACCGTGCGGGCTGTCGCAGATGTATTCCCAGAAATACGGGACCGCCCCGGTCGTCCGCGCCACCGGCGGCCTCGACGACACCGTCGTTGGCTGGAGCAAGGGCCGGCGGGGCGCCAACGGCTTCAAGTTCGCGGACAAGAACCCGGAAGCGCTGCTCAAGGTCATGGCCGACGCGGCGATGCTCTACGACGACAAAAAACGTTGGACGGCCCTGATCGAAAGCGCGATGGCGACCGACCATTCGTGGAAAAACGCGATCAAAAAATACGAACGCGTGTACCAGAAGGCGATTAAAGCCCGGAAACAGGCGGCCAAAGCCGCCGCCGCGCCGCAATAACCGCGATTCTCGGCCCGAGATCGTCCGCAAAATCCGCCGGCGCTCCGTCGGCGGAATCACCTTTCCACGGCCGGCGCCTCGTGCTATTTTAGGCGGGCGTTTCGGGTCGCACGATCGGCAATGATTTTGTGATGTCGGGCCGACCGTCGCCGCGAAAGGCGCGCGCCGTGTTGTCCGGTTGCGGATTTCGGGAGAAACGTTCTTCGGCGGCGGGGGCGAGGGGAGCCTGACGGTTCGATGGCGAGGACGATCATTTTCTTCACAAAAGCCACTTCCCGGAGTTATGTTGCAAAGGTAGAAGCGCAGGCGCGTCCGGGTGGGGCGTTGCGCTCGTTCGCTGGGATCGACAGGAAGGCAATCGCTTGTACGCGCCGCTGAAAACGCAATTGCGCCGGCTCTACTGGTTGGTTTCGCACCGGATCGAGGACGGGCGCGACGCGGACGGCGTCTACTTTCACCAAAATTACAAACGGGCGGTGCATTTTTCGTTTGATGACGGGCCGCGCGAGAACCAGACCGCGATTGTCTCGCGATTGCTCGCGGAGCGCGGCGTGCAGGGCACGTTTTTCATGGAAGGGTGGCGCATCCTCGCGTTTCCGGAAATCGTGCGCGAGGTCGACGCCGCCGGGCACCTGATCGGCAACCACACCTTCTCGCATCGGTTCGAACGGCCGGGATTCACGCCCACGCGCATTGCGGGCGAGATCGTCCGCGGCCAGCGGGCGCTCGATCAGGTGCTGCGCGACCGCTATCCGCGCGGCTACCCGCACCGCCTCTTCCGGCCGCCGGAAGGGTTTCCGTGGAGCCGCGACGGCACACGCGACGAGCGACGAAAAATCCGGCGCGTGCTCGCGGGCCTCGGCTTTCGCCTCGTGCTCTGGCAGATCGATTCGGGCGACTGGAACTGGCCCGAGAATCCGGACGCGATTCTGAACTCCTGCTCCCGCCAGATCGAGGCGGGCGCCGGCGGCGTGATCTTGTTTCACGACTCCCATCCGGCGCTGGCGCCGGCCGTCGGAAAATTGATCGATTATTGCCGGGACCGAAGCGTCAAAATCTCGGATTTCTATTCCCTGGTTGGCCCCTCGGCCGCGAGCAACGGGGCGGCGCCGTGAGCGAGCCGCCGTTTACGGTCACGCCCGCCGAGCCCGGCGACGATCTGCCGCGGATTTGGCGCGAGGCCAACGCCGCCTGGGCGCCCCACCATTATCGGCACACCGCGGAGTATTTTCTCGCCAACCAACGGGTCGAACGGCCGCGGCGGCTGGCGCCGTTCGGCGTGCGCGGCGCGGACGGCTGGCGCGCCTTCTTCAACGTTTCGGCGGCCGAGGAAACGCTGGCCTTCACGGCGGCGGAGAAACCGCTGTTCGGCATTCGCGTGCGGGTCGGCCGCGTCAATTTTCCGGGGTTGCCCGGCGTGCAGGACGACGTTCAACTGGCGGAATTGATCCGCCAGCTTATGGACTTGAACCCCGAGTTCGACGCGATCTGCCTCGACGCGCTGGATCTGGAATCGCCCGCGGCGAAGCTCTGGCGCGAAAAGCGGCGGCTGCCGGGGCTGTTTCCGTACCTAGCCGCGCGCCGCGTGCAACTGCACCGCGTGCTCGAAGGCGGCGACGAGGCCGCGGAGGGCGGAGAGAAATCGGCGCGCAAAGCCGGCAAGCATTTCCAACGGAAAATTCGCGCCCTGGCGACCGCGCACGGCGAGGTTGAATTCCGCGATTTCCGCGCGCCCGAACAAGTCGCCGAGTTCATTCGCGACGCCGGCGCCGTGGTCGCCCGCGGTTGGCAGTCGCGGATCGTCGGCGAACAGTTGGCCGAGCCCGACCGACCGTACTACGAAGAACTTGCCCGGCAAGGATTGTTCCGCGGCCTCGTGCTTTACGCGGGCGGCCAGCCGCTGGCGATGCTCGACGCTCGGCGCAATGGTGCAGTCCTGGCGTTGTACCGCACGAGCTACGATGCGCGGTTCTCCAAGTTCTCGCCGGGTCTGCTGCTCTTGACCGAGGCCATCAATCGGGCGCGAACGGTCGACGGCTGCCGCGTCGTCGATTGGGGTTTCGGCGACGCGCCGTACAAACAGCAATTCTCCAACCGCGCCTATCCGGAAGCGCAGGCGTACTACTTCCGCGACTGCTTCCGCTTGCGGGCGGCGACGGCGGCGTTGTCGGCGTATTTCGCGCTGTACGACGCGGCGAAGCGCGCTGTCGTCAAATTGGGCCTGACCCGGATGTTCAAGCGCGCGGTGCGCGGCGGCGAGGAAAAGGAAAGCGCGGCGGCGGAATAGGCGATCGGTCTACTGCACCGTCTTGCTGAACCGCATGCTGGCAACGCCGAAGAGAATCGCGCCCAGCAGAAACAACAGGCCGAATTGCGGCGCGAGGACGGCCCAGCCGTTGCCCTTCAAAATAATCGCCCGCACGATCATCAGGTAAAAACGCAGCGGATTGACGTAGGTCAGGTATTGCACCGCGACCGGCATGTTGTCGATTGGAAAAAAGAAACCCGAGAGCAGCGTCGACGGCAGCATGATGAACAGCGTCACGAACATCGCCTGCTGCTGCGTGTGCGCCATCGTGGAAATCATCAAGCCGAGCCCCAGCGTTGCGAAGAGAAAATCCGCCGTGGCGAAATAGAGCAGGCCGAGCGAGCCGGCCATCGGCAGGCCGAAATGCCCGCGCGCGACGATCAAAATCAGCGTGACGTCGACGATGCCGATGACCGCGAACGGCAACATTTTGCCCGCCAGCAACTGCCACGACTTGATCGGCGTGACGACGAGCTGCTCCATCGTGCCGACCTCGCGTTCGCGCGTGATCGCCAGGCTCGTCAGCAGCATCGTCGTGATCATCATGATCATGCCGAGCACGGCCGGCACCATGAACCAGGTCGATTTCAATTCCGGGTTGAACCGCACGCGCGTCTGCGTGTTGATCATCGGCAGGGTCACGGGCGAGCCGCCGAACAAGGCGCTGATCGCGGCCAGGCGCACCTCGATCGTCGACATCGCGTGCGCGGCGAAGATTTTGCCGAGGTAGCCCATCGCCACGGTCGCCGTGTTCGACTGCCCGCCGTCGAGGAGCAACTGGACCTGCGTCTTGCGGCCCGCCGCGACGTCGGCGGCGAAGCGGTAGGGCACGACCATGACCACGTCGGCCTTGCCGTAGAGCAGGTCGTCGGAGATCTCCTTGTCGCTGAGCGCACGACCGGCGGAGATGAAGTAGCCCGATTGGAGGATCGCGGCGACCAGGTCGCGGCTTTCGGCGCTGTTGTCCTGATCCATCACCGCCAGTTTGACGTTCGTCACGTCGAGGTTGACCGCGTAACCGAAGAGGAACAACTGCATGATCGGGGCGATGAACAAAATGCTGACCATGCGCTGGTCGCGAAAGACCTGAATGATTTCTTTGCGGGCCATGTACAGAATCCGTCCCATGGTCGCTCCTACAGCTTTTTCCGGAAGCGGGTGACCGCGATTGTGAAAAATACCGCGCCGACGGCCAGCAGGTACGCGGTCGGCGCCACCAGCGCCGGCCAGGGCTGCGCCTTGAGCAGCACGCCGCGGCAAATCTGCACGAAATAGCGCGCGGGGAAGATGCGCGTGATGTTCTGCACCCACCACGGCATCGATTCGATCGGCACCATGAAGCCCGACAACATCATGCTCGGCAGCATCGTCGAGAGCACGACGATCTGGTTGGCCAGCACCTGCGTGCTGGAGATGACGCTGGCGAAAATGCCGATCGCCAAGCCCGTGAACGAAAACACCAGCGCCGTCACGCCGAACGCGATCGGGCTGCCGCGGAACGGCACGTTGAAGGCGACAATGCCGATGACGGCGACCAATACGCAATCCATCATCGCGATCGCCAAGAATGGCAGCATCTTGCCGATGAGGATCTCGCCGCGCCGCACCGGCGTCGCGAACAGGCTCTCGAGGCTCCCCAGTTCGCGTTCGCGCACGATGGTCAGGCCGGAGAGCATCGCGGTCATGACGATCATGATCACGGCGATCAGCCCGGGCACGATCGTGGTCGGCGAATCGACCGTGGGGTTGAACCAGACGCGCACCTGGGCGTCGACCGGCGGCATGTCGTCCGGGTTGAGGCCGCGGCTGCCCATCAGATCCTTGATGCGGTCGACGTTGTAGCCGCTGAGGATCGCGTCGACGTAGGCGCTGGCAATCTCCGCGGTGTTCGATTCTGCGCCGTCGATGATCACCTGCAAGTCGACGCTGTTTCCCTTCTCCAGAGTTTTGGCGAAATCCTTAGGGATTCCCAGCGCGATTTGCGCGTCGCCGTTTTCGACGTACCGCGGCAGCATCGTCGTGCTCGGCGCGTCGTGCGTCAGGCGGAAGTAATCGCTGGCGGTGAAGCGGCGCACCAGTTCGCGGCTCGCGTAGGTGCGATCTTCGTCGGCCACCGCCAGCTTCAGGTGCTTGATGTCGAAGGTGATCGCGTATCCGAAGAGCAGGTTGAGCAGCATCGGCTGGACGAACGCCAGCGCCAACGTGCGCCAGTCGCGCACGATGTGCAGCAGTTCTTTATGCGCGATGGCCCAAACGCGGGTTTTCATCGCGAGCGGCCTCCCTCGGCGGCGAGCTTTTCGTCCTCGCGCTCGATCAGGCGGATGAACGCGTCTTCCAGCGAGGCCCGCGTCGGCGCGGTTCGCGCGCCGGTCAGGCCGGCCGCGGCCAGCAGCGCCTCGACGCGCGGTTGCGCTTGCGGGCCATCGTCGGCGAGTACGCGCGCCGCCAACCCGAAAATCTGCGCCGCCTGCACGCCGGGCTGGCCGAGAACCGCCTGCACCGCGAGGGCCGGCGCGACGCCCGTCACTTCGAGCATGCTGCCCGCGAGCACCTTGCTGACCAACTCGCGCGGCGAGGCCTCGGCGATCTTGCGGCCGGAATAAATCAACACCAACCGGTCGCAATTTTCGGCTTCGTCCATGTAGTGCGTGGTGACGAACACGGTCGAGCCTTCGCGGCGCAGGCGGTCGATCAGATCCCAGAAACGGCGGCGGTTGGCCGGGTCGACGCCCGCGGTCGGCTCGTCGAGAAACACGATTTGCGGTTCGTGCATGATCGCGGCGCCCAGCGCCAGCCGCTGCCGCAGGCCGCCGGGCAGATCGGCGGTCAGGCGGTGCGCCTCTTTTTCGAGGTCGGCGATCTTCAGCGCATAGTCGAGCCGCGCCCGGCGTTTGGCGCGCGGAATGGCGTAGATGCCCGCGTAAAACTCGAGGTTCTGCCGCACCGTCAGGTCGCCGTAGAGCGAGAAGCGCTGGCTCATGTAACCGATGCGCTCTTTGATCTTGTCGGGGTTGCGCTGCAGATCGAAACCGAGCACCTGCGCTTCGCCGCCGTCGGGCGTCAACAGTCCGCACAGCATGCGGATGGTCGTCGTTTTGCCGGCGCCATTCGGGCCGAGAAAGCCGAAGATCACGCCCGAATCGATATCCAGCGAGACGCGATCGACCGCGACGAACTCGCCGAAGCGTTTGACCAGGTCGTGCGTTTCGACGACTTTCATTCGCGCGACTCCACGGCGGCCAGGAACACGTCCTCGAAATTCGGCCGCACCGGGTGAATCGACTTCAACATCAGGCCGGCGCCGGCGATCGCCTGCCGCACCAACGCCTCGCCCGTCTCGCGATCGGCCGCGGCGGCTTTGAGCGCGTCGGCGGCCGGATAAACGCGGCGGATGCCGGGCGTCTCGGCCAGCGTTTCGCGCGCGCGCAGGGGGTCGTCGGTCAGGATTTCGAAAAGCTGATCGGGGTAGCGCGCGAGAATCGCCGGCGGCTCGTCGAGCGCGAGCAGCTTGCCCTGGTGCATCAGAGCGACGCGGTGGCAGCGCTCCGCCTCGTCCATGTAAGGCGTGCTGACGACGACCGCCACGCCGTCGGCGGCAAAGCGATAGAGGATATCCCACAGTTCGCGTCGCGACAGCGGATCGACGCCGTTGGTCGGCTCGTCGAGCAGCAGCAATTTCGGCGTGTGGATCATGTTGCAGGAGAGCGCGAGTTTCTTGTACATGCCGCCCGAAAGTTTGCCGGCGGGGCGGCCGGCGTAGGGCTTCAGGCGCGAGAACGCGTAGAGGCGTTCGAGCCGTTCCTCGCGCTCTCTTTTCGGAACGAAGTACATATCGGCGTAGAAACGCAGGTTCTCGGCGACGGTCAGGTCGGCGTAGAGGCTGTATTGCTGCGGCATGTAGCCGAGCCGCTCGCGCACCTGGTCGGGCGTTTTCGCCACGGCCAGGCCGTCGACTTCCACGTCGCCTTTTTCCGGGTCGAGCAGGCCGACGACGCAGCGCAGCATCGTCGACTTGCCCGCGCCGTCCGGGCCGATCAGGCCGAAGATTTCGCCGGGCGTCACCGAGAAACTGACGTCCTCGACGGCGAT
>CAZHPN010000007.1:0-64456 GCA_964534375.1 uncultured bacterium | reverse complement strand
CCGCCTGCACCATGTCTGGCATCCCGATGACGGATTCCGCCTCGCCGAAATCCGGCCACATCACGTCGGTGACGTACAACTCGGCGTAGGCGGCTTGCCACAACAAATAATTGCTCAACCGCCATTCGCCGCCGGTCCGGATCAGCAGATCCGGATCGGGCACGCCCGCCGTGTCGAGTTGCGCGGCGAACGCGGCCTCGTCGATCGCCGCCGGCGCCAATTCGCCGGCCGCCGCGGCGCGCGCCAAATGGGCGGCGGCCCGTACAATTTCGTCGCGCGACGAATACGACAGCGCGACCAGCAGCGTCATCGCCCGGCAATGCGCCGTGCGGGCCATTGCGTCGCGCAGTTCGTCCTGCAAGGCAGCGGGCAAGCGGTCCAGCCGGCCGATCGTCCGCAGCCGGATGTCATATTTCAGCAGCTTCACGACTTCCCGCGCCAGCGTGCGCGACAGCAGCCGCATCAACGTCTCCACCTCGCGCGGCGGCCGATTCCAGTTCTCCAGCGAGAAGGCGTAAAGCGTCAGGTACGGCACATTCATTTTCCGGCACGCGCGAATGACCGTCCGCGTCGCCACCGCGCCCTGCCGGTGACCGCTGACGCGCGGCAGGCCGCGGCTCTTGGCCCACCGGCCGTTGCCGTCCATGATGATCGCCACGTGACGCGGCAGCCGCGACGGATCGAGTCCCGGGCCCGGCGGCTCGCCGGGGCCGGCCGGCGCCGGCTCAGATCTCCATGATTTCGGATTCTTTCCGCGTAAGGACATCGTCGATCTTCTTGATGTAGTCGTCGTGCATTTTTTGGACGCGGTCGACGGCCTTGTGCGAGTCGTCTTCGGCGATTTCGCCGTCTTTTTGCAGCGCTTTAAGCAGGTCGTTGGCGTCGCGGCGCTCTTTGCGGACGACGATTTTGTGGTCCTCGCCGATCTTCTTGACGACCTTGACCAGCTCTTTGCGCCGATCCTCGGTGAGCGAGGGGAACGGCAGGCGCACGACCTTGCCGTCGGTCTGCGGCGTCAGGCCGATGTCGGCGGCCTGGATCGCTTTGGCGATGTCGCCGCAGCGGCTCTGTTCCCACGGCGAAATGACGATCAACCGGCTTTCGGGCACGGCGACGGTCGCCATCTGGCTGATCGGCGTCGGCGTGCCGTAATAATCGACGCGAATGCCGTCGATGATCGTCGGGTTGGCGCGGCCGGTGCGGACCTTGGCCAATTCGCGCCCGAGGTTGGAGATCGCCTTTTCCATGCCTTGCTTGCACTCGCTGAGGACATCGTCGATCACGATTCACTCCTTGATTAACGTTCCGACTGCTTCGCCCCGCACGGCCCGCAGAATGTTGCCGGGCACGAGCAGGTTGAACACCAAAATGGGAATGGAATTATCGCGGCACAAACTGACGGCCGCCAAATCCATTACCCGCAGATTCTTGGCCATCACGTCGCCAAAAGTCAAATTCGCAAAGAACTCCGCGCCCGGATTCGTCACCGGGTCTTCAGCGTAGACGCCGTCGACCTTCGTCGCCTTCATCACGATTTGGGCGCCGGTCTCCGCGGCCCGCAACGCGGCCGCCGTGTCGGTGGTGAAGAAGGGGCTGCCCGTTCCGGCGCAGAAGATCACCACGTAACCCTGGTCGAGCAGGTGGATGGCCCGCTGGCGGAGGTAGGGCTCGGCGACGGCCTGCATCGGCAGCGCGCTCATCACCCGCGTCGGGCAGCCTTCGCGCTCGAGCGCATGCTGCATCGCCAGGGCGTTGAGGACGGTGGCGAGCATGCCCATGTAGTCGGCGCTGGCGCGATCCATGCCCTGACTGGCGCCCTTCACGCCGCGGAAGATATTGCCGCCGCCCAGGACCAGCCCGATTTGCACGCCGGTCTTGCGCGCCGCCGCCACTTCCCGGGCGATCGCGGCCAGTTGCTCGTCGTCGATGCCGTAGGCCGCTTTCCCCATCAAGGCCTCGCCGGACAATTTGAGCAACACGCGCTTAAACTTGGTTTCACCCATCCGCGCCTCAGTATTCAAGATGTGCGAAATGTACTCGCCGCGGGTCCCGCGGGCAAGGGGCAAGAAGGCGCATTCGTGCATCAAATCAAAGGGGCGCGGCAAACGCCGCGCCCCTTACATCGCCGTCTAATTTTTGCTTTCCGTCCTCTGAGTGCTGCGTGCTGTCTTCTGATTCCTCGCTATTGCACACAACGCAACGAGCCGCCGTTGTTGCCGTCCAGGCCCGCCACGGCGCCGTCGCGAAAATCGACGTACCACCCGTTGCCGGAGACGTCGCCCTCCGCCGATGCCGTCCAATAATAATTGATGCTGCCGGTGATTTGCGCGGGCCAGTAGGCGCCGCCGGGGGCCGGACCGCCCAAACTGGAGCAGCCGGCGCAGGCGCCAGTCACGCAAGTCGAGTTCAAACACGAATCGGTCACGCCGCAGGACCCGCCCGTGTCCGTGCCGGTGCAACCGCGCAGCAGGCTGCGCAGTTCGTCGACGTCAGGCAAACGCCAGCCGGTGAGACCGTTCCACGTCAGACCCGTGCAGTAAGTCGGGGCATCCGCGAAATCGGAGGGCGTAGTCCCGACCGTTTCGCCGTCCTGCCACGTCAACCCGGAAGTCGAATCGGTCCACACCGTTTCGGCGTCGTCGGCCACGCACGCTTGCTGCGGACCGCAGTACTCATTCGTCAAAGCCGAGCAATCGACGCACGAGACGCCGCCGGTGCCGCACGCGGTCAGAACCGCGCCCGCCTGGCAGTTGCCGCTTCCGTCGCAGCAGCCGTTCGGGCAACTGGTCGCGTCACACGTGCACAAGCCCGTAACGCAGTCTTGGCCTGCGGCGCACGCGAAGCAGGCCTCGCCGTCCGTGCCGCATGTGCCGGGGGCGTTGGCCTGGCAGTCGTTGTTCACATCGCAACAGCCCGCCGAGCAACTGGTCGCGTCGCACGTACACGCGCCGCTGACACAGTCTTGCCCGGTCCGGCAGGCGAAGCAGGATTCGCCGTCTGTGCCGCAAGCGGCGGGGGCATTAGGCTGGCAGAGGCTGCTCGCGTCGCAGCAGCCGTTCGGACAACTGGCGGCGTCGCAGGTGCAGGCGCCGCTGACGCAGGCTTGCCCGGTGACGCAGGCGACGCAGGCCCCGCCGCTGCCGCCGCAGACCGGATCGGTGTCGCCGGGCTGGCAGTTGCCGCCGGCGTCGCAGCAGCCGCTCGGGCAACTGGCCGCGTCGCAGGTGCAGGCGCCGCTGACGCAGGCTTGCCCGGTCGCGCAGGCGACGCAGGCGCCGCCGCTGCCGCCGCAGACGGCGTCGGTGTCGCCTGGCTGGCAGTCGCCGCTCGCGTCGCAGCAGCCGCTCGGGCAACTGGCCGCGTCGCACGTGCACGCGCCGTTGACGCAGGCTTGTCCGGTCGCGCAGGCGACGCAGGCGCCGCCGCTGCCGCCGCAGACGGCAGCCGTGTCGCCGGGCTGGCAGTTGCCGCTCGCGTCGCAGCAGCCGCTCGGGCAACTGGCCGCGTCGCACGTGCACGCGCCGTCGACGCAGGCTTGCCCGGTCGCGCAGGCGACGCAGACCACGCCGTCCAAGCCGCACGTGGCGACGACGCTCGGCTGGCAATTGCCGGTGGCGTCGCAGCAGCCGTTCGGGCAACTGGCCGCATTGCACACGCAGGCGCCGCTGACGCAGGCTTGTCCGGTCGCACAGGCGACGCAGGCCGCGCCCGCCGCGCCGCACTGGGCAGCCGCGGTTCCGGCCTCGCATGTCGTTCCACTGCAGCATCCCGTCGCGCAGTCGGTCGGAGCGCAATAAGCGACGCAACTTTGATTCGTGCATTCGTTGCCGGCGCTGCAGGCGATGCAGCCCGCGCCGTTCGTGCCGCACGCGCCATTGGCGGTGCCGGGCTGGCAGGTTCCGCTGGCGTCGCAACAGCCGCTCGGGCAATTGCTGGCGCTGCAGGCGTCGTCATCGTCGTCCGGAGGCGACACATCGTCATCCGTCGTGTCGTTGTCGTCGTCGTCCGGCGTAGGCGACCCGTCGTCGTCCGTCGTGTCGTTGTCATTGTCGTCATTGTCGTCGTCGGCCTGTTGGCTGCTGGCCTTGCTGCTTGTACTGCCGCAAGACGCCACGACGCCAACGATCAAGCCCAGCAAAAGCGCGAGACCCATTAGTGAAAAAATCCTCGCCTTCATGTCATCCTCCTCTATTGGCCGAACAGGTTGGAACTAGACACATAATCCTATGGAGGGCGCCAATGTCAAGACCGGCGATCCAGCGTCGCCGGTCTCGCGTGGGAGAATCCGGGCGCGAATCGGCAGGCGCGTTCCTATGGGTTTCGCCGGCTTTTCGAACGGCATTCTTTCGCGATAGACTGGCCAAGGGAGGCTGGCGATGGGCTTTTCTTCTTCCGAAAACTCGGGTTACGCGCAACGCGCGGCCGCGCGGTTGCAGCGGCGCCGCCAATGCCGGGTGATCATCCGCCGGTGTGCGACGCCCGACGACGACCGCCTGCGCGGCGTCATCGCGGAAAGCCTCGACGAGCTGGGCCTGCGCGTCGGGGCAAAAACGCTCATCAAGCCGAATATCGTCACGGCCAACCGGCGCTACATCCACCATTCTTTCACCGACCCGCGGGTCGTCGCCGCGGCGGTGAACTGGAGCCGCGACCGCGGCGCTGAACGCGTAACAATCGGCGAATCCGGCGGTTTCGGCATTCCGTCGCGCCTGTTTTTCCGCGAGGCCGGCTACGATCCGCGCCGCTTCCCCGGCGCGGAACTGGTCGATTTCAACCTCGAACCGACAGTCGAGATCCCGCTGGCGCGCGGCGTCCACCATCGCGCGCTGCGCCTGGCGCGCAGCCTGCACGACGCGGATTTCTACTTGTGGGCGCCGAAACTCAAATATCATATCTGCTGCACGATCACCTGCGCGCTCAAGCTGAATGTCGGCATCCTGACCCACGCCGAGCGGATGCTGTTCCACGACGACCGGCTCGACGAAAAGATCGTCGATCTTCTGGAAGCCGGATATCCGGACGCCGTCGTCGCCGACGCGATCGAGATCGGTACGGGCTTCGAATCGGCCCCGCGGCCGTTTCATCTCGGTGTCGTGCTCGTCGCCGACGACCCGGTGGCGATGGACATCGTCGCCTGCCGTATCCTCGGCTTCGAACCGCACGAGTGCCGCCACCTGGCGCTGGCGTTGGAGCGCGGCTACGGTCCGCCGAACGTCGACGCCGTGCGGGTCGAGGGCGACGTCGCGCTCGACGAATTGCGCGCCGCGACGCGCGGCATCGAAAGTGAATATCAGGATATCCATAAGGTCAAAACGCCGATTCGCTTTTATTGCGGCACGGACCCGACGCGCGGCCGTTTGTGCCACGGCGGCTGTCTGGCCGCCGTCAAGGGCGCGCTCGGCACGATCGACAAGCGCCGGCCCGGGTCGGTCGCCGCGGCGCGCGGCGGCGCGATTGTCACCGGCGTCTATCGGGGCGACGTGGATGCGGGCGACGGCGTCGCGTTGCTGGTCGGCGATTGCACGCGCGTCGAAGGGGCCGTGCGCGCGCGCAAAATCGTTCGCGCCAAGGGCTGCCCGATCGGCGCCAAACAACTGTTCACCGTCATTCCGCGCCATTTCCGCATGCCCAATCCTATGCTCGATCTGCGCGACGCCTGGCTGTTCGTGGCGTATTCGATCGACAAGTTCTTCCGGCGGATCGCCCTGCGCTAAATTGAACCGCGAAGAACAGTGATTTCGGCATTTCCAGCAATGGTAATTTAACCGCCGAGGACGCAGAGGACGCCGAGAATTTCGGCAATCGGCAGTCCGCAATCCGCAATCCGCAATGTCGTCAGGGCCGCAACGGCGCCAGCAGCGGACCGAACCTCGCGTCGCCGGCGAGGGCGAGAGCGACGCGCCGCGCGTCGGGCGTCAGCGAGGCGGCGAGCGAGCGCAGCGCCGAGCGCCGCAACTCGTCGTCGCATTTGTCCAGCGCGACATTGGCGTAGGCTTGCGCCGCTTCCGGCAGGCGGCGGGCGGTGTGCAGGATGTCGCCCAGGGCCAGCCAATCGAGGCGGCGCCACTCCGGGCCGGGCGCTTCGTCGAGCAGCAAACGTGCAGCGCGCTCGGCGGCGCTCAGGGTCTCCCCGCCGCCGGCAGTCAAGTAGTCCGCGAACTCGGCGTCGCGCAGCCAGCGTAGCGCCCGCAGGCGAACCTCGGCCGCGGCGGGCGCACGCAAAGCGACGGCCGACTGCCATTCGGGCATTTCTTCCGCCTCGTCGCGCGCCGTCAGCCAGTCCGAATCGGGCGCGCAATCCGCCGCGATGCGCCACGCCGCGGCCTTGGCCAGCTCACGGTCGCCCGCGGCGGCCGCTCGTTGCGCCGCCCACGCCGCTTGCGGGGCCAACGGCGAGAACGGGCATTCGCCGAGCAGCCAGCGAAACGCCTCGAGCGCGACGGTCGGCCGGCCGGCCGCGAGCAAAGCGGCGCCGGCGTCGAACAGCGCCCAGTCGGCCGCCGGCGTTTCCGCGTTCGTCCATTCGGCGAAAAGGGCCGCCGCCGCCAGCGGCGGCAGTTCCGCCGCGGCGTTCGCCAGCGCGCTCGCGGCGCGCGCGACCAGCGCCCGCTGCACGAAATCGGCGTCGTCGCGCGCCGGTTCGGCGCCGAATTTGCGTAGCGCGGCGCCGGCGGCGCGCCAATCACCGGCGGCGGACCCGTCATCGCCGTTCAGCCGAATCTGCCAGACAAAACGCGTCGCGTCGTTGGCCGGAGCGCGCGGCGTCAGACGCGCATCGCCGCCCAGGCGACGGCGCCACGCCAGCGCCAGCCAACGGGCCTCGGCGGCCAGCGCGGCGTCGCGCGAGCCGGCGCCGATTTGCGCCATCCATTGCTGCGCCTCGGCGAACCGCCGCTCACGCGCCAACGCCCAGGCCCCCAGGAAGACGAGTCGATCGGCCTTCCCCGGCGGCGCGCTGGCCAGGGCCTGCCGCGCCGCCGCGAGCGTCGAGGCGGCCCCAAAACGCCAATTTCCGAACAGCATCCGTCCGCCCGGGGCGGCGAGTTGCGCGAGCAGCTCGGCCTTGGCCGCCTGCCAATCGCCGGCGTACGCGGCACGCACCGGGGCGGCGGATTTCGCGTCGACGACCGCCGTCGGCCAGCCGATCGGTTCTTGCATCAGCCAACCGCGACTGAGCGGCGCGAGCCAGTCGGCGTCCTCCGCATAGGGTTCGCTCACCCAAACGCTCAACATCGGGCGTAAGCCCGGCGTCGCTGCGACGACTACATCCAATCGTGCGGCGCCGCCGGCGAGCGGCGGCAGCGGGTTGGCGGCGACCAACCGTTCGAGTTGCCGATCCAGTTCGGCGTTCGGCGGACGCTCGCCGCGGCGGAGGAGCGCCACGCGGCTGTTGCCGACGTGGCCGGCGTCGGTGGTCAGCCGCAACGTCGCGCTCCAGCGCAGCGGCACGGCCGGCGGTGGATCGGCGAGCAGGAGCGTGACGCCGTCGTAGAGCGTCGAGAAATCCGCCGACACGAGTCGCGGCGGCGGGCCGGCCGGCGATGCGGCCGGCCGCGCGATCGCCAGCGCCAGCGCCGGCGGCAGATCGACGATGCGCGCCGCACCGTTGGTCTCGATGAGGCGGGCGCGGTTTTCGCCCTCCGGCGCGACGTGTAAGACGGTCTGGCCGCCGACCGCGAGGCGGAACCCGCTGCGGTCCGGCGCGGGCAGGGTCGGCAGGCCGTGACCGGGAAGCAAGTCGAGGCGTTCTTGCGCCCCGACGAGGGTCGCCATCGCCAAGAGAAGCACGACCGGCGCGAGGGTGCGGCGCATGCGCGACACTATGCCGGCTCGGCGTCCGGCCCGCAAGCGAAAGGAAGCGGCGTCGGGCCGAAAAATGGGGCGGAAATCAAGTGGGTGCGCGGGTTTTTTTGTCCCGTAGCGGCCTTGCATTGAGTCATTGAGTAGTATATTTATACTTCCCTTTCGGTTGCGTGCTGGGGTCGATATGGGGTCTGGTCAGGATGCCGGAAAAGCCAAAATGAGCGACGCGGCGGAAGCAGCGCAGGCCAAAGAACAGGCGCTGCTCGAAGCGTTGGAGCAAGCGGCGACCGCGGTGGGCGTCGTGGTCCGCTACGACAAATTGGCCTCCGGCGACATCAAAGCGACCAGCGGCGCGTGCAAGATTCGGGGCGTGGACACGGTCATCATCGATCGGCGGCTCGGGCCGAAAGAGCGCGTGGCCGCGTTGGCGCGGGAGTTGTCGCGTTTCAATTTCGACGACGTTTTTCTGCCGCCGGCGGCGCGGGAGTTGCTGGAGCCGACGGGACGCAGCGGCGAGAGGAGTAGAGAAGGATGAGAAAGCGCGATCTGGAAGAGATCCGGCGGAAGCTGGCCTCGGACCGGGAACGGATCCTGGCCAACGCCCGCAAGACGATGGGCAACATCACCAATCCCAATCTCGACGATCTCAACGACGAAGGCGACGTCGCCAGTTCGGAAACGGATCAAACCATCAACCTCCGGTTGCGGGATCGCGAGTCCATGCTGCTGTCGAAGATCGAAAAAACGCTGAAGAAATTCGACGAAGGCACGTTCGGCATCTGCGACTCGTGCGGCGAGGAAATCAGCGTCAAACGGTTGAAGGCCCGACCGGTCGCCTCGTTGTGCATCCGCTGCAAGCAGGAAATGGAAAAGATTGAGAAAGGGTACGCGGACTGAGCCAGGAAATTCCCGGTTGGACGTCCGGCCCTGCCCTCCCGAACGGCGATGACCTCCCGGCGCCGTTGCCCCGACTGACCAGAAAACCCGCCCATCGCCATCCGGCGTTTTACCTCGGCATGCTGGCGGCGACCGTCTTCACCACGTTTCTTTCGGGATTGGCGATGGCCGAACCGAGCGGCTCCTCCGTTCGGTACGTCGCCGACGCGATGACGTTTCCGGCCGCACTGCTCTCGATTTTGCTGGCGCACGAATTGGGCCATTTTCTCGCCTGCCGCCGCTACGGCCTGGACGCGACGCTGCCGTTGTTCATCCCCGGGCCGCCGTTTCCGCTCGCGATCGGCACCTTCGGCGCGTTCATCCGCATTCGCAGCCGCATCCGCGAGCGGGCGAAACTGTTCGACGTCGGCGCGGCCGGCCCACTGGCCGGCTTCGTGCTGGCGGTGGCGTGGACGATCGTCGGCCTGCGCTTGAGCCATATCATCGAGTTGCCGTCGAAAGGGTCGCCCCTGGAGTTCGGCGAATCGGCGTTGTTTTGGGCGCTGCGCCGCTTGATCGTCGGCGAACCGCCCACCGGGCAGGACGTCGTGCTGCATCCGATCGCGATGGCCGGTTGGTTGGGCCTGTTTGTCACGTCGCTTAATTTGCTGGCCGCCGGACAGCTTGACGGCGGCCATATCGCGCACGCCATGTTCGGCCGCGCGCATCGCGTCATCTCGCGGGTCGTGTTTGTTGGGCTCGTCTGGTGGGGCGTGCTGGGCGACCCGGTCGCGGAGACTTGGTGGCAATGGGCGGGCGCCGGAGCGTTGCTGATTTGGTCGCTCGTCTTGAGTTTGCGGCCGCCGGGGCGTAAACTTGCTCTCAACGTTTTTCTCGGTCTGGTTCTTTTGCAGATCGTCGCGCAGATCAACAGCGAGACAAGCTCGGCGAGCGGGGTCTGGCTGGTGTGGGGCCTGTTGGTTTATTTATTCGGCCTGGACCATCCGCCCGCGACGGATCTGCACACGCCGCTGAGCCCGGCTCGCCGGGCGGTCGGCGTCGTCTGTCTGGCGGTGTTTTTGGGAACGTTCATCCCGCTGCCGATCAAGGCCCTGGTGAATTAGTTTGGTCGAGGAGGTGTTTCGTGGCTAAATCCGTCAAGACGATCGTATTCGATGCTCCGCCCGACAAGTGTTACGAAATTGTCTGGGATTTCGCGAAATATCCGGTTTTTGTCAAGGAATTGAAGAACGTCGAGATGCTCAGCCGCGAGAAAGGCAAAGTGCGCGCCGAGTTCACGATCAAGGTCATCAAAGAAATCAAATACACGCTGGACATCGTCGGGAAAACGCCGACGGACATCAACTGGACCCTCGTGCACGGCTTTTTCAAAAAGAACGACGGCGGCTGGCATTTCGAGGATCTCGGAAAAGGCCGCACCGAGGCGACCTACACCGTCGATGTCGATTTCGGCCTGTTGGTGCCGCCCGCGGTCGTCCGCATGCTGCAGGAAAGCAACTTGCCGAAAATGCTGGAAGCGTTCAAGAAACGGATCGAGATTCACGCGAAAAAGGTCTGACAGCCGAGAACGGCCGTAACTGACGACAAGACGCCAATGGACGAACAACTGATCCGCCAAATTCTCAAATTCACCAAACGCGTCAAACGCGATAAGTACGCGAAAGTCCACGCGCCGCTCGGCGAGGGTTTGCGCCGCGTCGGTCTGCTCGACGAAGCCGCCGACGTCTGCCGCGTCGGGCTGGAGATTTTCCCCCGTTACCTCGCTTGCCGCGAAACCCTCGGCAAGGTGTTCTTGCGCCAGAACAAGCTGGCGGACGCGCGCCGCGAGCTGGAAAAAGTGCACGAGGTCATCGGCGAAAACATCGAATTGCGCAAAGCGCTCGCGAAAGTGTATGTCAAAACCAACGACCGCGGGCGCGCGCTCGAACTGCTCGACTGGCTGGTGGTGCGCGATCCATTCGACTTTGAAATGAGCAATCTGCGAACGCAGTTGCAACGGGCGCAGGAACAGGACGCGGCGCGCCGCAGCGCCGTTGCCCGCGGCGAAAACCCCGACACGGTGGATATCTACGCTCTCGCGCAACGGCCGGCTGTCGTCGACATCCAGCGGATCATCGACGAGTTGCCGGAACCGGCGTTCGATCGTCAGAGCGTCCGGCGCGCGACGGACGCGGCGTTGGACGGCCTCGAAAACATCGAAACCGTCATTGACGCCGAGGCCGATCGCCTGTTTCAGGCGGCGGGCGAGGAAAAGACGCGGCCCGACGGCGCCAAAACGGAACGGCTGTCCGCCGCGCGGCGCGAAATGCTCGCCGCGAGCGCCGAGGAAATCTCGGCCGCCGCGGTGATCGCCCAGGTGGAACTGGAGATCAGTTTGCTCGACGAGTCGCTCCTGGCCTGCCGCCGCTTGCAGGAACAACTGGCCGACGACCCCGATCTGCGCGAACTGATCGATCGCTTCGAGCGGCATTTGGAAGAAAAAGAATCCGCCCTGGATCGGCTGGAAAACATCAATATCGCGCACGGGTTGTAACCGGTGTCGCCGCGCCGGCCCGCCCTTCGCCGAGCCGCGGGGGGCGCCGCGGCGTTTCTCGCTCTCGCTTCCTTGCTCGCCGCCTGTTCCGGCGCCGCGCCGCCGGCCGACGCGTTGCGCATCGGCCTGGAAGGCAACCCGACCAGTCTCGATCCGCGATACGCGACCGACGCCTATTCGACGCGCATTCTCGGCCTGGTGTACGAAGGGCTGCTGACCGACCCCGGCGACGGCGGCGTCGCCCCGGCGCTCGCCGAAAGCTGGGAGCAGCCGGACGACTTGACGTACCGTTTTACGCTGCGCGCCGGCGCCGTTTGGCAGGACGGCGCGCCGGTGACGAGCGCCGACGCCGCGGCGACGTTTCGCTTTCTGGCCGATCCGCGCCGCGCCTGCCCCACGCAGGATGTTTTCAGCCGCCTCGACGCGATCGCGACCCCCGACGAGCGGACCGTGCAGTTGCACCTGCGCGAGCCGTTCGCCTCGTTTCTCAACAAGCTGACGCAGCCGATCGTGCCCGCCCGGTTGCAAGAGCCCGACCTCCTCGCCGCCGAACCGGTCGGGTCGGGCCCGTATCGCCTGGCGGAGTGGCGTCGCGGCGAGAAGGTCGTTCTGGCCGCCAACGAACGCTGGCGCGACGGGCCGCCGGCCATCAAACAACTTCAGTTTTTCGTCGTGGCCAACGACACCACGCGGTTGCTGCGGCTTTCCAAGGGCGAACTCGACGTCTTGCAAAATTGCACGCCGCCGTACGCGCTCAAATACGCGGAAGAATTGCCGGGCCGGCAGATGTTGCGCGCGCCGGGCGGCAACTACAGCTACCTCGGCTTCAACCTGGCGGACCCGCGCGGAATTGTGAGCAACGCGAAAGTGCGGCAGGCCATCGCCTACGCCCTCGACCGTGACCAGATTATCAAGACGATGCTTTACGGACAGGCCCGACCGGCGACTGGTTTGCTCGCGCCGGGCAATTGGGCCTACGAGGCCGACGTGCGCCAATATCCATACGATCCGGACCGCGCCCGGCGGCTGCTCGACGAGGCCGGTTTCCCGTTGCCCGCCGGCGGCCGTGGCCCGCGGTTTACGCTGTCGTACAAAACGAGCACCGACAAGCTGCGGCTGCGCATCGCCGAGGTGATGGCCAACCAGTTGGCGGCGGTCGGCATCAGTCTGGAGCGCCGCAGTTTGGAATGGGGCACGTTTTTCGAGGACGTCAAACGCGGCAATTTCGAAACCTACACGCTGGTCTGGGTCGGCGTCTCGGATCCGGACCATCTGTTCTACGCGTTTCACTCCTCGATGCAGCCTCCCCGCGGCGCGAACCGCGGCCGTTACGCCAACGCCGACGTGGACCGGTGGCTGGAAGAGGCGCGGCGGACCGGCGACCGCATCGAACGCCGGCGGCTGTACGGCCTCGTGCAAAAACAACTCGCGGAAGATTGCGTCTACGTCAGCCTGTGGTGGGCCGACAACATTGCCGTCGTGCCGAACCGCCTGCACGGCTTCTTCCTGCGACCGTCCGGCGATTTTCTCAGTCTGGCCAAAGCGAGGCTCGGCTCGTGACGCGCGGCGCCCGCGTCGGCGTGTTCGCGTCGCTGGTCCTCGGCGCGGTCGTTGTGTACGCGTGGCGGATCGAGCCCTTTCGCCTGGGCGTCACCCGCATCGACCTGCCGCCGGATCTGAACGCGGCGCTCGCCGGTCAACGCATTGCGCTGATTTCCGATCTGCACATTCGAAAAAACTGGCCGAAGACGAAGTTGTTGCTGGATACGCTCCAGCGGCTGGACCCCGATTACCTGCTGATCGCCGGCGACATGGTGTGGTATGAGGCCGACGCCGGGCCGGCGATGGAAGTTGCGAAGCAGTTCCACGCGCGCAAGGGCGTCTACGCGGTGCTGGGCGACGCCGATTACATGGGCCGCGTCCGCAACTGCATTTACTGCCACGTGCCCGGCAGCCGCGAACTGCGGCACGACCTGCCGGTGCGATTCCTGCGCAACGAAGCCGTGACGATCGCCGACGACAAGGTCACGCTCGTCGGCTTGGACGGGGAGGATTCTCACGGCTGGGACGAGACATGCCGGCGGAGCATCACGCCCGAGCGGCCGAGCATCGTCATGGTTCATTATCCGCAGACGCTGCCGTTCGCCAGCGCGTTTCATCCGTCGCTGATCCTTGCCGGCGACACGCACGGCGGCCAGATCATCGCGCCGTATTGGGTTTACCCGCTGATCACGCAAGCGCCCGTGAAGAAATACCGCTACGGCTGGTTTTACGAGGGTCGGACCCCGATGTTCGTCACGCGCGGCGTCGGCGAAAGCCATATTCCGGCGCGCTTGGCGCGGCCGCCCGAAGTGGTGTTGATGGAGGGCCGGTCATGATCCGCCGTCATTGGGCCGCGGCGCTGCTCTTGGCGGCGGTCGCCTTCGGTTGCGGCAATTCCGACGTCTTGATGATCAATGATTTCGAAACGGCAAGAGATCTGGACTGTTTGAAGTGGCGTTGCCATTATTGGTTGGAGCAGACCACAGAGTTCGCGACCTCGGGCGCCCACGGGCTGAAGATGGAATTCCCGGCCGGCGAGTATCCGACGGTCGAATTGTGGAAGGTGCCGCGCGATTGGCGCGGCTACACGTGGTTCGAGGCGGACCTCTGGGCGCCGGACCTGCAAGGCGAGACCTTGATGATTCGCATTGACGATCGCGGCGACGCGACCGCTTTCGCCGATCGCTTCGAGTTGGCCGTGCCGCTCACCGGCGCGCCGCAGCACGTACGGGTGCCGCTCGACCGCATCGCCCGCGGCAACGGCGGCCGGCCGCAAAATCTCGGCGCCATGCGCCGCATTCTCTTTTACTTCGGGCGCACCGACCGGCGGGTGACGCTTTATCTCGACGGAGTGAAACTGACGCGATGAATGAGCCCGCGGAAATCGTCAACGCCCTGACCGTGGATGTGGAGGATTATTTCCACGCGCTCAACCTGGCGCCGTACATCGCGCGCGAGACCTGGGAAACGTTGCCGCCGACCTGCCCCGACGCCACGCGCCGGCTGCTGGCGTTGTTCGCGGAGCATAATGTCCGCGCCACGTTTTTCGTATTGGGGTGGATCGCCCAGCGCTGGCCGCAGTTGGTCCGCGAAATCGCCGAGGCCGGCCACGAGGTCGCCTGCCATGGCTTTGCGCACCGCAGCCTGTTGCAAATGACGCCGGCGGAATTCCGCGCCGACCTGCACGCCGCAAAGGACGCCATCGCCAACGCCGGCGGCGGCCGCCCCGCTGGCTTTCGCGCGCCGAGTTTCTCGATCAACCACAGCAACCTCTGGGTTTTCGACGTGCTGATCGAAGAGGGGTTTCGCTACGATTCGAGCCTCTTTCCAGGCCGCAAGGTTCCCGTCGGTTTCCTGGGCGCGGATCGCCGGCCGACGGTCATCGAGCGGCCGGGCGTCGGCGCCCTGCTGGAATTGCCGTTGACGCGCCTGGACGTGGCGGGCCGCAGCCTGCCGTTCGCCGGCGGCGGCTATTTTCGTATGTATCCGTATTGGTTGATCCGCGCCGGCTTGCGGCGCGTCCACGCGCAATCGGCCGCCCCGGCCGTGATTTACGTCCATCCGTGGGAATTCGCGCCGGACCAACGGCGGATCGACGCCCGCCTCGGCGCCCGGCTGAAACATTACATCGGCTTGCGCACGTTTGAAAAAAAACTGCGCCGGCTGCTCGCGGATTTCCGTTTCGCGCGCGCCGTCGACCTGCTGCCCGTCGCGCCCGCGCCGCCGCCGATTTGAATGCCGGCCGCGGAAAAGAGTGGGGCTTTTTTACGAAATCGAAACGAGATAATAATGCCGCGGGAATTGGGACGCGGACGGGACGGCATGCAACGTAAGAAAGTTCTGGTCGTTGAATTCGACGTGCGCGACGCGCAGATGCTGGCCGCCGCGTTGCGCCGCAACGGGTATGCCGCGTTGGTGACCGGCTCCGGCGCGGAAGCGATCGATCTATTTCGCAACGAAGACCCTGACCTGGCGGTCGTCAATCTGCTGCTGCCCGATATGCCCGCCGCGGACGTGATGCGGCGATTCGAGGGCGGCGCGCGCCACCTGCCCGTCATCGCGATCAACCAATTGGCGGCGGGCCGGTCGCAGCTCTATCAAAAACTCGGCGCCGACGACCAGATCGCCAAGCCCATCGACCAGGCGCAATTTCTGCGCGCGGTCGAACGGCTGATCGGCCCCGGCTCGTCCGAGCCGGTCGCGCCGCCAAAACGGGCCGCGACCGCCGCGGCGGTTGCGCCCGACAAAGCGGAGGCCCTGCCCGCGAACGGTTCGCTCAAGAGCCTGCCGTTCCACGCCGTGCTGGCGCAGGTCTTTCGCAAACGCGCGACCGGCGCGCTCGAAATTCGCGACGAATACGGCAAGACGTCCGTGTTGTTCCACGACGGCCTGCCCATCAGCGTGCACACTACGGGATTGGCGCGACGGCTCGTCCGCGAAGGGCTGTTGACCGAGGAAGAAGCCCGGCGGGCCCATCGCCACGCGGCGGACGCACAGGTGACGGAAGAAGAAACGCTCGCGCGCATGAATCTGCTATTAGCAACGGAACTGGAGCGAATCTCGCGCGAATTCGCGGCCGACACCCTGACGGAACTTTGCCGGGCGAGCGAAGCCCGCTTCACCTGGACCTCGCGCCAGATCGCCGTCAACGGCCCGCCGTTCGATCCGGCGGTCGTGGTCGACCGCGCGATGCGCCGGTTTTTCGGCCCGGAAAAAATGCGGGCGGCGCTGGAGGCAAAGGGCCGCCAAGACCGGCCTTTCTATTTGGGCGACGACCCGGCGCGCCTGCCGGATTTGGCGAATCAACCCGAGATGGCGGCGGTCGTCGCCGCGGCCCGGGCTCGCGAAATCCTCGGCGGTTTTCTGGCGGCGGCCGGACCGTCGCGCGAGAAACTCGAACGCGCAACCTATGTGCTGGCGATGTTGAAGATCGTCGTCTTCGACGCCGACGATGCCTGGCCGTCGCGGGGCGAGGCCGCGGCCCCGCACGCGGCGCCGGAAATGCCGGTACCTACGGCGATCGACGAGCCGCCCGCGGTCGAGCGCCCGGTCGCCCCGCCCAAAAAGCCGGAAGCGGTTCGCGTCGCGCCGCCGCCGCCGGCCGCCACGCCGTCGCCGCCCCTGGTGGATATCGATCGCCCGCCGGAAGTGCGGCCCGCCCCGGAGCCCGAGCCCGAACCCGAACCGCCGCCGCCGGACGATCCGTTGACCGACGAGCAACTGCTGCGCATGGCCGAAGAACTGCTGCGCGACAAGACCTACAGCAAAGCGCAACGCTGCGCCGGCGAGTGGCTCGAACGCTGCGGCGACGATCGTCGCGTGCTGCTGATCTACGCCCGGGCCGCGGCCCATAACCGGTTTGCCGATCCGTTGAACCGGCTGCTCGACAGCGTCGATGCCTTGCGGCGGGCACTGGCGCTCGACGCGCGGTTCACCGAAGCGCGTTGCGAGCTGGCGAATATTCTGGCCGAAGCCGGAGAGGTCGAATTGGCCGTCGCGGAACTGGAGACGGCGACCGCGAAGGATCCGCTCGACGCCGAAGCGCAACGCGAACTGCGCATTATGCGCCGGCGCTTGTCGCGCGCCGAATAACCGATGCACCTTCGCTATACGGAGATCGACCGCGATCCGACCGCGCTCGGCGAACTGGTCCTGCGCCGCTATGAGGCCGAAACGGGCGAAGTCGGCTACGAAATCACGATCAACGGCGCGTTTCTCATGGCGTCGCACGGCGCGCACAGCGAAACCGCCATGGCCGCGCTGGCGCATCGCCGATTGCAGCGGCCGGCGCGCGACTTGCGCGTGCTCGTCGGCGGTCTGGGGGCCGGCCACACGTTGCGTGCGGCGCTGGATTTGGCGGGCGTGACGCGCGTCGTGGTCGCGGAAATCGGCGCCAAGATGGCCGATTGGAATCGCCGCTATTTTGCCGCCGTCAACGGCCGCGCGGTCGACGATCCGCGCACCGAGGTCCGCGTCGCCGATCTGGCCGACGTGCTCGCCGCCGGCCGCGACGCCTTCGATTTGCTGCTGCTCGATGTGGACAACGGTCCCGGCTGGTTGGCCGCGCCCGGCAACGCGCGGCTCTACGACGCCGCCGGCGTGCGCGCGTGCCGCGACGCGTTGCGCCCGGGCGGCGTGGTCGCCGTGTGGAGCCCGCAGCCCAACCCAATATTTTTCGCCGCGCTCAAGGGAGTTTTTCCGGTCGCCGAGGAATTCGACACCACGCCGCTGGGCCAGCCGCTAGGTGAGCCCGGCGACGCGATCTATCTCGCCGTTCGCGACGCGGGAGCGCCGACGGCGCAATAGCCGCTCGCCGCGCTTACGGGTTGTCGAACGGTTCGCCGCACTCCGGGCATTTCTTGGCGTCGCGCGGCGCCTGCGCACCGCAGTGGTCGCAGAAAAAGAGTTCGACTTGCTCTTCGGCAGGGCCTTCCGCCTCGGCAGCCGGGGTCGGGTCTTCGACCGTCGCGCCGCAATTAGGGCAAGCCGTCGCGCCGTCCGGAAGTTCGGCGCCGCACTGCTCGCAAACGGCCAGACCCACGTCGGCGTCATCCGGAAGCTCGATCGCCAGCGATTCGCCGACCGTCGCCAGAACTTCCTGGGCGCGTTCGAGATCGCCCTGCGGCACCAGGATTTTGGCGTCCTGCGCCGGATAAACGAGGACGGAACCCATCTCGTCGCCGGCCAACACGTACGGAATTTCCGCCGCATCCAGTTCGGCGGCGATCATCCGTGTTTCGACCGCGCCGCGGCCCTCGACGAGAACGACCATCTCCTCGGCCGCCGAGTCGTCGGCCGGCGCGGGCGGCAATTCGTCCACCAGGGGAACGTCGCAATCCGAGCATTTGGCGATCCCCGGCACATATTCCACGCGGCAATTTGGACAAAACGGCATCGAGGCCTCCTTTAAGCTTATTTCAATATAACATTATCGGCGCCGGATTTCAGCGCCGCCGGACGCGAACCGGAAATTTTTTTCGGCCGCCCGAATGTGGTATAGACAGCCGATGAAACGCCCGACCGCCCATCTGCCGCTGTCGCTCGACGAAGCCCGCGCCCGCGGTTGGCACGCGCTCGACGTCGTGCTGGTCACCGGCGACGCGGCGGTCGATCATCCGTCGTTCCCCGCGGCGCTGATCGGCCGGGCGCTCGAGGCGGCGGGTTTTCGCGTCGGCATCATCGCCCGTCCGGACGCGCGCGACCCGGCGGCCGTGGCGCATCTCGGTCTGCCGCGGCTGTTTTTCGGCGTCACGTCGGGCGCGCTCGACTCGATGGTCGCCAATTACACCGCGCTCAAACGTCGTCGCCGGGACGACGCCTTTGCCCCCGGGGGCCGCGCCGGCGGCCGGCCGGACCGCGCGTTGACCGCGTACGGCAACCTGCTGCGGCGCGCGTTCGGCAAAGCGGCGTTCCTCGTCGCCGGCGGCCTCGAAGCGAGCCTGCGCCGTTTCGCCCATTACGATTACTGGAGCGATTCCGTGCGCCGGCCGATCCTCATGGATTGCGGGGCCGACGTGCTGGTCTACGGCATGGGCGAAGGGCCGGCCGTCGAGATTGCGCGCCGGCTGGCGGCGTTGTCGGCGGCCGGACCGGCGCCGTCGACAGAAGCCCGCCTCGCCGCCGTGCGCGAGATCCCCGGCGTCGTCTATCGCGAACCGAAAAGCCGGCCCGCGCCGGCCGACGGCGTGGCGTTGCCGTCGTCGGAGGAAATCGCCGGCGACCCGGAAACGCACGCGCGGGCGTTTCAGCTTTTCGAAACGCATCGCGACCGCCGCCAGTGGCAGGAAAGCGGCGGCATGCGCGTGGTCGCCAATCCGCCGTGGCCGCCGGCGTCGCCGCGCGAGCTCGACGCGCTCTACGAATTGCCGTTTACGCGCGACGCGCACCCGTCGTTGCGCGAGCCAGTGCCGGCGCTCGAGCAAGTGCGGTTTTCGGTGATCAGCCATCGCGGGTGCTGCGGCGGGTGCGCGTTTTGCGCGATCGGCGCGCATCAGGGCAAGACGATCGTCAGCCGCTCGGCGGAATCGATTCGGCGCGAATTGGCGAGCGTCGCGGCGCATCCCGATTTTCGCGGGGTCATCAATGACATTGGCGGCCCGACCGCGAATATGTACGGCCTCGCCTGCCAGCGCCCGGAGCCGTGCGACCGGCCGTCGTGCTTGTGGCCCGTGCGTTGTCCGCATCTGCGGGCAGACCAGACGCCCTATCTGGAACTGTTGCGCCTGGCGCGCGCGACGCCGGGCGTCAAGCGCCTGTTCGTCACGACCGGCATTCGCACCGATCTGGCCGTTCTTTCCGAGGCGCTGATCCGCGAACTGGCGCGCGAACATACGAGCGGCCTGCTCAAAGTCGCGCCGGAGCACGTCGTTTCGCACGTCTTGAAAACGATGCGCAAACCGCCGCTCGACAGTTTCCTCGAATTCCTCGGACAGCACCGCCGCTTCTCCCGCGAGGCGGGCAAAGAGCAATACGTGCTGCCGTACCTCGTTGCAGCGCACCCGGGCTCGACCATCGAAGACATGGTGGCCGTATACGATTTTCTGCGGACACATCATATCAAGGTGGAACAATGTCAGATTTTCACGCCGACGCCGGGAACGGCCGCGACGGTGATGTACGCCACCGGCCTCGACCCGGCGACCCTGCGGCCCGTGTTCGTCGAACGCGATGTGCGCGGCAAAGAAATGCAAAAGGCGTTGATCCTGCATCACCTGCCGGGAAACGCGCCGCTGATTCAGGCGGCGCTGGCGAAGGTCGGGCGTCCGCGGCCCTCCCGCCGTCAATAATTCGTCACTTCGTCGATCTTGCCGTGCTTCTTCGCGTAACGGTTGAACATCGCGAAACCTTTGGCCGCGCCGAAGCCGGTGACGGCAGTCAGGGCGGCGAGCGCGAGCACCAGCGCCCAATCGGGCAGCCACGCGATATTGCTGTCGAAGCCGATGCAACCGAACGAGCGCCGGGCGCCTTCGATCCAGTAGGTCAGCGGACTGAGCCACGCGAGCGGGCGCACCCAGATTGGCAAGTAGCTCGTCGGGTACAATACGCCGCAAATCAGCAGGAACGTGCCGCCCACGCCCTCGGCGAGGAGCAGCGCGTGCCGCGCCGTGACCAGCAGCATCCCGGCGAAAAAAATGCCGAGCGACATCGTCGCCGCCAGGCCGAGCAGCGAGGTCGTGAGCAGCAATCCCCAATGGATCCGGCTCCAACCGAACGGCAGATGCAGCACGACGACGCCGACGACGATAATCGCCGCGGTGCTCGTCAGCGCGATCAGCACGAAAGTTGCGGCGCGGCCGATCAGCGTCCAGACGAACGGCGTCGGCGCGATGTATACGTAACGGATCAATTGATATTGCTCGCGGTCCGAGATGATCGCCCACGACAGGCCCGAGGCCATCATCCCGAAAATGGCAAAAAACGCGTCGCCCAAATAGATCGCGGCGAAGCGCGGGTCGGCGCTCGGATTCGCCGCCGCGACCTTGAACAAGAAATACAGCAGCAGGCACATCGCCATCGGCCGGACCGCGGCGTACAGCAGGTACAGCGGCGGCGACGTCCAGTTCGACTCGATCGCCCAACCGATTTTCATCGAAGCCCAAAATGCGCGCCGACTTTGCATGGTCATTCCCACCGCAGCGACATCGTGCCGTCGCGTTTGCCTTTGGCTTCGAGGCGGCGCATCAGCCGTACGGCGCCGATCGTGAAGACGACCGTCATCGCCGCCAGGATCGACGCCTCCGCGTACGGCGACAAAAAGCCGATGCCCAGCCCCCGCGGCAGCAGCAGTTGACGGACGCCGTCGAGCCCGAGGGTCAAGGGGATCGCCGCCGCAATGAGCAGCAACGGCCGCGCGAACTTATTGACCGGGAAAAACAGGCCCGAAAGAAAATATACCGGCTCCATCAGGATCATATTCAGTTTCAAACCAAGGCGGCCGACGAGGAAGTAAACGCTCGACGCCGCCATGCCGAGCGAAAAAAGCGCCGTCAGCGTGAGCAGAAATACGGTCAGGAGCAGCAGCGGCTGATGCGGCGTGAAATGCACGCCGAAGACGAAGACGCCGATGGCCAGCACGCCGAGCGCGCGCACGGCGCTCATGAACATGCCGCCGGTCGCCATGCCCAGCAGCAGCCACGCCGGGTGCATCGGCGAGGCCATGAACAAATCGAGATTGCCGGTTTCTTTTTCCCAATAAAATTGCGAGGCCATGCCCCAGAGCACGCCGACCCAGAACGGAATCATCGCGCCGCCGAGGACCACCAGGCCCTCGTATTGCGGCGGCGCGCCGAGGCTGCGGTACACGAAAATGTAGGCGGCGAGCGAAATGATCGGGAGGCCGACTTCGCTGATCATCCACGACAGTTCGCGGTTGCCGCCGACGATGCGGACGTAGGCGCGGGCTTTGATCGCCCGCAACGCGGCGATGAACTTATTCGTCTTCATGCAAGCGCCGGCCGACGACCTTCATGAACAGATCTTCGAGGTCCGGCTGCCGTTTCGAGAACTCGCGCACGGTCAGGCCGGCCCGGCTGGCGGCCGCGAAGATCTCGGCCAGCCGCGTGTCGTCGTTGAGTTGGAAACGCAGCACGCCTTCGGCGCCGCCGTCGGTCTGCGCAACGTAGGCGCCGGACACGCCGGGCACGCCTTCGACCAGCGAGGCGTCGGCCGGCGCGGGCGCGAGTGAGAGCGTGAACGAGCCGCCCTTGCCGAGCGTCGCGCGCAACGCCGCCGGGGTGTCGCAGGCGATGATGCGGCCGTTGTCGATGATCGCGATGCGATCGCACAACTCCTCGGCCTCGGCCATGTAATGCGTCGTCAGCAGAATGTTGCGGTCGCGGTTTTCGGCCATCCATTCTTTGATATAGGCGCGGACCTCGCGCGCGATGTGCACGTCGAGGCCCAGCGTCGGCTCGTCGAGAAAGAGGATGCGCGGATCGGTGACGAAGCCGCGGATGATGTTCATCTTCTGCCGCATACCGGTCGACAGCTTGTTGACCTTCGTCTTGGCGTCGCCGGCGAGGCCGAAGCGCTGGAGATAGCCGTCGATGCGCTCTTTCGCCAGGCGGCTCGGCATGCCGTAAAACTGGCTGAACATCCAGATGTTTTCGCGCACGGTGAGAATGCCGTAGCCGCTGGTTTCGCCGCCGCTGACCATGCCGATCAGCCCGCGCAGGCGATCGGTTTCCTTCACTACGTCGCAGCCGGCGACGATCGCGCGGCCGGAGGTCGGGTACAACAACGTGACGAGAATCTTGATCAACGTCGTCTTGCCGGCGCCGTTCGGCCCGAGCAACCCGAACACCTCACCCGGCCGCACCTCGAGATTCACTTTGTCGAGCGCCGAAAAGACCTCGCCGCGCCGTTTCTTGAAGGTGCGAACCAGGTCGACAGTTTCAATAGCTAAACTCATGATCCTCACTTCCCGAGAATAACCTCTTCAAAGTACCCACCCGGGGAAGGAGTGTCAATTTGACGGCGGTTCGTTGCCGTGCCGACCGCCGTGCGAGAATCCGTTTCCTGGGCGTCCGTCCGACGCTAAAGCAGCGCGAGGAAATCCTCGACCGACAGGCCCGACGCGGCGATGATCGAGTTGAGAATGCCCTTTTTCACATCGGCGCCCGGGTGGTTCGGCACTGTGATTACGCCGGGCCGATCCTGGCGTCGCATCTGCACGTGGCTGCCCTTCTGCCGATCGATGTAAAAGCCCGCTTTTTGCAATGCCGAAATGACTTGGCGCGATTTGAGATTTGGCAGGCGCGGCATCCGCGGTCACGCCACTTTGACGCGAATTTCAATTCTTTCGGTGACCGGTTCGGCCGGCTCGATGGGAATGGCCTCGCCATGTCGGACCAGCGAATCCAGGTGTCCTTCGATGGCCTCGCGAATCATCGCCCGCGCTTCTTCCAACGTTTCGCCTTGCGAGAAACAGCCGGGAAGCGCCGGCACATAAGCGCAGTAACCGCCTTCGTCGGCAGGCTCGAACAGCACCGTATAAGAAAGCACTTTAACCGGCATTTTTCACACCCTTTCGCACGGCCCAATATTGACGCCCCGCCGGCGCTTGTCAATGTTGCTCCGCGTTCGGCGATCGCGATTCCGTTGCGCCCCCGCCTTCGCACGGCTCCGGCGCGGCCGGCCGTTTCACGCGCTTCGCATGCCGATTCGAATCACGGGTCTTGACCCGCTGTCGGCGGCGACGTGTGATGCGCTCGCAAAGGCCTTTCGGGGCGCGGAAAGCGGAACTCTCGGCAAATTCGGTTCATTTTGCCCCCGCGGTTTGCCGCGACCAATCCTTGTTGGAAATTGAAGACCAAGGCCCTCCATCGCGAACGACGTCGCGGAATCATTGTACCCTCATTATTACCCTCTCTTGAGGACATTGCCTCTTTTCCGCCACGTCGCGCCCGGTCCGCGGCCGAGACATTCCACGCGTCCGCCGGTCTGCAGCGGCGCTTTCAGGATTGAACCACAGAGTCGCAGTGCGGCCCGCGGCCGCAACCCAAGGTTCTTTTGGCCGCAGATGAACGCAGATGGACGCAGATATGGCGCGGGCCATGACGGATTCCGCCCTATCGAGCGCCATCCGCGGCCCGTGCATCTGCGTAAATCTGCGCAATCTATGGCTAAACGATCAAAATCTTCCTGCGGCAGGCTCGATCGCCATCGGTCGCGGCGGCGACGAGTGCAAAGCGTCAATCGATCATGTTGCGCCGCGCCAGACGGTCAAAGGTCGTCTTGATTTCCATGGCGGAGCGGCGTTTGTCCCATCCCAGGCGGGCGGCGGCGATTGCGGCCGCGCCGTTCACGGCTTCGTCGGTCAGCAGGCCGGCGTCGCCGAGCGTCGTGCGCCGCCAGAGGATGTCTTCGAGCGTCTGCGCCATCTCGGTCTCGACGGCTTCGGCGACGACCGCCGCCGGCAACGCGCGCCGTTCGTCGAGCCGACGCCCGAGCGCGGGGTCGTCCAGCCGGGCGAAAACGCGTTCGCGACGCGAGCCGTAAATCTCGCTCAATTCGCGGACCATTTCTTCGCCGACCGCCGGATGCCGCCGATTGCCGTCGATCAGGAAATCGCGCCAACGGCGAATATCGCCGCCGGGCAGCGGCATGCGCGCCGTGCGGCAGGGCGAGGCGGGTTTGCCGAGTTTGCGTTCGGCGAGATCGACCAATTGTTCGGCGAGATGGCGGCTGGTGGTGTATTTGCCGCCGATGACCGTCACGAAGCCGTCGAGTTTGTCCTCTTTGGCGTGGTCATAAATTTCGTATTTGCGGCTGGCCTTGTAGACCTCCACCTGGACATC
The DNA here is from genome assembly GCA_964534375.1 of uncultured bacterium. Taxonomy (GTDB): domain Bacteria; phylum Lernaellota; class Lernaellaia; order Lernaellales; family Lernaellaceae; genus CAZHPN01. Next base: position 39,883 of record CAZHPN010000007.1, on the reverse strand, counting down.
CGTCTCTTTCTCGACGATCGGCCGCAGCCCGCCGTACGTCCAGGAAACTTCATCGAGCGTCAGCTTGGCCGACGGATAGACCTCGTTGATCTCGTTGACGAATTCCTGTGCGGCTTTTTTCGTCACGCCGTATTCGTCCGGATGGCCCGCGAACCGCGTGTCGGTCGTGCCGGCAAGCGTCAGACCGCGCCACGGGATCAGGAAGAAATGCCGGCCGCTCCGGGTGCGCAACACGACCGCGTGGTCTTTGACGACCCGGCGGAAAATCAGGTGGATGCCCTGGCTGCGGATCAGGCTCTTCTTGTCGCCGCCCAGCGCCATTTCCGATACGAAATCCGCCCACGGTCCGGCGACGTTCGCCGTCAGGTGGGCGCGCATCTCGCACGGTTCCCCGGTCTCCATGTCTCGCACCTTCGCGCCGACGATCCGGCGGCCCTCGGTCAGAAGACCCTCGACCTGGGCGTAGTTCGCCACCTGGGCGCCGTTCGCCGCCGCCGCCATGATGAATTCGAGCGTCACGCGGGTGGGGCTTTGCATCTGGCAGTCGTAGAAGAGCGCGCCGCCGGTCAAATCGCGCGGGTCGACGCCGGGCGCTTCCACCAAGACGCTGCTCTTCGACAACAGCCGGAACGACGGCGCCTGCCGCGCGTGGTCCTCCAGCCAACCCTTGTCGAAGCTGAGCATTTCATAGAGCGCCATGCCGGCGGCGATCATCGGCAGATTGTTCGTCGAGTAGCGGTACGTCGGCACCAGGAACGGCGCCGGCGCGACCAGATGCGGCGCGATCAGCGTCAGCACGCGGCGTTCGCGCAAGCTCTCGCGCACCAGCCCGAATTCGAGGTTTTGCAGGTAGCGCAAGCCGCCATGGACCAACTTGCTCGTGGCCGCGCTCGTCGCCCAGCCGAAGTCGCGCTTCTCCACCAGCCCAACGCGCAAGCCGCGTTGTGCGGCGTCGTACGCCGCCGCCGCGCCGGTCACGCCGCCGCCGATGAACAACACGTCGAATTGCGTTCCGGCCATCTTTTTCAAATCGCGCTTCATGGTGCGGGGCCTCCGGCGAATTTTTCGCCATTCTAGGAGCCCCGCCGCGGTGCGTCAAAGGGGCGGGCCGACCCGATTTCGACGACTTGCCGCGCGGACGCGTTCCGCCTAAAATCCCGACACGCCGCGTCATTAAAGGTGAGGACAACAATGAACCAAGAAGCGGCCGGCGAACGCGCCGGGGCCGATGCGAAAGACTTGTTCCGCAAGCTCGACCAGCTTTGTTATCCCAAAAGCGTGGCCATTCTGGGCGCCAGCGAACAATTCGTCAAATGGGGCGGCTTGCTGACCGCCAATTTGCTGAACGGCGGCTTCGAAGGTCCGGTGTACCCGATCAATCCGAACCGCGCGACGATTCTCGAACGGCCGGCGTACAAGAGCCTGCGCGACTGCCCCGGCCCGGTCGATCTGGCCTTCATCACCCTGCCGAAGGACAAAGTGCTCGCGGCCGTGCGCGAATGCGGGGCCGCCGGCGTCAACAATCTGGTGATCGTCACCTCCGGCTTCAGCGAGACCGGCGCGGAGGGCCGCGCACTGGAGGATGAGGTCGTCGCCGCGGCGCGCGCCGCGGGAATGCGGACCCTCGGGCCGAACACCATGGGGATGATCTCCACCCGGCAAAAGCTGTTCATGACCGGCGCGGTGGCGATGCCGCCAGTGGGCGGCATCAGCATGATCAGCCAGAGCGGCAATCTGGGCGGCCAGGTGATGATGTGGGCCGAGCAACAGGGCGTCGGCGTCAACAAATTTTTCGGCTCGGGCAACGAGGGCGACATCACCTGCACGGACCTGCTGGCGTATCTCGGGCAGGACGACACGACCGATGCGATCCTGGTCTATCTGGAAGGAATCGACGACGGCCGCGGCTTCCTGCAGGTGGCGCGCACCGTCGCGGCGAAGAAGCCGATCGTCATGCTGAAAAGCGGCCGCACGAAGGAAGGCGCGAAGGCGGCGTCGAGCCACACCGGAGCGCTCGCCGGCAGCCGCGAGGTGTGGGACGGGGCGATGCGCCAGGCCGGCATCATGCTCGTCAAGAACCCGATGGACCTCATCGACGGCGCGGCCGGCGTCGAAAACCTGCCGTTGCCGCACGGCAATCGCGTCGCGATCGTTACGGTCGGCGGCGGCTGGGGCGTCGTCGCGACCGATTTGTGCAAGGAGTACCGGTTGCGGCTGCCCGCCTTGCCCGCGGAAATCGTTGCGCTGCTCGACAAGCAGTTGCCGTCGTATTGGAGCCGCGCCAATCCGATCGATCTGGTCGGTACGGTCGAAATCGACCTGTACGTCTCGGCGATCGAGGCGACTGTCGCATCCGACGCGTTCGACGCCGTGATCACGCTGGGCTGCATCGGCGCGTCGTCGATCGCCCGCGAAATCGGCACGGTCGCGCACGCGGTGGCGCCCAACGCCATGAATGCGGAAACGGTCGCGCAATTCGAGGCGATGGCCAGCGGGATCGAAATGACGTTGCGGTCCGAAATCGCGCGGCTGACGAAAAAATACGGCAAGCCGATCATGAACGTCTCGCTCGACCGCCGGCACAATCAGGTGGTGATTCCCACCGGCGACGGCAAACACATCGTCGCCTTCAACACGCCCGAAAAAGCCGTGCGCGTGCTGGCCGGCATGGCCTGGTTCGATTGGTGGCGGCAAGCGCACAACGGCGGGCAGTCGGCGCGGGGGTGACAGTTGGGGATGTAACTGGAATCACCGAGGGCACAGAGGAGGGCACGGAAGACACAAAGGGATTCGCGGTTCGGGTTCCGGGTTCCGGGGTTCGGGGTTCGGCTTCCCACATTCTCCGCGTGAGTCAAAAAATATTTCCCGCGTATTGGGTTGCGCCCGTTGTCGATACGTGATCGCCTTGCGAGGTGTCATTTCGAGCGAGCCGGGTTCGGGCGCCGGTCTACGGCAGAGTGCGGACGATACGCAAGCCGATGGCGGAGTCTTGCGCATCGGGACTGATGCCATAACTGCGCGATGCCGACCGACAACTGTCGGCGACTGTTTTTGCGCTGCCGCCCCTCCAGACTTTGTAGTCTCCTGTTGCCGCCGCGGTCGGATCGACGGCCGGGCCGGACGGATAATCGGCGCGCCAGTCCCACACCCATTCCGCGACGTTGCCGTGCATGTCGTAGAGACCCCACGAGTTCGGCGGGTAACTGGCGACAGCGACGGGATAGCTGAGGCCTGGCTTCTCAATTTTCGGGCAACCCGCGGCCGGCATATCGAGGAAATTTGCTTGGTCCGGCGCCAGGCAGTCGCCGGTGTTGAACCGGGTTGTCGTGCCGGCGCGGGCGGCGTATTCCCATTCTGCCTCGGTCGGCAAGCGGTAGCCGGTGCAGGACCGGTCCCATTTTACCGACTTGCCCGAGCCGCTATAGCAGCGCGTCAGGCCTTCGCGGTCCGATAATTTGTTGCAGAATTCAACGGCGTCGAACCATGTCACGCGGTCGACCGGGCAGTTGTCGCCGCACCCGACAAAATCGCTGGGGTTGACGCCCATTACGCTTTTCCATTGACCTTGCGTCACTTCGGTCGCGCTCATTAGAAAGCCTTTGGTCAGCGTGACTTGATGTTGCGTTTCGCCGCGTGTTCGCGCCGGCTCGTCGGGCGGCGAGCCCATGAAGAAGCTGCCCGGCTGGATCGAAACGAATTGGAATGCCGCCGCCGGCGGCGGGGGCGCGGCGAGGGCGGCATCGACATCGCGAGCGCAACGAAAACCCACGTGCGAAAAAATCCAGCCGGTGCGCCTGGAGACGCGAACGTGGCCCGGCGGATCGTCACAGCCGGCGCCGCGCACGACGTGAAAGATGGAGTGCCGGTGGTTGAACGGCGGGTCCGTCGGACCTTTCGGATCTTCGGCGGGCGAGCGCTCGTAATATCCGTGGTCGAACCAGTCGGAGCACCATTGCCGCACATTTCCCAGCATGTCATAGAGGCCGAAGGCATTGGGTTGTTTCGTGGCGACGGAATGCGTTCCCCAGCGGCCCATCACCGGCCCGCACCAGGCGATGTCGTCGAGTTTGCCGTAGCGCGGCCCGGTCCTTCCGCCGCGCGCGGCGTATTCCCACTCCGCCTCGGTGGGCAAGCGTTTGCCGACCAACTCGCAATAGCTGCGGGCGTCGGGCCATTCGACGCTTTCCACCGGCCGGTTGCGTCCCTTGAACCGGCTCGGGTTTTTTCCCATCACCGCCTGATATTGCGCCTGCGTCACCGGCGCCGTATCCATCCAGAAACTGCTGATCGTCACCCAATGCGCCGGCTCTTCGGCGTCATACCGCAACCACCAATGGTCGCCGTCAGGGTGATGAATGTCGCCGTGCTCGCGTTGGTAACGCTGAAAGGCGCACTCGGCGTCTTTGCAGTGCGGCCCGCTCGGATCGTGCCCCATCTCGCCACAGTCCGTGTCGCCTGGCGAACAGCCCATGAGGAAACTGCCGCCGGGGATTCTCACCATTTCCGGCCTGGCCGCCGATCCCGGGAACCGGTCGCCCAACAGCGTAAGCGCCTCGTCGATTCCCCGTTGCAGACCAAGAACTGCCATGGGAACCAAGACAAAAAGAAAAGCGACCGCGCGAAGGTGCAACATGCTGCGCGCCGCGGCCGCGGGTGGCGCCCCGGCGGCCGTTTCGATCCGCCGCCGGCGCTCGGTATTGGAAGCCTTCGCAATGACCGCGAAACCGGCGACGCAGGTCAAAAGGAAACTGACGCCGACCAGCGACAGGAGCGCGCGATACGCCGAACGGCCGACGAAAATGCCGCAGCCTTCGAGAAACGCGCAGAGGCCGAATAAAAGGCCGTACGAGAAAAGCGGCGCTTGCACCGTCCAGGGGTCTTTGCGGCGCCGCACCGCGACGCGCAACAGCAAAACTGCGCTCGCCAGCGCTTCGGTCCAGAACCCGGGGGAATCCGGCAATGGCAGATCCCATACGCCGCCGACGGGGACCAGTAAGATGCCGGTCCGCAGTTTCTCGAAAAACACCGCGAGAACAAAGTGGGGAAACAGGAGCAGCGCGCCCAGGGCGGGGACCAGAACGAGCGTTCGCGCCGTCGTGTGTAATGCCGCGCGGGCGTCGGTTTTGGATTCGGTCATCGCCGCTCTCGCTTCTGGGTTGAAAATTGGGAATTATGGGAGTCGCGTGGAGGCGTCTGCCGTCAAGCAAATTTTCCGCTCCCATTACCCCCATAATTCCACTGGTTCCGCGGTTATCAGACTACGGCGGGCTAAGGTGCGTCAAGGGTGCGGCGATCGGTCCGCGGTTCGGGTTCCTGGTCATTTTTGCTCCTCGAAATCGCCGCAAGAATCGGGTCGCCGGAGCCGGGCGCAAGGCGCATTATCGACTTGGAAAACGTCGGAGGCGCACAATGAAGGGCAGTGATTTTCAGCGCGTCGCGGAAGCCATTCGCTTTGTCGACGCGCACGCGGCCGAACAACCCCGCCTCGCCGAAATTGCGGGGCGGCTCGGGTTGAGCGAGTTTCATTTTCATCGGCTGTTTCGCCGCTGGGCCGGCGTAACGCCGAAGGACTTCCTGCAAGCGCTGACCCTGGCGCAGGCGAAGCGATTGCTCGCCGACTCGACGAGTCTGCTCGAAACGAGCCTGACGCTGGGCCTGTCTGGCACGGGGCGGCTGCACGATTTGTTCCTCGGCCTCGAAGCGATGACGCCCGGCGAATTCAAAACCGGCGGCGCGGGTCTGACCATCGGCTGGAAAATTCTGCCGACGCCGTTCGGCGAAGCGCTGTTCGCCGCGACCGACAAGGGCTTGTGCGCGCTGGCGTTCGTCGATGGCGCCGAGGCGGCTGCGCCGGCGGCGTTTCTCCGCGACCGCTGGCCAGAGGCGCGCCTGCGCGAGAACCGCGCGCTGGTGGCGCCCTACGCCCGCGAGGCGGCGGCTCGCATGCGCGGCGCGGCCGCGCGCCGGTTATCGCTGGCGCCGCGGGGCACGGCGTTTCAGGTCAAAGTGCGGCAGGCGTTGCTCGCGATTCCGGAGGGCCGGGTCGCGACGTATCGCGACCTCGCCGCCGCGATCGGTCAACCCGGCGCGGTGCGGGCGGTCGGCACGGCATGCGCGGCGAACCCAATCGCGTATTTGATTCCGTGCCACCGCGTTATTCGCGCCACGGGCGCGGTCGGCGACTATCGTTGGGGCGCCGAGCGGAAGACGGCGCTGCTCGCCGTCGAGGGCGCGCGGCGCCTGGCGACACCGCACAGTCGCGCATAGGCCACGGCTCCACCTTCGCTGCGGCGATTGTCGGCTACCAGCGCGCGCGGTGTTCTTCGGCCCAGCCGATCAGTCCGTCGATCGCGAATTTTTCGCCGTTCGCGCCAACCAGTTGACCGTTGTACCGGCCGAACATCTGATGGCCTTCCGTCTTCAACGCCCACAAATTGATGTTCGAGGGCCTTTCGAAAAACGGCGTGAACGTCAGATCGAGCCGGCCGGCGTCATCGCGGAACCGCCACGGTTGAAGAAAATTCGCCGGGTCGTACGCGAAATCGACCGCGCCGAGTTTGTCCGTTTTGCCGTCGATGAAAAAGCAGTTTTCCGTGGCGGCGCTGAGGTCGCCGAATCCTTTGCCGAGGTTGAGGCCGATCGTGCGTCCGTCGCCGAGGAAGCCGGAGGCGCTGGCCCAATTCCAGAACGTGCGATACGGCCAGACGCCGCGGCCCCAATCGAGGCTCGCCAGCGCGGCGCCGCTGCGCGCGTCCAACCGCCGGTCGGCCATCTCGACGAACCCTTCGGCGGGCAGACAATTGAGTTTCTCGTTGTAATAGAAATGCCTCGGCCCCATCGACGTCGCCATGACGATCGACTCGATCGCGTCGGACTGGTGCAAGAGCAGTTCGGCGTGCAGCGGCCGATCTTCGTGAAAGCGCGGCCAGTCGACGGTCAGCCGGCGCGTTTCCGGGCCGCGTTCGAACCGCAAACGCGCCCCGAGCCAGCGAAAATCGATGTCGCCCGCGCGGCTGCTGCGCGGCAATCGCGCGCGCCAGCCGAGCGGCGTGACCGTCGTCGCCTCGCGCATCGCCGGCTGCGCAAAGTCGATGAAGTAGATAAAGGCCATGCCGAGGTAGCCGACGTCGGCCACCGTCGCCGAGAAAAACCAATCCTGCGCCGTCACCGCGTAGTAATCCCATTCCTTCAGCCGCAGGCGATTGACCGGAGCGAACGCTGTCGGCCCGATGCGCCGCGGATCGTAGTCGAGCAGCGGACGTTTGGCGAAGCCGCGTTGCGCGAGTTCGCCGGCTTCGGTCAGCAACGGTCCGGGCGTCGTAATTTCGTGTTGCACGGGATCCCTCGTCAGGCGATTTGTGGCGAATTGCGCCGGCGCAGACGCCGACCGGGGTGAATAAATCGGCATTTCGCAAAAATTGCAAGGCCGCGAACGCTATGGGTGCGGCATCATTTTAACAGGATAGCCAGGATCGACCGGTGGCCGGAACTTTGGGCGACGAGGTTTCGTCTTTTCGGGCGCCGGCGATGCGTGTATGATCCCCTAGCCATAGCTCGAAAGGACCATGACCAATGCCCTTCCATCGTAGCCTGCTCTCACTCTTGGGTGTGATTGTTTTCTCGTTCGCCGCTTTAACGTGCAGCGGCACGTCGTCGTCGTCATCGACCGCCGCGGACGACGACGCCACGCCCGATGACGACGACAACGACGACGCGTCGCCGGCCGACGACGACGTTTCGCCCGCCGACGACGACAGCGGCGACCCAATTCTGCCCACGGCCGGATTTTTGAGCCGGCAGGCGGCGTATCTCGCGGCGTGCAGCGCGGCCGGCGCGCCGGGCGCGGGCGGCGGGCTCGACGCGCAATGCTGCCGCGTCGCCACCGGCCAGACGACGTTCGACGAAGATGCGATCAACGCGTCGCTGACGAAGGTTAACGCGCGGCAGGACACGTCGGACTTCGACATGGCCGCGCTCTTGCGCATCCTCTATCTGGACAACGACAAGCATGTGCTGCCGGCCGCCTTGCGGCAGTCGATCGAAACGACGGTCCTCGGCTTCAAGTATTGGCTCGACGAAACCGGGCCGGACGATCTGTGCTGGTGGTCCGAAAATCATCAGAACCTGTACCACTCAGCGGAAATCCTCGCCGGCCAGCTTTTCCCAACCAGCATCTTCACCAACTCGGGCATGACCGGCCAGCAGCACGTCGCCCACGGGCAACCGCTCGAAAAACGCTGGCTCGACATGCGCGGTTTGTTCGGCTTCTCTGAATTCCACTCGAACGTTTACTTCGACGAGGATATGCCCGCGCTGGTCAACCTTGCCGACTTTGCGGAGGATCCGGACATCGCGCTCGAAGCCCACATGGCGCTTGACGTGTTGAATTTCGATTTCGCCTCGAACTATTACAACGGGCTTTACGCGACGAGCCACGGCCGCACCTATTCCGATCACATGCTCAACGGCCTCAGCGACTCGACGACCGAAGCGGCGCACATCATGCTCGGCCTGTGCGCGTCGCAAAATCCGGCCGAATTCACGGGCACGATGCTCGCCACCAGCAAGAAGTATTGGCCGCCGCCGATCATGGAAGACATCGCCAACGACGCGAAGGCCAGTTTCGAAAACAAGCAGACCGATAGCGTCAATCTCGTCAACGGGCCGAAATACGGCATCGGCTACACGGCGGTGAACGACGTCATTTTCTGGTGGGGAACCACGGGCTACGTGGCGCCGGACGTGATCGAAGGCACTTTCGCCCTCGTCAATCAATACGACCTGTGGAAAGGCTATCTTTGGAGCGGCCTGACGTTCCTCAAGCCGCTGGTCGGCAGCCCGCTGCTGAAAGACGCGGCGAATTTGCTCGCGCCGCTGTCGCAGGGCGTGGAGTTGGAGGAATCCAGCACGTACACCTACCGCACGGCGTATTATCAGCTTTCCGGCGCGCAGGATTACAAACCGGCGGTCTGGTCGGCGCAGGTGCTCGTCTGGCTGGCGACGATCGACAAGAACGCCTTCGTAACGACCACCTACCCAAGCCTCTCCACCGGCGACGACGGCCAATGGACCGGCGGCTGGCAGCCGCGCGGCACGTACTACAAGAACGTCGGCGTCCTGCAATATTGGCGGCCGACGTTGCCGCTGATCGACGGCCTGTGCACCAAGTACACCCACGCCTATTTCCAGCAGTCGGGGTTCGACCAGGTCGTCCAATCCGGCAACTGGACGATCGGCAAGAAGGGCGATTCGTACCTCGCGCTCTATTCGCAAAACCCGACGACGTGGTCGACCGCCAACGATTACGAATTGATCGCCGACGGCGAAGAAAACGTCTGGATCGTCGAGCTCGGCGACGCCACGGCTAACGGCGAGTTCTCGCAGTTCGTCAGCGACATCGAAAACGCCAAAGTGACGATTGGCAGCGACGTGGAATACGATTCGCCGAGCCAGGGCCTGGTCGTCGTCGGCCGCGAAGGCCCGATGACGGTCGCCGGCCAAACCGTCGACCTCGGCCCGTACGATCGCTGGGACAACAAATACGCCACCCAGGCCTACGGCACGAACGACACGATCATCAACTTCAACGGCGAACGCCTCGATTTGAATTTCCAGACCCCGAGCCGCCGGTACTGGAAGCACTACGGAGACTGAAAGGCTGAGAGGCTGCGCGGCACGACCGCGGGGCTGAAAGGCAGGTGACGCTGCGAAGCTGAAAGCTGGCGTCTTGCCAACGTGCGTGCGGCGGCGATCACCCCGTCACCAAACGCCCGCGCCGCCGCTTTCCTTTTTTTCCTTTTTCCTTTTTCCTTCCTTCGACGGTGGCGCCTTGACCGTGTTCGCGAGCGCGGCTACGATTCCGGCCACTGAAAGCAGGAGGGGTTATGCGAGACGGCAAACATGTGATTCTTTGCGTCGATGACGACCAGGATCTGCTCGACGTGCTGCGCACCATCCTCGAAGCGAACGGTTACGTCATGGAAGAGGCCAACAGCGCCGAGGACGGCCTGAAAGCCTACAAAGACCTCAACCCCGACCTGTTGCTGGTCGATTTGATGATGGAAGAAGTGGACGCCGGCACGAATTTCGTCCGCGAGTTGCGGATGCTCGACAACCAGGCGCCGGTCTTCATGCTCAGTTCCGTCGGCGACCAACTCAGCGCCAACATCAACCCGACCGAACTCGGCCTCTCGGGCGTGCTGCAAAAACCGGTCAATTCCGCGGCGCTGTTGTCGCTGCTGCGCGCCAAGTTGAAGTAACGCGGGATTCGGGATTCGGGACTCGGGTTCCGGCTTCGGTCATCCGACTATAGACGGCTACCTATTTCGCTTCGTCTTTCGGTTTGCGTTTCATCAGCAGCTTGCGAATGCCTTCCTGCGCGACCTCGCCGTGCTGATTGACCATCTTGCACGCGAAGTTGACGATGCCGCGATCCGGCTTTTTCGTCGGTCGCTTCGACTCGACCGTGAGTTCCAGGTGCAGCGTGTCGCCGATGAACACCGGCCGCAGGAAATTCCATTCCAACCCGATGAACGCGTGCATCGTCTCCTCGGTGATGCCCAAGCTGAGATTGAGGCCCGTCATGAACGCGATGCCGAGCACGCCGTGCGCGATCCGCCGGCCGAAAATCGTCGTCTTGGCGTACTGCTCGTTGGTGTGCAACTGATTGTGGTCGCCGGAAATGCCGGCGAAGTTCACCACGTCCGTCTCGGTCACGGTGCGCCCCTTGCTGACGAACTGCATCCCCACCTCGAAGTCTTCCCAGTACAGTCCACGCGCCATGACGTAATCTCCGTTGCCGGTTTGTGCAGGAAGTATGAGCCGCCTTGCCGCAGTGTGTCAACGGGAAGCTCAGAGGCTGAAAGGCTGCGCCACGCTCAAAGCGTGGCGCGACTGCGCGGCATCGCCGCGGGACTGGGAGACCGGCCTCCGGATCCGCGGCGCCCGCGAATCCGCAACGCACACAAGGCCGCGGAGCCCAAAACGCCGTGTCTACCCAAGTAATTCGATCGCGTGCCGGACCGGAACGCCGAGATTGTCGCCGACGCCATCACGCAGTTGCACCAGGCAACCCGTGCAATTTGAGACGATTGCGTCCGGTTTCGCGGCGAGCATCGCCTCGATTTTCGGACGGGCGATTTCGCGCGAGAGGTCCGGATGCCGGGCGCCGAAGCTGCCGCCCATGCCGCAACAGCGCCGGTCGATTTCATCCGGCAATTGCACGATTTCGGCGCCGCTTCGCGCCAAGACTTGCAACACCGCAGTTCCGTCGCGGACGCCGCGGCGCGCGTGGCAGGGCAAGTGGACGGCGACGCGCTGGCCCTCGAGATCGAACTGAGGTTCGCGGCGCGCGAGCCACGCGAAGACGTCTTCGACTTTCGCGGCCAACCGCGCCGCATCCGCCGCGAACGTGGCCTCGTCTTCGTCATGGCCCAGTGATCCTGTTGATCCTGTCAGAGAAACTTTACCCATTTTCTGCAAATGTGCCGCGCACGAGGCGCACGGCGTCAGAATTGCGTCGTACTCTTCGGCGCGAAACGCCTCGACCCAATTGGCCGCGGCCGTCTTCGCGGCGCGGTCGGCGCCGATGCCCCACGCCGGCAGGCCGCAGCACGATTGCTCGGGCACGGCGGCGACGAGGTCGTATTTAGCGAGAACGCGGTCGAGCGCTTCGCCGACGCCGGCGAACAATCGCCCGGCGCCGCAACCGGCGAATATCGCAATTTTCTCGCGACCCCGCGCCGCCCGGCCCGTGTTCTTTTCGAGGTACGAAATTGCCGGCGGCTTGGGCAGCCAGCGGCCTGCCTCCGCGTAGGGCAGGGAAAACCGCAGCCGCAGGCCGCTGTCGTCGGGCGTCGCGCGTCCGAGCCAGGCGGCGAACCGGCGCCAACGGCGCGTCGCCGTTTCGAGGCGCCCGCCATCGCCGAGCAGGTATTCCGCGGCGAAATCGGTCAGACCGGCGGCGGCGCCGCTCGCCGCTTTCGCCGCCTGCACCGCGCGCGGCGTTTCGACGTGAACATGGCAGACCTCGGTGCAGCGGCCGCACAGTAAGCAGCGCGAGAGCGCCTCGCGGTCGCGCGCGGCCCAGCGATCGGCGGCAAGGGCGTGGCGAATCCGGAGCAGCCGGCCGCGGGCCGAGTCGTTCTCGCGCCGCGTGATTTCGCAGACCGGGCAGACCGCGCGGCAGTTGCCGCAACGCATGCAGCGCGCCGCTTCGGCCGCGAGCGAAATCACGGAAAAACCTTGCCCGGATTGAGAATATCGAGCGGATCGAAGGCGCGTTTCAGCCGTTTTTGCAGATCGATCAACGCCGCCGGCTGCTCCCACGGCACGAACGCGCGCTTGGCGACGCCGACGCCATGCTCGCCGCTGAGCGTGCCGCCCAGCCGCAGCGTCAAGCGGAAGACTTCCTCGCGGGCCCGTTTCACGCGCGCGGATTCGTCGTCGTCGGCCGGATCGTACAGCAGATTGACGTGCACGTTGCCGTCGCCCGCGTGGCCGAAGCACGCGTGTTGCACGCCGGCCTTCTTGGCGATTTGTTCGACGCCCTCGAACAACTCGACCAACGCCGAAATGGGCACGGCCACGTCGTCGGCCGCGCGCTGCGGGCGAATCTCGTAAAGCGCCTGGCTGATCGCGCGCCGCGCCGCCCAGAGCGCCTTCGCCTCTTCCTCGGAAGCCGACCGCCGGAGTGCGACCATTTTCGTTCCGGCGAGGATTTCGGCGAGCGCGGCCGCCTCGCGCGCGGTCGATTCCGCGTCGCCGTCGACGTCGAGCAGCAGCGTCGCGTGCCCGGGCGGAATCGGTGCGGGCAGCTTGCTGCGGACGGCCGCCAGCGCCGACGCGTCCATCAACTCCATTGCCGCCGGCGTCACGGGTCCGCGCAAGACGGCCAGGACCGCCTCACCCGCCTGGCGCACGTCGGCGAATACGGCCAACAGAGTCCGCTTCGTCGCCGGTTTGGGGGCGAGCCGCAGCGTCAGTCCGACGATCACGCCGAGCGTGCCCTCGCTGCCCACGAACAGCCGCGTCAGATCGTACCCGACCACGCCCTTGCGGGTCCGCGTGCCGGCGCGAATGAGCTGGCCGTCGGCGAGCACGATTTGCAATCCGGCGATCCAGTCGCCGGTGACGCCGTACTTGATCGCCCGCAATCCGCCGGCGTTCGTCGCCGCGTTGCCGCCCAGCGTGCTGGTGTCGCTGCTCGACGGATCGGGCGGATAAAACAACCCCTGCTTTTCCATTGCCCGCTGAAAGTCGCCGGTCACGACCCCGGCCTCGACGTCGGCGAGCAGGTTGTCGGCATCCACCGCAAGAATGCGGTTCATGCGCGACAGATCGAGCACCACGGCGGCCGCTTCCGGGACCGCGCCGCCCACCGTGCCCGTGCCGGCGCCGCGGGGAATGAGCGCGACGCCTTGCGCGGCGCAGAGCCGCACGATGGCCTGCACCTCGGCCGTCGTCGCCGGCAACACGGCGACCAACGGCGGCACGCCGCGCTCTTTGTGGTCCGTCGCGTAGGCCGCCAGCGAACCCGAGTCGTCGAGCGCATTTTCGGCGCCGACGATGGCGGCCAGCGCCTTCGCCAACGTCAAGATTCAGTCCTCCAGAAAGGCGGCCAACAAGTCGCCGAGTTCGCGATGCCGTTCGACCGGCAGCATGTGGCCGGCGTTCATAAAGATCTCCAGTTTGGCGTTTTTGAGGTTGGCGGCGAGAAACTTGCCGCGTTTGGCGGGCGTCAACCAATCTTTTTCGCCGACCGCGACGAGGCAGGGGGCCTGAATCGCGTCCAACCGCTCGCCGGCGTTCCAATTTCGGCAGGCGATGAAATCGTTTCGGAAGACGACCGGGTCGACGAGGCGCAGAGGCTCCAGGCAAACGTCGATCAGGCCGCGCGGGGTGTCGGGCCCAAACGCGAACGACTCGAACATTTCCATCACCAGGTCCATCTGATTCGGCAGCAGGTCGATCAGCATCGGGTTGACGTCGAGCGTCGCGCCCGTGGAAATCAGGGCGACGCGCCGCACGCGGTCGGGCATATCGGCGGCGAGCGCCTGCGAAATCGCCCCGCCCATGCTGTGGCCGGCCAGGTCGAATTGCGGCCACGCCCGTTCGTCCAGAAACGCCCGCACCTCGGCCGCGTAATCCTCGATGCGGTCGCGGCCCGGCGGCGGGGCGTCGCCGTGACCCGGCAGATCGACGAGCGCCAGCGGCCGGTCCGGACGCAAAGCGGCAAACCGCCGCGCCACGGCCGACCAGATTTCTTTTTCACCGCCCGCGCCGTGCAGGAAAACCAAGGGCACGCCGCCGGCGTCCTCATTGCGCACAGTCCACGCCAACACGCCGTTGTTTTCTACGGAATCCGCGTTCATCGCGAAACGGTAACCCTACCGAGGAATTGACGCAAGATTGGCGTCCAATTGTCGAAAACGAGCGAAATCCTCTTTTTCCTGCCGAAGTGCTGCGCGGAATCGGCCGTGGTTATTCTGTTTTTTGAAATATCGAAAAGGGAGTTCGACAATGCAGCGTTGGCTCATGCGGACCGCCTTGGCGTTTGCGGCGGCGGCGATGCTCGTCGCGGCGTCCGCACCGGATCGCAGCCTGCTCGAAAAAGCCCGGCAGTTTTTTGCGCCGCTGCCCGCCGACCTGGCGACGCCGGATTGTCCGACGACGCCGGCGCGCGTCGCGTTGGGCCGCAAGCTGTTTTTCGATTCGCGGCTTTCGCTCGACGGAACCGTCTCGTGCGCGACGTGCCATCATCCGGCGCTGTACGGAACGGATGGCTTGCCGACGTCGATCGGCGTCGAACATCGGGCGAACGCGCGCAATGCGCCGACGGTGCTCAATGCGGCGTTGCAATTCCGCGCCCACTGGCTGGGCGATCGCGCCAACGTCGAAGAGCAGGCGATGAAATCGCTGGTCGGGCCCGCCAGCTTCGGCAACCCCGATTTCGCCGCCGTGACGCGGAAAATCAAGGCGATTCCGGGATACGCGGCCGAATTCGCCGCCACGTTTCCGCAGGATGCCGAGCCCGTGACGCCGGCGAATTGGGGCAGGGCGATCGGCGCGTACGAGCGCACGCTGGTCACGCCGTCGCCCTTTGACGCGTTTCTGAAAGGCGACGCGGGGGCGCTCGCGGCGCGGGCGGACCGGGGCCTCGGCGACTTTCTCGACCTCGGCTGCGCCGGCTGCCACAACGGCGTCGGCGTCGGCGGCCGTTCATTTCAGAAATTCGGAATTGCCGCCGATTACTGGCCGGCGACGCACAGCGCGAAAGTGGATGAAGGGCGTTTTGCAATCACCAAAGACGCGGCGGACAAATACGTTTTCAAAGTTCCGAGCCTGCGCAACGTCGCGATGACCCCGCCGTATTTCCATGACGGATCTGTGGCCGCGTTGCCCGACGCCGTGCGCGTCATGGCGAAGGTCCAACTCGACAAAATCCTCGCCGAGCCGCAACTCGACGACCTGCTCGCCTTCTTGAACAGCCTGACCGGCGAACTGCCCAAAGATTTCGCGACCGAGCCGGTGTTGGCGCCTCAGACGTTTTCCGCAAACCCCTGAAAAAGCGAACCCGGCGGCCGTGAGGAAATACGCGAAGTGTCGCCGGAACTCCCCGTACTCGTCGTTGACGGTAAATTTTCAAACGCCGTTCGCCCTTGCCGAAGGCCCGGGTTCCGGGGCACATTATGCGACGCAAGCGACGGTCGCCTGCACATTGAAGGAGTCGCCAAACGATGAACTTCGACATCGCGAAAGCAAAGGAACTCGACGATCGGCTCGGCTTCGCGGACCACGCGCTGGCCGTCTTTTACACCGACGACAAACCGGCCGACGCCATTCACCCGCAATCGGGAATCGTACCACGCGAGGAAAACCTCAAGGACGGCACGTTCGACTGGGATACGTCGGAAAAGATCTACCCCTGCGTCCTGGCGTACGTCCGGCGCACGCGCCGGTCCGGCGTGACCTCGTATTTCGACTCCGACCATTTCGGTTGTCCGGGCGGCGGGTGTTACCTGGGCCTCGCGGAGATGTCGCCGATGGTCCCGTACTTTGTCTCGACCGGCAAGGAAGGGTTGTTCGAGGGCGAGCGCCTAGTGAAATCGCCCGAACTCGTGCGGCGCTTCGTCAAAGAATGGAACATCCAAAAGGCGCCGAAAAAATACTGCGTGATCAAGCGGATCGACAAACTGGCGCCGGGCGAAGAACCCGAAGTGCTCGTCTTTTTCGGCCACGCCGACCCGCTTTCGGGCTTGATGAACCTGGTCAATTTCGCGTCGGAGGACTGGAACTCCGTCATCGCGCCGTTCGGCGCCGCCTGCGGCACGATCGTCCTCTTCCCGTTGCAGGAAGCCAAGAGCGAAAAGCCGCGCGCCGTGCTAGGCAGCTTCGACATCGCCGCCCGGCCCTTCGTCGAGCCCGATTACATGAGCCTGGCGCTCCCGCGGCCGCTCCACGACAAGGTTCTGGCCGAAATCGACAACGCCTTTTTGAACACTCGAAGCTGGAAGCGTGTCATTAAGCGGGTCGAATTTCGGCGCAAGAGGGATGCTGACTGATGAACCAAAGCAAACGGCGGCTGACGATCGGCCTGGTCGTTGTCCTCGCCGCGACGATCGGCTACGGCGCCTACCATTATTGGCCAAGGAAGCCGACGCAGCAGTTCGAGACGGCCAAGATCGAACGCGGCAAGATCGTCGCGAAAGTGACGGCGACGGGCACGCTGTCCGCGCTGGTCACGGTGCAGGTCGGCGCCCAGGTGTCCGGCACGTGTTTGAAATGGTTCACCGATTTCAATGCGCCGGTGAAGAAAGGGCAAGTTCTCGCCCAACTCGATCCGGCCCTGTTCCAAGCCGCCGTCGAACAGGGCAAGGCCAACGTCCTCGCCGCCAAAGGCTCGCTGGAAAAGGCCAAAGTGCAGGCCGTCAACGACGGCAAGATCTACGAACGCGACAAGAAACTCTTCGCGCAAAAACTGCTGGCGGAGCAGGATCTCGAAACGGCGCAGGCCGCCTACGACGGCGACGTCGCGGCCGTCGCCGCCGCCGAAGGCGCGCTGGCGCAGGCGGTAGCCAGCTTGCATCAAGCCCAGATCAACCTCGGCTACACGACGATCGTGACGCCGACGACCGGCACGGTGATTTCCCGGCTCATCGACGTCGGCCAAACGGTCGCGGCCTCGTTGCAAACGCCGACGTTGTTCACCGTCGCCGAGGACATGCAGAAGATGCAGGTCGACACCAGCGTCGCCGAATCCGATGTCGGCAAGCTGCACGACGGCATGGATGCGACCTTCACCGTAGACGCGTATACCGGCGATGTGTTCCACGGCAAGGTGCGGCAGGTGCGAAATTCGCCGCAAACCGTGCAAAACGTGGTGACCTACGACGCCGTCATCGACGTGCGAAACGACGATTTTCGCCTCAAACCCGGCATGACGGCCAGCGCCAGCTTCGTCTACGCGGAACGCGAAGACGCCGTGCGCATTCCCAATACCGCCTTGCGATTTCGTCCGCCGACCGAATTGCGGAAGAAATTGGCGACCGCGGCTGGCAAACCGGGCGGTTCGGCGCGAGCCGCCGTCGCGGGCGAGCCGCCGAAACGAGAAAAAGGCGGCGACGGCTACGCGGCGGGTTCCGCGCGCGCGCCGCGCTCCGTGTGGGTATTGCGGAACGGCGAACCGGTGGAAGTGAAAGTGCGGCTCGGCGTCTCCGACGGCACGGCCACGGAAATGCTTGACGGCGAGCTAAAGGAAGGCGACGAGGTCATCACCGAGCTGGCCGCCACGGCTGGTTCGACGGCCAGCCGCAATCCGATGATGGGACCGATGGGCGGCGGCGGCGTGCGTCGCTGATGAGACAGCCATGAGCGCAGCGCAATCGTTGGTGTTGTTGCAAGACGTGTCCAAGACGTACCACATGGGCGACGTCGAGGTGCACGCGTTGCGCAAGGAAAGTCTGGTCATCGAGCAAGGAGAGTTCGTCGCGATCATGGGCGCGTCGGGGTCGGGCAAGTCGACGATGATGAACATCATCGGTTGCCTCGATCGGCCGAGCACCGGCGAGTACCACCTGGCCGGGCGGCTCGTTTCGCGCTTGTCCGCGGCCGAGTTGGCGCAGGTGCGCAACGAAGTCATCGGCTTCGTGTTCCAGAATTTCAATTTGCTCGCGCGGACGAATGCGCTGGAGAATGTCGAATTGCCGCTGACCTATGCGTCGACGCCGGCCCGCGAGCGGCGGCTGCGCGCGACGGAGGCGCTGCAGCGCGTCGGCCTGGCCGATCGCATGCACCATTTTTCGAACCAGATGTCCGGCGGCCAGATGCAACGGGTGGCGATCGCGCGGGCGCTGGTGACCAAGCCGCGGCTGATTCTCGCCGACGAGCCGACCGGCAACCTCGACTCGCGCACGAGCATCGAGATCATGAAACTGTTCCAAGACCTTTATCGCGCCGGCATCACGGTCGTGTTGGTCACCCACGAACCGGACATTTCGCAATACGCCGCCCGTGTCCTGGTGATGAAAGACGGCCGCATCCAGTCGGACAAGCGCCAGGCGCCGCGCGAAGCCGTGCTCCTGCCGGCGGAAGCGGAGGCCGATTCATGAATCTATTGCAAACCATGCGCACGGCGATCCGCGCCCTGCGCCGCAACAAAATGCGGTCGTTCTTGACCGCCCTGGGCATCATCATCGGCGTCGGGGCGGTCATCGCGATGGTGGCGATCGGCGAGGGCGCGAAGGCGCAGGTGGTCGCCACGTTCGCCTCGATGGGCTCCAATCTGCTGATGGTCTTGTCCGGCGCGACCACGGCCGGCGGCGCGCGCGGCGGGTACGGTTCGCTGCCGACGTTGACGTGGGGCGACCTCAAGGCCATTCAGTCCGAGGTCTCTTCGGTCGACGTCGCGGCGCCGCAAATGCGAATTTCCGGGCAGGTGATTGCGGAAGAGCAGAACTGGACGACCGGCATCACCGGCACGTCGTCGGACTTCTTCACGATCCGCAATTGGCCCATTGCCAAAGGCGAACTGTTTCCCAAGGAAGACACCGGCGCCAAAGTGGTCGTGCTCGGCGATACGGTCTCGGAGCAATTGTTCGGGGCGAATGTCGACCCGGTCGGCCACGTCGTGCGAATGAACAAAGTACCCTTTCAAGTGATTGGCTTGCTTGCCAAGAAAGGCCAGTCGCCGACGGGCCAGGATTACGACGACGCGGTCTTCGTGCCCGTGCGGACCTTTCTCACCAAGCTCCAGGGCAGCATGGAGCAATTCATCCCCGGCATCATCATGGTCAGCGCCGTGTCGGCCGACGCCACCACGCGCGCCCAGCGGCAAATCACGACGTTGTTGCGCAGCCGCCATCGCCTCGCCGACGGCGTCGAGAACGATTTTTCGATCCGCAACCTCGCGGAAATGGCCGCCGCCATGGAAGCCAGCACGAACGCGCTGACCACCCTGCTCGCAGTGATCGCGATGGTTTCGTTGCTCGTCGGCGGCATCGGCATTATGAACATCATGCTGGTGAGCGTGACCGAGCGCACGCGGGAAATCGGCCTGCGCATGGCCGTCGGCGCCAAGCCGACGAACATCCTGTCGCAATTCCTCGTCGAGGCGCTGACGCTGTCGACCGCCGGCGGGGCCGTCGGCGTGGTGCTGGGCATCGTTGGGGCCGGCCGACTCGCGGCGAAAATGAACTGGCCGCTCCTGGTGAAGCCGGAGATCGTCCTGATCGCCGTCGGCTTCAGCGCGCTGGTCGGCATCGGCTTCGGCCTCTACCCGGCGTACAAGGCCTCGCGCCTTGATCCCATCGAGGCGCTGCGGTACGAGTGACGAGAAATTTTGGAGATTGAACGGCTGGGAGGCGGAGAGGGGTTTCTTGGCGCAATCTGCTTGGCTTTGCCCGGGATCGGTCTGTCAGTCTCTCAGTCTTCGATCCTCCCAGTCTTCCTCTCGCGGCCGTCATGGCTTATTCTAACGGCGATTTTTTGTCGGGCCCAAACCCGGCGGGGAGATCGACCATGCCTCTCAGACGCGTCGGCATACTCACCGGCGGCGGCGACTGCGCCGGACTCAACGCCGTCCTTCGCGCGGTGACGCGCTGCGCGATCTCCCGCTACGGCGCGACGGTGCTCGGCGTCGCCGACGGCTTCGAAGGGCTGCTCGACGAACCGCGCACAGTGAGCCTGACCAGCGCCATGGTCAAAGGGCTGCTGGCCCGCGGGGGCACGATTCTGGGCAGTTCGAACAAAGGCGATCCGTTCGCCTACAAGACGGTCGAGAACGGCCGCGTCACGACCGCCGACCGGAGCGACGAGGCGCTGGCCAACTTGCGCGACCTGGAACTGGACGTGCTGTTCGTCGTCGGCGGCGACGGCACGAACGCCGTCGGGAACAAATTCTTCCTGCGCGGCGCCCCGATCATCGGCATCCCGAAAACGATCGACAACGACTTGGGCGCGACCGACATCACCTTCGGCTTCGACAGCGCGGTCAACATTGTCGTGGAGGCGATCGATCGGCTGCAAACCACGGCGCAAAGCCACCATCGCGTGATGATCGTCGAAACGATGGGCCGCAACGCCGGCTGGATCGCGCTGCAGGCCGGCCTGGCCGGCGGCGCCGACGTCATCCTGATTCCGGAAATTCCGTGGCGGGTCGAGACCATCGTGCGCGCCATCCAGGCCCGGAAAAAGCTCGGCCGGAATTTCACGATCGTCTGCGTCGCCGAAGGCGCAAAACCCGACGGCGGCGAGGCTTGCGTCCGCGAACTGGTGCCCGACAGCGCGGAACCCGTGCGGCTCGGCGGCATCGGCGACCGGCTCGCCGGGTGGCTGGAGCGCTACGACGTCGGCGAATGCCGCGCGACGGTGCTCGGGCACGTCCAGCGCGGCGGCGCGCCGACGGCGTTCGATCGCAATTTGTGCACGCGGCTCGGCGCCTTTGCGGTGCACACTGCCGCGCGCGGCGAATTCGGCACGATGGTGGCGCTGCAGAACAACCGGCTGATCGCCACGCCGCTCGCCGAGGCGATCAAGCAGATTCGGCTCGTCGATCCGGCGGGCGAATGGGTGCGCGCGGCGCGCGACACCGGCGTCTGCTTCGGCGACGGATAATTTGCGCAAGAGGCTGGAATGACCAAACCCGACACGCAATCTGAAACGCAACAAACGAGCGAACCGGAAGGTAAGCCATCGGCGGAAACGATCGCGGCGGCCGCGCTGGCCATCGCCGGCGTGCTGGCGGCGTTCGGGCTCTACGCGCGCGCCGCAACGCCGTTTTATCAGAAATATTGGGTCGACGACGCGGCGATCAGCTTCACCTTTGCGCGCAACATCGCCCAGGGTTTCGGTTCCGTGGCGTATCCCGGCGGCGAGCGCGTCGAAGGGTTTTCCAACCCCACCTGGGTGGCGCTGCTGGCGACGCTGCAAAAGGCCGGCGTCGACCCATTCGACGGCTCGCAATATCTGGCGCTGCTCTTCAGCGGCGGCGTGCTGCTGACGTTCGGCTTGTTCGCGCTGTTGCCGTCGGCCGACGGCCGGCGCCCGTGGGCGCTCGGCCTGGCGGCGCTGTTCGTCGCGGGGCACGCCGGCTTCGCGATCTGGAACCATTCCGGCCTGGAGAACAGCCTGTACTCGCTGCTGCTTGTGGCGTCGCTCCTGCTGGCGACGCGCGAAGCGGCCGACGAAAAGCTATTCCCCTTCTCGGCGCTGACGCTCGCCGCGCTGGCGATCACGCGGCCGGAGGGTCCGATGCACGCCGTCATCGCGGGCGGCTATCTGCTGCTCGCCGATTTGACGATCCGCGGCCGGCCCGCCCGGCGGCTGGCCCTGTGGGCCGTCATGTTCGTCGGCGTCTTCGCGCTGTATCAGCTCTGGCATTACGTCTATTTCGCGTGGCCGTTCGCGAACACCTATTACGCCAAGGTGCTGCCGTCGCTCGGCGCGCGCGTGTTCAGTTTCCACAGCGCCGGCTGGAACTACATCTTCACCTTCTTCAGCACGTACGAATTCTGGCCGTTGCCGTTCCTCTGCCTGCCGGCGTTTTTCGGCAAACGCTGGCGCGAGGCGCTCTATTTCGCCGCGACCGCCGCGTATCTGGCGTTTTTCACGCTGGTGTCCAACGGCGACTGGATGAAATCCTGGCGCTTTCTGTCTTCGTTCCCGATTCCCCTCGGGCTGCTGATCGGCCTCGCCGCGCTGAACGTCGGCGATTGGATAAAGCGCCTCGCCGCCCGCGGCGGCGACCCGCGCGTCGCCGTCGTCGCCGGCCTCGCGGTCGCGGCCCTGTATGTGGCGATCCCGGCGGGCCTGGCCGTGGGCGCCTCGCAAAAAGTGCTGGACGGCTTCGCGGAGAAGCACGAGGTCTCGGCGAAGGGCATCGCGCGCCGCGCCAAGTGGTGGAGCGACATCGCGCACAAGCTCGCCCGCGAGCCGCACGACCTGACGATGTGCGACATGGACATGGGCGGCACGAGTTTCAATTGGCCCGGCAAGATCATGGACATCGGCTACCTGCTCGATGTGCCGATGGCGCGCCGCCGGTACACGCCCGAGTGGCCCCGGATGATGGACGAGTATTTCTTCGCGGAGCGGCGGCCCGATTTCATTCACATCCGCCGCGGCTGGGGCAAGGTGACGACCGTGCCGGACAACCCGAAGTTCCCGTCGCAGTACCTTACGCTGCCCGACGACCGGCATTTCAGCGAGCCGCCCAACGGCAACTACGTGCGCCGCGATTTGTTCGAGGTGGACGCGCCGCCGCGGCCCGATTGGCCGCCCATCGCCTTCGTCGCCGGGCTCGTGCTGCGCGGCGCCGAGATCCCCGCGGCGCTCGATCCGGGCCGCAAGACGCCGATCTTCCTGACCTGGCGGCGCGAGGGCGGCGAAGAAGGGGATTGCCGCCTGTCGGTGGGGCTGGCGCGGCCCGGCGAGACGCCCGAGCTTCACGGGCACGCCGCGCTGATGGGTTGGGCCGGCACCGCGGAATGGCCACGCGATCGCTTCATCCGCGAAGCGGTCGTCCTCGAAGCGCCGAAAGAAGACGGCGTTTATGACGTGTACGTCGGCGTCGATCCGCCGCACGGCGCCCGCGAAGTCGTCAAACTGCCGGAAACGGTGGAAGTGGGCCGAGCGGCGGCGAAACGGCTGGCCGAGAGCCTGCTGGCGGAAGCCCGCGCCGCAGCCAACGGCGGGCCGGCCGAGCTCGAGGCGGCGAAGGCGAAATGGCAGCGCGCCGAGCAGATTTTGGGCGAGCAGAGCGTCGCGGCCGATGTCCGCGGAATCGAGAAGTTGCGGCTGGCCGACTATGTGCGGCTGGCCGCGGCCGCCTTCGACGGCGGCGATGCGGTCGCCGCGGCGAACCTGCTCGCGCCCGCCTGGCGCATCGATGCCCGCGATCCGGCGTTGCGGAAACTCGGCTGGCGCATCAGCGACAAGCTGCGGCAAGCCGGCCGGCAAGAGCAGGAGCGCCGGGCCTACGACGACGCCTACCGCGACTTTTCCGCCGCCTGCCGCGCCCAGCCGCAAGACGCCTGGGCCCGCCGCTACGCCGAAGAAGTGCGGATGCTGCGGTCGACAACGGGCTTGGCTTCGCGGGCGTCTTCCGAATCGGCCGCGGAATAAAAAAAGGGCGGGCATCACGCCCGCCCGTCCGTTTCCGCCGCGCGATCGCGACCTATTCGTAGTAGTAGATTTCCAAGCCCCGCGAGATCAGTTCTTCGAGGAACGGATCCGGGTTGACGAGAATTCGCTCGCCGCTGTAGACGCCGCCCGGTTTGTCGGCGAACTTGCCGTCGACCAACCAGAAACAAGCCTGGACGGCCGGCAACGAGGTCAGTTCCGCGATATGGCCGATGTATGTGTAGTAGCGATACACGGCCTTGCCCTGATGCACGCCGTACACGTCGACGCGGCCGACCGATTTGTCGAGGCCGCCCGAGGCGAAGACGCCCTCGACCTTGTGGAAGAAGGTCGCCGCCTTGCGCCGCCGTTCGTGGGTGTTGAACAAACCCGTTTTTTCGATCGTCTTGAGCAGCGTCGGAATGTAGGGCGGCTGCACGCCGCCGTGCAGCGTCGCCTCTTCGAGCCCGGCGAGATTGCGCGGCAGGCTGACGCTTTCGGCGTGGCCGGTGTAATAGACCGGCAGCCAACCCATCGGATACGGGAACTCGACCATCTTCCGCCCTTCGCCGGTCTTCACCGGAATTTCCTTGCCGCGGAAGGTCTGCAGCGTCGTGCCGTGGAAAATGTGGAACAGGTGCATCAGGTTGGTCGCGCCCACGTCTTCGTTGCTGCCGGCCGCCCAGTTGACGTTGATCCGGCGGCATTTGTCCATGCTGTTGTATCCTTTGCGCGCCAGAATTTGCGTCAACCCCGGGCTGTTGCCCCAACCGGTCAGCAGTTTGACGTTCGCCTTGCGCGCCTCATCGTCGAGCTTGACGATCTCGAGGTAGGCGTCGTAGTCGTCGGAAATCGAGACATAGGGTTTTTTGGCCGCCAGCGCCGCTTCCGCCGCGTACTTCTCGGTGGTGTAAAACGGCCCCGCGAAATTCAGCACGACGTCGTGATCGCCGGCCTTGGCGACCAGCCAATCGCGGTCGAAGAGGTCGTGGCCTTCGATTTCGGTTTTGATCGCCAGACCCAGGTCGCCGACCTTCTTCCGCGCCTTCTCCGGATCGAGATCGACGATCGTGACCAGTTCGACCCGTTTCGCCTCCCGGTTCAACTCGCGCAAGGCCTCGACGGCCATGTCGCCCGCGCCGCCTAAAAACAGGACTTTCATCGCGCACCCCCAAGGAATGATTTGGACCGCTCGTTGATTCGCCCCGATATTACTCGCACGCGCCCCGGGTTGAAAAGACCGATTTCGGAGGATCGGCGCAGGAATTGCGCCTTTCACGCAAATAGGGCGCAAGTCGTACAATTTGATTGCCGCCGGCGAAAGTGTCATGTTACCATTGTTAAATATCTTCCATCGCGCAGCCGCGCGCGGCGGGGGAGTGATGTACGCCTCGACCATTCACTTGCCGTTGGAGCAGCAGCTTTCGCTCGCGATGCGGACGTTTACGCGCGTCCGGTGGGTTCCGCCGATCGTGATCGTGCTCGGCGGCGCGTTTTTCAAAGCGGCGTTCGGGCTGCCGATTTCGCTATCGGCGCTGACGCAAATCGCCGCGGGGATCGTCGTCTGCAACGGCTACCTCTGGTGGCGGGACAAACGCCTGAACCCGGGGACCATCGCCGAACTGCTGCGGTTCGCCGGCCTGCAGATGTTCCTCGATTTTCTCGCCATCACGGCGCTCGTTCATTACACCGGCGGCGTGCTCTCACCGATCGTCTGGTTCTATTCGATCCACATCGTGATGGCCTGCATCTTCTTCAAGCGGCCGAAAGTGATCCGCATCGTCGCCTTTCTCTGGTTCATCCTGTGCGTGTTGTTCCTCACCGAATATTTCGGCTGGCTGCCGCACTGGCCGTTGTTCGCGCCGGCCGTCGACGGGCTCTACCGCGACCGGGGGTTCATCTTCGGCGTGCTCGCCGGCTGCGCGGTGTTGTGGGCCGGCTTGATCTGGCTGACGACGATGATCATCGATCGCGTGCGCGCCGCCGAAAACGAAGAACGTGAATTGCAGGTCCGCTACAAGCGCACCATGGACGAACTGATCGAGTCCGAAAAAAAACGCGAACTGTATCGCCGGTCGATGACCCACGAATTGCGCAGCCCGATCGCCGCGGCGCAATCGATCATCCGCATCATGGGCGCCGGCGCCTTCGGCCCGCTCGGCGAGAAGCAGCAGGACGGCGTGCGCCGGGTCGGCGTACGGCTGGACCAGTTGATGGAATTGTTGCAGGACCTGCTGACCATCGAGCGCGCCGGCCGCGTCGAATTTCAAAACCAACCCGTGCCGCTCAAGGCCGTCGTGGAAAGGACGATCGAGGCCTACCGCCCGCAAATCGAGGAACGGCGCCTGGCGGTCGATCTCGACCTCGATCCGGAGGCGATCGCCCTGGCCGATCCGGACGACGTGAAGACGGTGGCCAGCAACCTGATCAGCAACGCCGTCAAATACAACCGCGACGACGGCCGCCTGAAGGTCCGGGCGTCCGCCGACGACAGCCGCGTGCGCCTGGCGATCGCCGACACCGGCATCGGCATTCCGCAAAAAGACCGCGCGCGCCTCTTCACCGAATTCTTCCGCGCCACCAACGCGAAGGAACGCACGGCACACGGCACCGGCCTGGGGCTGGCGATCGTGCGGAACATGGTTCGCCAAAATCACGGCGAGGTCGACGTGGAAAGCGTCGAGAACGTCGGCACGACGATCACCGTCACGCTGCCTCGCGCGACGGGCGAATGGCTGAAGATCGATTCGCTGTGAAGGCAGCCGGGCATCGCCGGCGCGGTGGGTTTTTAACGGGAGTCATGGGAGTTATGGGACTTATGGGATCGTTGACGCCACACCCGTCCGTCGCCCGGCTAGGCCAGGACAGACACACTAACTCCACGCCCGTTCACTCCGCATTCCGCATTCCGCATTCCGAGTTCCGAATTTGACGCCGGCCGCCGTCTTCTCATAACATCGCCACATCCTCTTCTCCGGGAGAACCCCATGGGCGACCGGCGGCTGCGCGTCGCGATGATCGGCGTCGGCGACATCACGATGTTGCACGTTCCCGCGTACAAGGATTTCGACCTGGCCGAACTGGCGTTGCTGTGCGACGTCGACCCGGCGCTGCTCGAACGACGGCGGGCCGAGTGGGGCGTGGCGCGAACCACGACCGACTACCGCGAGGCGCTGGCCGACCCCGGCATCGACATCGTCGAGATCAACACGCCGCACCATTTGCACAAGAAGTTGACGGTTGAGGCGCTGGCGGCCGGCAAACACGTCGCCTGCCAGAAGCCGATTTCCACGAGCATCGCCGAAGCGGAGGAAATGGTCGCGGCGGCGCGCGCCGCCCAGGGCAAGTTTCGCGTGATCGAAAACTTCGTGTTCTATCCGCCCTACGTCCGGGCGAAGGAACTGCTCGACGCCGGCGAAATCGGCGAGCCGCTGACGATCCGCTTCAAGCTCGGCACGGGGTTGTTCGGCGCGCGGGCGCCGGCGCTGCGCTCGGAGATGTGGCACCTGCTCGAAATCGAGCAGGGCCGCGGCCAGGCGGTGTTCGACGACGGCTATCACAAATTATCGCTGGCGATCCACTTCATAGGCGCGATTGCGGCGGTGAAGGGATTCATCGACCGCTCGTTCGCCTTTATCGACGAGCCGGCGCAGTTGATCTGGCAATACAAAGACCGCCGCACGCTCGGCGGCTTCGATATCGCGTTCCAGCCGAACCTCTACACGCATTCGAAGTATTTCGGCGCCGACGAGCGCGTCGAGATCGTCGGCACGCGCGGCGCGATCGAGTTGACGCGCTGCACGGGCCAGATGGCCGACCAGCCGGCGCTCATCTTGCGGCGCGACGGCCGCCGGACGCTGTTCGAAGACCTGGACGCGGATTGGCAGGCCAGCTTCACCGCGGGCATCCGCGATTTCCCGAGGGCGATCCTGGAGAACCGCGACACATTGCTCACGGGCGAGCGCGCGCTGGAGGTGCTGCGGTTCGCCTTCGCGCTGATCGTCGCGGCGCGCCGGGGCGTTGAAGTGCGGCCCGACGAGGTGACCGACGCGATCGTGAAGGAGGCGCTCCATGCCTAAGGTAAACCGCGGAGCGCGGGCGTTGCGGCAGGCGGCGGCGTGGTGCGCGTGGCGCATGGCGCGGCTCGCGGCGCGGTTGCCGGCGAGGGCGCTGATTGCTCTGCTGAACGGCGCCGAGCGCGTCATGCAAGCGACGACGAAAGGGAAGGCGGACGTCGGGCAATTGCGCGAGTTGCGCGACCTGCTCCGCGACGACCCGAAGGGCCGCGAGGCCGTGCGCCGCATCATCTTGGAAGCCCGGGGCCCGCAGTTTCGCGCCGTGCTGCAAGGCGTGCTGCGGCATCACGTCGAAGCGCCGGCGCCCGCCGCGCCGACCTTTGCCGCCGTCGCGGCGTTCCCCGGGCGACAGGCCGCGGCGCCGGCGCGCATCGCCTTTGCCGGCGAGCACTGGGAATTTCCCTTTCTGCGCGACGCCTATGCGGCGCGGCCGGATTGCCGCATCGTGCCGGCGGGCGAGCCGGCCGACGGCGTCGAGATCGCGCTGGATCGGCCGGAAGCGGCGGACCTCGCGCGCCAGACGATGGCCGCGGGCGCAGCCGTGTCGCTGCACGCCGGCCCGGCGGCGGATGCGGCGACGGTCGCGGCGCTCTTCGCCGATGCCCAGAGTCGCGGCGTCCCGGTGCGGTTGTTCTATTCCTATTTGTATTTCGCGCCCGCGGTGCGGTTGCGGGAACTGCTCGCGGCCGGCGAAATCGGCGAGTTGACGACCGTTCGCGTGCGCGCCGTTCTCGGCGGCAAGGGCGCCGCGCTGTCGCTGGCGCCGCCGTTCGGCGACTGGCCGTTGCGGCACCCGGCGTTCGACCATTTTCCGTTGCTGACGTTTCTCGGCGGGCCGGCGGCGCGGCTGGCGGCCTACGTCGGCCCGATGGACGGCGCGGGCGGCCAGGCCCTGATCGGCGTGCGGTTCGCCGCGGCGGGCCGGGTCGGCGCGCTCGAGTGCGCGTACGCGCCGGACATGCACGTGCGGTCGGCGTTTTATCCGCACGATTTGCAGGTCGAGGTGGCCGGCACCGACGGCGTCATCTGGCTGCGGCGCGGCATGGCCGAGACGACCCAAGAGCCGCCGCTGGCCGTGCGCGCCGGCCGCTCGGCATATACGATCGGCATCGAATCGGGCATGACCGGCGATTGGGCCGAAGTTTATCGCGCCGCCGCGGCCGAGTTTGTCGGCGCAGTCGGCGGCCGGCTCGTGCGACGTCTCGGCGTCGCGGAAACGATCTCCGCGTTTCGCCTGCGTGACAAAGTGTACGACGCGGCGACAACGCCGGGAGTCGTCGAATTGCCGGCCGCCGGCGAATAGAATCTGGAGCGGCAACGCGTGCACACGCCCGTTTACGACGAACCGGCCAATGTTCTGATTTTTGTCGCGGCGGGCGACGGCGGCCGCGACTTATTCGCCGACGGCGCCCGCGTGTTTGTTTGCGGTTCCTTGCAGAACCCGGTGAAAATGGCCGCGCTGGTCGGCCGCGAGGCGTCGTTTGCGCCGGCGATCGCCGTGGGCTTTGGCTGGGAACGCCAACAAGTCGACGGCCGCGCGGTGCAGTTCATGCTGCCGTCGCCCGACGAACCGGAGCGGTTTCTGCCTGGCGTGGTCTGGCTCGGATTGAGCGAACCGGAACGCCGGGCCGTCGAAGAATTCGAACTGGCGGACGGCTTGCGGCGCGGGGTCGCCGTCGCCGTACGCGTCGGGCTCCGCGCGATCGAGGCGACGACGTTCGTCAAAAAATAGGGGCGCCCGGCGTCTTTTCCTTCGCCGCCGGGAATGTATAATGGCGCTCGGTTGCTGGTTGGGCGCTTCGGCCGCGGAAGAACACCGCAGAATCTTTCACCATGGAACGTGCCGGTCGAGGCGCGATAAATATTTTGTGCGGAGAATCGCCAGGCCATGGACGTTGTCGCAAAAAAAGAAGTCTCCGTGCTCGCTTCGGTCTACTCCGTCGACGAGCCGATTCTGGTCGCCGACGATGACGACCGTCTCGTTTTTCTCAATGCCGCGGCCGAAGATTTGCTGGGCATCCCCGCGGAAAAAGCCGTCGGCGCCTTTGTCTCGCAGTTGTTCGGCGCCCCCGATCCGGAAGCGTCGTATCTCGAGGCCAAGCGGGCGTTGCGGCGCGACGGGCGGTGGGGGGGCGAACGAACGTTCGTCAACGCGGACGGCGCTCGGAAAATCCTGGAATGGAACTTGAACATTCTGGATGCGCCGGCCCTGCGGCTGCGCGGCACCATCTCGCACGTCCACGACGTGACGGCGACGCGGCGCGCGGAAACGGAATTGGCCTCGCATCGAAAAGATCTGGAAGAGCAGGTCGAACGCCGCACGCAGCAACTCACCGAGGCCAACGAGGCGTTGCACCAGGAAATCGCGCGCCGCAAGCAGACCGAAACGGATTTGTTGGGGGCGATGGCGCGGGCCGCGCAGGCCGACAACGCCAAGAACGATTTTCTCGCGAACATGAGCCACGAGATTCGCACGCCGCTCAACAGCGTCATCAACATGCTGCGCTTCCTGCTCGGCGCTGATTTATCGGTGCAGCAGCGGGAATTTGCCGAGTTGGCGTTTCGCTCGTCTGAGGCGCTGCTGGCGGTGATCAACGACGTCCTCGACTATTCCCGCATCGCGGCGGGCCGCCTCGAACTGGAACCGGCGCCGTTCGATTTGCAGGCCACCGCCGAAGAGGTCGCGCAGATGCTGGCCGGCCGCGCCGAGGAACAGGGCTTCGAGATCACGCTGCATTACGCGCCCGACGCGCCGCGCTGGGTCGCCGGCGACAGTCTGCGGGTCCGGCAAATCTTGACGAATCTCCTGAGCAACGCCGTAAAATTCACCCGCGAAGGCGGCGTCACCGTGGAAATTCGCTACACCCCCGCGGACGCCGTGGCCGGCTTTCACATCCGTGTCACCGACACGGGCATCGGCATCGAGCCGGAGCTGATGGCGCGGTTGTTCGAGAAATTCGCGCAGGGCGGTGGCGCCGGCGTCCGCGCCCTCGGCGGCGCCGGCCTGGGTTTGGCGATCACCAAGCGCCTGGTCGATTTGATGCACGGGCGCATCGCGGTGCAAAGCCGCGTCGGCGCCGGTTCGGTTTTCGACGTCGTCCTGCCGCTGCCGCCGGCGCCGGCCCCGAACGGCGCCGCGCCGCCGGTCGCCGATCTGGCGGGCAAACGCGTGTTGGTCGTCGCGAACAATCCGGCGAATCAGCGGATTCTCGTCGATGAATTGACCAGTCAGAAGATCCGCGCCTACGCCGTCGCCGCCGCCGACGAGGCCCTTGACGAGCTATTTTCCGCGGCGCGGGCCGCCGATCCGTATGCCATCGCCATCGTCGATTTCGAATTGCCGAACCGCGGCGGCATGACGTTGGCGCGCGCGATCAAAGCCAATCCGGAGCTCAAGGGCGTGCTGCTGCTGCTCGCGGCGTCGCTGGCGCAGTTGGCCGGCATCAAGCGCATCCAGGACCTCGGTTTTGACGCCTATGTATCCAAGCCGCTGCGCCAATCGCTGCTGGCGGAGGTCTTGTCGACGACGTGGGACGCGCGCCGCGGGCGCGAAGCGGCCCGCCCGCCGGCGAAACCGCCGGTTGCCGCCGCCGCGCCGCGTCGCTTTGGAATCCGCGTGTTGGTGGTCGAGGACGACGCCATCAATCAAATTGTCGCCCGAAAGCTGCTGGAAATTCTCGGGTGCAAAGTCGAGATGGCGGCCGACGGTCGCGAAGCCGTCGAGCGGCTCCGGCGGGATGCGTTCGACATCGTCTTTATGGACGCGAGCATGCCGACGATGGACGGCTACGAAGCGACGGCGGAAATTCGGAAAACCGAAGCGGACGGCCGCCGCGTGCCGATCGTCGCGATGACCGCGCATGCGCTGCAAGGGGCGCGCGAGAAATGTCTGGAGGCCGGGATGGACGACTACATCGCCAAGCCGCTGGATCCGATTATGGTCCGTAAGACGCTCGAACGGTGGTGCAAATCGATCTAGCGCCCCACCGGGGCGCGGCTCGCTGTCGGTTGATTTTTTTTGACAGGATCAACGGGATCAATCAAATCAATCTCTCTCCTGCTATGCATGAGAAAAACCTCCCATCAATCTCTGCCTCTGCGCGCTCTCCGTGTCTTCCGGTGAGAGCATTATCTTCTCACCGGCGGCGGGCGTTCTCCTCTTCTTGCTCGCGCACGCGCTTTTCGACGTCGGCCGGCGTCGGCATATAGCGCAGCAATTCCATCGAGTAGTTCGCCCGGCCGCTGCTGAGCGAGCGCAACTCCGTCGCGTAGCCGAACATCTCGGCCAACGGCACCGAGCCGACCAGTTTCTGCGAACCTTTGCGGAACCGGCGCATGCTGGCGATGCGGCCGCGGCGCCGCCCGAGGTCGCCGACGATGTCGCCGATATGGTCGTCGGGCGTCGCGATCTCGATTTTCATGATCGGCTCGAGCAGCGTCGGCCCGGCCGCGGCAAACGCTTCTTTAAAGCCCATGATGCCGGCCATCTTGAAGGCAAAATCCGACGAATCGACCGCGTGGTAGTTGCCGTCTTCCAGCACCACTTTGACGTCGACGACGGGGAAGCCGAGGCCTTTTTCCATCGCGTCCTGGATGCCTTCATCGACCGACGGAATATACTCGGCGGGGATCACGCCGCCCTTGGTGTGGTCTTCGAAAACGTAGCCGCCGTCGGGGTTCGGCTCGATGCGGAACACCACGTGCGCAAACTGGCCGCGGCCGCCGGATTGCTTGACGTGCCGGTAATTGGCCCGCGCCTCGCGCGTAATCGTCTGCCGGTAAGCCACCTTCGGCGCGCCGACGATCGCCTCGACATTGAAGTCGGTCTTCAGGCGATCGACGATGATCTGCAGGTGCAGCTCACCCATGCCCGAGATGATTTTCTCTCGCGTCTCGTCGGCGTAGGTCACCTGGAACGACGGGTCTTCCATCGCCAGTTTCGCCAGCGCCATGCCGAGTTTTTCCTGCTCCTTTGAGCCGTCGGCCGTGACGCTCACCGAGATCACCGTCGCGGGCGCCTTGATCGCCTCGAACATCAGCGGATTTTCCGGGTCGCAAAGCGTGTCGCCCGTCAGCGTATGCTTCATGCCGACCAGCGCGACGATGTCCCCCGCGCCGGCCGCTTCCGCGTCGATGCGATCGCGGGCGTGAATGTGCAAAATGCGGCCGATGCGCTCGGTGCGCTTCCGCCGCGGATTGAATATCTTGTCGCCCGGCTGAATCTTGCCCGAATAAATCCGGATGAAGGTTTGCTGCCCGACGTAGGGATCATGGATGATCTTGAACGCCAGCGCGGAAAACGGCTCGTGCTCCGACGGCGCGCGTTTGTGCGTTTTGCCCGGCTCGACCAGGTCGTCGCCCACCTCGGCCCCGGCGTCGAGCGGCGACGGCAGCAGGTAAACGACGGCGTCGAGCAGCGGCGTGATGCCCTTGTTCTTGTACGCCGCGCCGCAAAAAACCGGCGTCAGCAAATCGCCGAGCACGCAGCGCCGCGCGACCCGCCAGATCAGCTCGCTGGGCACGGGCTTGTCTTCGAGGTACAGCTCGGCCAGCTCGTCGTCGAAATCGCTGAGCGTGTCGAGCATTTTGGCGCGGGCGACCTCGGCCGCGGATTGCAGCGCAGCGGGAATCTCCTCGATCACCTTGCGCTCTTCTTCGTACATGACGGCCTTCATCTCGACCAAGTCGATCAGCCCGACAAAATCGGCCCCCGCGCCGATCGGCAACTGGAAGGCCAGCGCTTTGGCGTCGAGCATTTCGTCCATCGTTTGCAGGCAGTGGGCGAAATCGGCCCCTTCGCGGTCCATTTTGTTGACGAAGGCGATGCGCGGCACGTGGTGGCGCTCGGCCTGGTTCCAGACCGTCTCCGATTGCGGTTCGACGCCCGAAACGCCGCAAAAGACGATGACCATGCCGTCCAGCACGCGCAGCGAGCGCTCGACTTCCAGCGTAAAATCGACGTGCCCGGGCGTGTCGATCAGGTTGATCGTGCAGCCCTGCCATTTGCAGGTGATGGCCGCCGACGCGATCGTAATGCCCCGTTCCTGCTCCTGTTTCATGAAGTCCATGGTGGCTTTGCCGTCGTGCACTTCGCCCATGCGTTTGGTTACGCCGGTGTAAAACAGGATGCGCTCGGTCACGGTCGTCTTGCCGGCGTCGATGTGGGCGACCACGCCCATATTGCGAATTTTCGATAACGGCATGGCAACTCCTTGCGCTCGGTCCGTCAAAAGAGCGCGGGTTATACACTAACGCTTCGCGAGGAACAAGGGGCGGCGGCGGCGCCAAATCCGGCGACGGCGCGCACAGAAATCCAATGTCCGTCTAATTTCCCGTGCTTGGCTGACCGCGGTTCACCAGAAACAAGAACACGCCTTCCGCGTCGAAAACCTTGCTCGGCGAAGAATCGTCGTCGGCCGGCGACGAATCGTCATCGGCCGGCGAGGCGTCGTCGTCCGCGGGCGAGGCGTCGTCGTCATTGTCGTCATCGTCGTCGGTCGGCGAGGCGTCGTCGTCGGCGACGGGCGAGCCTTCGACGGCGCCGATCGGCGAACTGTCGTCGTCCGACGTTGTGCCGTTGGCGTATTGATAATAGTAGACGTGCACCCGGAAATTCAGCAGCGTCGGGATGGTCTCCACGAGCGGAATCGGGAAATTGGTGTTTTCCAGGTTGCCCTGCTGCACCCATTGGATGGCCGTCCACGGCTGGCGCGCGGCGTCCTGGTTTTCCAGTTCGATGGCGACGTTGATCTGTTGATTCGGGAACCGCGAGAGGGTCGCGAGATAGACCTGACCCTGCACGTTGACGCCGACGTCGCCGCTCGCGGGGTTGAACTGCGCCTGCCCGATCACCTGGTTCAGATTCAAGCCGAACAAGTCGTCGCGCAGGACGGTGATGTTGACCGTGACTGTATTGTTGTTGCTCGAACTCGTGGAATCCGCGCTGCAGCCGAGATACACAACGATCGCCGCCGCAACGACCGCGAGCGCCAATAAAAAAAAGTAAATCCGCCATCTCATTTCGTACGCCCTTCGCAAACGCGGCGGGCATCGACCCGCCTCGCTCCGCAAGTGTCAACCTTTTTACGCGGGTTCGTCAACGGCGAAAGAACCGCCGGACGCTCTCGGGAATGCGGCTCGGCTCCTTGGCGAGGTCGACCGCCTTTTGCAACGGCGTGCGCGCGTCGGGGTTCCGCCGCCGCCAGCGATGCTCCCGCCAGCGGCGATTGGCCTCGGCGACGATCTCCTCCAGGTCGCGCGGTTCAAGCCGGTCCGGGCGCACCACGGCGCTGCGGAAGCCGTCGTATTTCGCAAAATCGTCGGTCAGCAGCCGGCCCGCCGCCGCGAGGTCGCGGTGGTAGCGGCTGCCCGGAAACGGCGTCGCGATGCTGAACTGCACGGACTCCGCATCCGCCGCCAGCGCCATGTCGATTGTGCGCTGCGCCGTTTCGCGCGTTTCGCCGGGCATGCCGAAGAGGAACGTCAGGTGCATTTTGATGCCGAGATCGCGCGTGATCGCCAGGACCTGCGCGACCTTTTCGAGATCGAGCGACTTGTTCATCTGCGCCAGCAATTCCGGTTCGGCCGACTCGACGCCGTATTTCAGCGCCGTCAGGCCGCTGTCTTTCAGCGCGGCGAGCGTTTCGCGGTCCATCAAATCGGCGCGGGCCATGATCGCCCACGGCGCGCCGAGCCGCCGGCGTTTGACCTCGGCGGCAAAGGCGAGCGTCCGTTCCTTATTCACGTTGAAGGTGTCGTCGTCGAAGTAGACCGAGCGGAAGCCGCCCTCGCGCACCAGCCACTCCATTTCGTCAACGGTGTCGCGGATCGACCGCAGGCGGCAGCGGCGCGAGTCGTACATGATTTGCGGCCACGCGCAAAAAATGCACCCGAATGGGCAGCCGCGGCTCGCCCACATTTGCGCCGAAGGGCGCGGGATCGAGCCCGGCTCGTCGTGGTAATTCGCCATCGGCAGAAAATGCCGCGCCGGCCACGGCAGTCTGTCGAGATCTTCAAGCAGCGGCCGGCGGCCTTCGCTGACGACGCGGCCGCGGTCGCGCCACAGCAGGCCGGCGCAGCCGGTGAGCGGCGCGCCGGCGGCCAGGCGCCGGGCAAGCTCGCGCAACGTCAGCTCGTATTCGCCGATCAGGACGAAGTCGATTTCTGGATGTTCCGCCAGCCAGGCCGGCTCGTACATGAACGCGTGCAGCCCGGCGAAGGCCAGGCGCGTCTGCGGCAGGCGCTCGCGCAACGCGCGCGCGGCGGCGAGATCCGCGTCGATCGAAATCGTGCTGACCTCGAGCAGCACGAGCGCTGGGTCGAACGTCGCCGCGCGGTCGGTGAAGGCCGGCAGGTCGAGACCCTCGGCGCAGGCGTCGACGAGCAAGACGTCGCAATCGGCGTGTTCGAGCACGGCCGTTGCGTAGGCGAGAAAAAACGGGAACGGCATGTACTCCTGGTCGGCCGTCTCGAAGTGCGGCCAGCGGCTGCCGGCGCGCACGCCGTAAAAGCCCGGTTTTTTCCACGGAGCATTGCCCAAAAAAACGCGCATCCGACCTCCGCCCGCGAGGATATCGTGCCGGGCCGCTGCGACGCAAGGATGTTATTAACCGCCAAGGATGATGACTGCGGGTTTTTTGGAACCGCGAATGCTCGTAATTCGTTCGCTTCGCGGTTCCGCGTTGTTGCTTTGGCGGAAAATAGACTAAAACTAATGCATGTTCGGTTTCAAAAAACGCCGCCGCGAGCGCCTCAAGCGCGAGCCGTTCCCGCCGGAATGGCTCGCGATCGTCGACCGCAACGTCCCTTATTATCAGTTGCTGACCGAGGACGAACGGGCCGAGCTGCGAGGCCACGTGCAGGTGTTTCTGGCCGAAAAGCAGATCGAGGGCGCCGGCGGCCAGGCGATCACCGACGAGGTCCGCGTCACGATCGCGGCGCAGGCGTGCATCCTGCTGCTGCATCGCGAGGCCGATTATTATCCGGAGACGCTCTCGATCGTCGTCTACCCCGAACAATATTTCGCCCCGGCGACCCGCCATCTGGCCGACGGCACCGTCGTCGAAGGGCTCGAAAGCCGCATCGGCGAGGCCTGGAACCGCGGCGAGGTGATTCTTTCGTGGGACGACGTCTTGTACGACGCGGAGAATCCGGATGACGGCGAGAACGTCGTTTTTCACGAGTTCGCGCACCAGCTCGACAACGAAGCCGGCCCGCACGACGGCGTGCCGCGGCTGCCGAGCCGGGCCGCGTACGCCGCGTGGCGGCAGGTATTCGCCGCCGAGTACGCGCAGCTTCTCGACGACCGCGATCATCATCGCCGCACCGTGCTGCGCAAATACGGCGCGACGAACCCGGCCGAATTTTTTGCCGTGGCGACCGAGGCGTTTTTCGAGAAGCCGCGCGAATTGCAGGCGCGGCATGCGGATCTGTACGCGTTGCTCGCCGCCTATTTCCGGCAGGATCCGGCGGCGCGGCTCGGCAGCCCGCCGGCGCAACTGATCAACTGACTTGACGCGCCGCTCGGTCGCGCGTAATCATGAACGTCAAACAGCAACATCCGTAATTCGTCGAACCCATCGGCGTTCGGCGCGCAGAAGGAGATCCGCTGATGAAATTTGCGGTTTCGACTCTGGTCGCGGCGTTGTGCATCCTGCTGGCCGTTTGCGTGATGAGTTGCGGCGGCGGCAATTCCAAATCCACAACCCATCACCCGAACTTGCCGACCCTCGATGACGATGACGACAATGACGATAACGACAACGACGACAACGACGCGAGCCCGGACGACGACGATGACGACAACGACGACAACGACGACGACAACGACGACAACGACGACACGTTCGCCCCGCTGACGTGCACGCTGCCCGACCCGGCCTCGCTCGGCGACGGCAACCTGATCGGCGGCGGCGCGCCGACCACGCAAATCGACGCCTACGTTTACGACGACGGCACGTGCGCGCCACTGGTCGGCGCCAAAGTTCTCTACAACGGCACAACCTACACGACCGACAGCAGCGGCCATGCCATGCTGCCGCTGGCCAAAGACGCGCCCATCGTCACGGCCTGGGCCGCCAACAACTGGGCCTGGACGTACCAAGCCGACGCCGCTGTGATGTACTTCCGCCTGCGGCCCGACAGCTACGGCCGCACCTACGCCGATTCGCCGGCCGGCGATTTCACGCAGGAAGGCACGCCCGTGCCGCTGACGAATCCCGATATGGCGACGCTGTTCACGCAGCCGCTGTACGCCGGGCTGGCGTTGCCCGGCGTGTCGCGACGCGAGATCTTTTCGCTCGACGCCCCGGGCGCGCTGCTGGCCGCCGGCACGTGGGACATGACGCTGACGCTCGGCGAGAACACGACCATTTACTATACCGACGACAACATCTTTCTGCCGACGCTCGACTTGGCCGTGCCGGACGTCTTTTCGGTTTCCGGCGGTTACGACAATTTCGCGGTGCCCGTGCAGAGCGGCGCGACGGTGTGGCCGATCGAGGGCGTCGTCGCCAGCCTCGACGTGGCGAAGGTGTTCAGCAACGTCACCGAGCTGCTGACGTTGGTGACGTGCCTCACCGGCGGCAGCGGCCTGGTGCAATGCCTGGCGCCGTATATCCCGACCGCGCTGAACGAAGCGCTGGGCGTCGCCTACGTCGGCGTCGATCCGGTCTGGAACGGCGCCGGCGCGCCGGAACTCGAATCCGTAACGCCGCAGCACACGTTGCCGCTGGCGGTGGCGAATTCGGCGTCTGGTTACGATTACCTCGGCATCATCGGCGCCGACGTGCCGCACCGCGCGCTCGTGCCGTTCGGCCTCGCCATTGCGCAGAGCGGCGCCGGCGCGCTCGATTACGTCGAGGTGACCGATGCGGCTTACATCACGGGCCTGATCGCCACCGATTTGCTGGCCTCCGACCTGACGAAGGCGCATTTTTCCGCGGCGATCAAATACACCACCGACCTGAGCGCGTGGACCTCCGGCGTTTCGTTCGACGCCGCGGCGGATTTTCTGCCCTGGTTCGACGACGCGAACACGTCCTACAACGGCGCGACGGGCGAGGTTTCGTGGACGCTCGCGGCCGGCGGCGGGCAGTCGCCCGATCTGTACATGCTCGCGTATATCCCGGCGTGCAAAGGCTGCAAGGTGATCTTTGCGCAGGTTCCGGGCACGGAGACGAGCTATCAGGTCCCGACTTCGGCGATGAACATCACGCCGTCGAGCAATGACGTCGTGCTGCTCTTCGGCTTCAAACTGCCGTCCGGCGTGGACATCAACGCCTACAACCCCGTCGGCATCCTCGGCTACGACCTGGCGGCGGTGAACTTCTGGACGAATTACGACATCTTGTCGCTGCTGCCGTAAACGCCCGACGCGCCAGCCTTTCGCGCCCGGTCTCCACGGAGGCCGGGCGTTTTCGTGTGGAAAGAAAACCGGGGAATCTCCTTATCTCGGCGAGTCCGGCGGCGATACGGCAAGACGGAAGAGAAACAGCGAGTCGCCGCGCGGCGTCGACACGTCATGCCAGACTGTCTCTATGGCGAGTCGGCTTTCGAGTCCGGCCGCGGCGGCTCCTTCCGGCGGCGCCGCGCTCGCGGTCAACAGGTAGGCGCAGCCTTTTTCCGCCAACTCCCGGCGCAGATTCTCGTCGGCTTCCGCCACATCGGGGAAAAACGCGCGGTCGAGCGTGCCCTCCAGCATCTTCACGAAGTAGGCGTGCGGTGCAAAGTCGCGCAACGACGAGCCGGGCGGATAGAACATCCGGCACTGGTCGGCGCCGCGATTTTGCCGGAAATAGGCGGCCGCAGCGGCAAGCGCCATTTGTTGATCGTTCGTGTCGGTAGGCAGCGCCGGGTACACGTTGAAGAGACAGTCGGCGGCTTTGGAGCCGCGGCAGGCGTCGTTCGCCCACAGCGCCTGCAAACGCGAGCGGACGACGGATCGCGGCAGAACGCCGAGGTTCCACGACAATTCCAACGCCTGCGCGAGACTGAACAACAGCAAAACTGCTGCCGTCGCCATTCGCGCTTTGGCCGAAATCGGCAGGCGCGACACCGCGTAGATTGTCAGCAACGCCACCGGCGCCAACGTCGGCAGAATGTAGTAGTCGTTCTTCGGGTCGATCGCGGTAAACAGCGCTAGCCCAACTTCGCCAGTTCAGGGGTCGTGATTCTGTAAATTCGCATACTTA
>CAZHPN010000006.1:0-67600 GCA_964534375.1 uncultured bacterium | reverse complement strand
ATCGCCTGTTCCGTCCAGGCTTTGGCCAGCGCGCCGGTGAGCAGGCTCTTCAGATTCGCGCCCAGCTTCGGCGACTCGACCTTGAACAGCCAGCCTTTGCCGTACGGATCGTCGGCGAGGGCCGCGGCGGCCGCCGGATTGATCGCAGTCACTTTGCCGTCGACCGGCGACAGCATGGCGATCGACTTGCCGCCGGCGTACAACGTCCAGGCGCGTTCGCCTTGCCGGACGAGCGAGCCGACTTCCGGCAGCGCGACTTTTTCGACCGCGCCGATCAATTTCGCCGCGAAATCGTCGATCCCCACCGCCGCGAGATTCGGACTCTCGATTTTGGCCCAGGCGTGGCCGAGGTGATAAGCAAAGCCTTCCGGCGCCAGCAGGCCGCGAATGCGCTCGACCGCTTTGCCGACGACGGACACGGCCGGCGCGGCGTGCGTTTCCGGCTGCTGCAGGATTTTGTAAAAGACGGCAAACAGGCCGATGAACACAAAGGCCATGCCGTATTCCATGAGTTTCGAGTCGCGAACGAAATCTACGAAGGTGAAGTATTCGTGCATCGTCGTGTCTCCTCGTCTCGCTCAGTTGGCGCCGAAAAGCTTCTTGGCGATCTGCTGCCATTTCTCCGGCGCGATTTCCTGCGCAGCGCCGTCTTTCAACGTGGCGCCGTCGCCATAGGCCATGCCCAGTTCCGGAAAACTCTCTTGGATGAGCCGCGCTTTTTGCATGTCGATCCACTTTAGGAACCGCGAGGCGGTGTAGAGATCCGGCACCTCGTTGGCCAGCGCTTCGGGCAGAATCTTAACGATCCACGCATCTTTGTAAACGGACCCCCCCAGCTTGGCTGGTGAATCCAACACTTCGCGATTTCGTTCGATCACGCGACCGGTAATCGGCGCCAATTGCGTCAGGGTGCGATCGCCGAAATGGATCGTCCACGCCGTCTTGCCCTTCACCAGTTTGGTTCCCACTTCCGGAACGTCGATCTTGGTGACCGGGCCGACCAAACGCCGCGTGAAATCGTCGAGGCCGACTTCCACCACCGCCCGGACGACGCGCACCCAGGTGTGTCCCTGGTGGAACAGCAGGTCCTGCGATTCTTCGACCTTCGGCGCGATGTAATGGTCGATCGCTTCCTGCTTGGCGAGGACCTTGGCTTTTTTACCGGCCAGCTGTTTAATGATCAGCGCGTCAACCGCAACCGCCACGAGGAACCCTACGATGATTATTGCGAACGGCATGGCGAACCCCCTTTCTGTTCGTTGTAAATTCCGGCGACAACCGCCACCGCCACCGTGATTGCCATCAAGACTGCCACCATCTTCGTACCCTCCTTCAAGCTGCCGACCTAGCTACTCTCCAAGAAGCGTGCCAACTCGGGCACCGCCGAATCACGTCGTAAATAAACTCCGTATATTCATATATTTCAACAACTTACGGTGAATGGCGATTCATTCACTGTTGTTGGTGAGTTACACATCAGAAAGACGATGTGTAAATTTTTTCACTAGTACGGGTGCGCCAAGTTGCGCCATAATCAGTGTAACATTCTGTAATAATTGAGAATTTTCGTAGTGATTATTTAATCAACACCGGTGTATATTTTACTTACAGTCATCTGTAAGCGTTCTGATTAATAGGAGAAACGCCTCGAACACCTCCGGGTTGCCGGCCTCGCGCGGAATCGCTCTGGCGGGCAATAGTGTTTGATTTCTCGCTTGTTTTTCAATCGCGTCGTGGTCAAAATAAGACAAAAGATCCGTCGTCCGACAACGAATGCGGCCACAAGGGGCCATTCCTTAAATACATATGAATGACGTCTTCACCCTCGGCGAGCATCCGCAATACGCCCAGCTTCTCGGCGTCGGCGTCGTCTGGATCAGTTTGCATTGCTCCGGCATGTGCGGCCCGATTGTGGTCG
Organism: uncultured bacterium; assembly: GCA_964534375.1. Classification (GTDB taxonomy): domain Bacteria; phylum Lernaellota; class Lernaellaia; order Lernaellales; family Lernaellaceae; genus CAZHPN01. The sequence goes on along the minus strand of CAZHPN010000006.1, from coordinate 65,682 downwards.
GCCTGGACATCGGCGGCGGCCTTCGCGAACGTTTGAACTCGAACACGCCGCGACGAAAACGCCTGTTCGGTTCGGCGCTGCTTGTGACGTGCTACCAGCTTGGCCGCTCGCTGACGTACGCCGTCCTGGGCGCATTGGCCGGCCTGGGCGGCGCGGCGCTGCAGTCGGTCCTCGCGCAGATCGTCAAAATCACCGGCTTGCTGGTCGCCGCGTTCCTCATCACCTATGGCGCGTTGCGTCTGTCGGGCCTCGCGCGACTGGCCGAGGGCGCCGGGAATCCCTGGTGGGGGCGCATGTTAGGCGGGCTGGCCAACCGTTTGCAAAATACGCCGGGCTACCGCCAAAAGTTTTTCCTCGGCATGGCGATGGGGCTGATGCCTTGCATGATCACACTTTGGACGCTTTCGCTCGCCGCCAGCACGCAAAGCCCGATGCACGGCGCCTTGTTGATGGTGTTGCAGGTCTGGATGACCAGCGCGGTCATCTACCCGTTCGGCATGGCGCCGACGTTCGCGCCGGCGCGTCCCGCGCCGTGGCGCGAGCGAATTCTCTCATGCTTGATTGTATTTTCCGGCTGCTGGCTTGCGTTGATCGCCGCGGCGGCGAACAATTGGATCGGCCACGCCAGCGTCGGTTTTCGCTTGGCCGAGCGCGGCTTCGCCATCATGTTCTGGTAGGGGATGCAATGTTCACGCGGTTTGTCTGCCTGCTGGTCGCCGGCGCTATTCTCTTTGGCGCGTCGGCGATTACGTCGTCGATCGCCGCCGGCGACGAGTCAAAGCCGGCGTTGGTCGCCAATTCCATTTGCCCGGTCTCCGGCAAACCCGTCGCCGGCAAGCCGGAAGCGCCGACGTTTTTTTCCGATTTCAGAGGTTGGCGCATCGGTTTTATGTGCCCCGTTTGCAAAGGCCAATTTGACGCCGCCGACGACGCGCAAAAACTCGCCTATCTGAATCGCGCCCTGAAGAGCGTGGGGAAGCCGCCGGCAACATGACGATTATCTTCGAACCTAGAGGTCGAACGACGTGAAGAAAAGTCCGCCCGCCGCATCCTGGCTGATGATCGTTGTCGTGTTGCTCCCCGCGCTATGGATTTCCTGTTTTAGCGAGCCCGCGAAGCGAAGCGCCGGCCGCTCGTCCGCGCCGGCAATCTCCGCGCCAGACCGCGCGCTCGACTACGACGCGGACGGGACGAGAAGCTGCGGCACGTGCTACGGCTGTTGCAGCGGCAGCACGTGCATGCCCGGGAATTCCGACACCGCCTGCGGCATGGGCGGCGGCTACTGCGAGAACTGCCTCGACTACGGCGAAACCTGCGTCGGCGGGGAGTGCAGCGGCGGCGAAGAATGCATCGATTATTGCACCACTGGCTGCTGCACGGTCGGCAACGAATGCTCGCCGGGAACGGGCGATTCGCAGTGCGGCGCCGGCGGCCAGACCTGCCAGAATTGCGCCGCGAACGGACAGATTTGCGTCAACCAGCAATGCGCGCCGTACTGCAGTTCCCAGGATTGTGCGACCGGCTGCTGCAGCGGCACGGCGTGCGAGGCGGGAACCGCAAACAACGCGTGCGGGACGGGCGGGGCGGCCTGCGCCGTTTGCGGGACGGGCTACAAGTGCCTGAACCAAGCCTGCGTGGCCTATTGCGACGCCACCGATTGCCAAACCGGCTGCTGCAGCGGCACGGAATGTTTGACGGGAACGGCCGACGGCGCTTGCGGCGCGTCGGGCGCAGCCTGCATCGCCTGCCGCGCCGGCACGCACTGTCAGGGAGGCCAATGCGCCGCGTACTGCAACGCCCAGGATTGCGCCTCCGGCTGCTGCAACGGCACGTCCTGCATGACCGGCAACACGAGCGCTTACTGCGGCGCCGGCGGCGCGGCGTGCGTCGCGTGCGACCAATATCAGCAATGCGCAGCCGGCGCGTGCCTGCCGGCCTGCGATCCGCTCACCTGTCCGTCGGGCTGCTGCGACGGCTCGGACACCTGCCAAGACGGCGCCTCCGAAGCGGCGTGCGGCGGTTCCGGCGAGTCGTGCGTCGCTTGCACGGCGGGCACGCAATGCACGAATGGACAATGCGTCGCGTATTGCGATTCCACCGATTGCCAGACCGGCTGCTGCAGCGGTGCGCAATGCCTCGGGGGCAACGACAACGGCGCGTGCGGCGTCGACGGCGCAGCCTGCGCGACGTGCGCTGCGGGAACGGAGTGCGTCAACGGCGCTTGCGTTTGCGATGCCGGTTCGTGCACGGCCGGCTGCTGCGCCAACAACCAGTGCCAGGCCGGCGACGTCGACGGCGCGTGCGGCACGGGCGGCGTCGTGTGCGTCGCGTGCGTCGCCGGCAATCATTGCACCGCGAATCAGTGCACGCCGTATTGCGATTCGACCGACTGCTCGAACGGCTGCTGCGGCGGCGCGACCTGCCTCGGGGGAACCGCGAACGACGCGTGCGGCGCAGGGGGAGCGGCGTGCGCGCCATGCGCCACCGGAACCGAATGCGTCAACAACCAGTGCACTTGCGATCCGCAAGCCTGCCCGAGCGGCTGCTGCCAAACCAATCAATGCGCCACCGGCGACGCCGACAGCGCGTGCGGCACGGCCGGCGGCGCATGCACCGCCTGCAGCGCGGGCAATCATTGCGTCGGCGGGGAGTGTGTTGGGTATTGCGATTCCACCGACTGCCAAACCGGCTGCTGCAGCGGCACGCAGTGTGTCGCAGGCGACACGGTCGCCGCGTGCGGCGCCAACGGGGCGGCATGCGTGACTTGCGCCGCGGGGACCGAGTGCCTGAGCGGCGCCTGCGTTTGCAATCCGCAGGCCTGCCCGAACGGCTGCTGCGCCAGCAATCAATGTTGGGGCGGCAACGCCGATGACAACTGCGGCTCGGGCGGGGGCGAATGCAGCGCCTGCGTCTCGGGCGACCACTGCCAAGGCGGCCAATGCGTGCCCGGCGTTGACGACGACGATAACGACGACGACAACGACAACAACGACAATGACGATGACAACGACGACGACGATGACAACGACGACGACAACGACAACGACGACGACAACGACAACGACAACGACGATGACGATGACGACAACGACAACGACAACGACAACGACACGACCGACGACGACGATGACGATGACGATGACGACAACGACACGACCGACGACGATGACGATGACGACAACGACACGACCGACGATGACGATGACAACGACGATGACGACACGTCGCAGGCCGATGACGACGTCTCGCCGCCCCACCCGCGCTCCGTCAGTGGCAGCGACGGCAGGACGGGCTGCGGTTGCTAGGCCGGACGCCGATGACTATTTTCCGGTGGTTCGGAGGCATCGTGGCGAAGTTCGGCCGTCAGTTGCGAAACGGCGCCATGGGCGCCATCGCGATCTTCATCGTCGCCGCGGCGAGCGCCGCCTGGGCGCAGGGCCTTTACGCCGGCGATGTCGCCGCCGCCTTGACCACGGCGGACCGCGACGAGTGGCGTCAACGTTACGAGGCCGCCCGCGCAACGATGCCCGATTTTGCCGTACAGTCAGTCGAGGAATTCATCAAAATCAACGCTTGGCGCCGCGCGTTCGTCGCCGACGGCGAGGCCGTGCACAGATTCAAATTGCGCGATGGCGAGCAGATTGTTTGCGTCGCCGTCAACAGCCAGCGCGCGTTGGTCGTTGCCGGCGGGGATCCGAACGTCCTACCGCCGCCGCCAGAAGCCGCCCCCGACACGGCAATCGGCGGCGGCAACGGGCCGATTCCGGTGCGCGACTCGGGCTTGGATTCTTCGCTTGATGAAGACGGCGCCGTGCGGGAGTGCCCGGCGGGCTCATTTCCGAAGTTGATCCGTCCGGTGGAGACCTACTATCGTTTCCGGACGTTGCAAGACATATTCAAGAAGCGCCCTGACGATCTGGCGCCGGAGTCGAGCGGTCCGCCGCACCAATACACGGTCGCCGCGGATTACAACACCGTGCACACGGGACTGCAGGCGACCTTCAATTTGTGGCATCAGTACGTGGAGGAGCACAACGAGTTTACCCTGGTGCAATTGTGGGCCGTCAACGGCGCCGGCAGCAACCTGCAAAGCGCCGAAACCGGATTGCAGCACTGTTATCTTATTTACGGCAACGACAACACGAACCTTTTCATTTTTTCGACGCAAGATGGTTACAACACCGGGTATTACAATCTCGACGGCGGCATTTTTGTCCAGCAGGACAGCAGCGTCGTCATCGGCGGCCCCTTGCCCAATTACAGTTCGTTCGGCGGAACGCAATACGCCGTCACGTTGGGCATGGTGCGCGATGCGGGAACCGGCGACTGGTGGCTGTACGTCGGCGGGAAGGCGGTCGGCTATTATCCGAACAGCTTGTTCAGCCCGGTCGGACTCGCCGACGGAGCCTCCAGCCCGCAATTCGGCGGCGAACTGGTGGACGATCAGACCGGCGGGATCCACACCAGCACGCAGATGGGCAGCGGACGTTTTCCAAACGCGGGCTATCAGTACGCGGCGTTCGTGAGCCAGATCAAGTATCGCGACGCAAATCTGAACTGGAATGACGATACCGGGCTGGTCGGCGACGCCACGATCCCCACCCTCTGGAACATTGGCGCAATCAACGACAACTCCGGCGATCCCGCCTGGCTCGTTAATTTCTATTACGGCGGCCCGGGCAACGTCCCCGATGACGACGACAACAACGCCAATGACGACGATAGCGACGCCGCCGGCGCCGATGACGATTTGACCCCGCATGCGAGCGGAGGCCGCAAGCCGGCCCACCACGGTTGCGGGGGCTGACGGCGGCGCGGGCGACGGGGCGGCTATTTCTTGTTCGGTCTAGGTGTGGGCGATTGTTCCGGCTGGACCGGCTGAGGCGTCGCAGCGTTCGGGCCCTGCAGCAGCAGCATTTGTTCGCTGGCCGCGGCGAGGCCGATCATGTCGAGATACGTAGTTCCATCCCAGACATAGAGGTAAAGCCGGCCTAGCAGCAGGGTCAGGATGTCGTGGTAGCCGTTCGTTTTCGTCTCGACAACTTTGACGCGGCCGGGGACCGTCGCGATATGGACCCAGGTCGAGCCGCGTTTTTCGAAAATTTCGGTGTCGCAGTACCGGTTGTCGCACGAGCGTTCGTACTGGGACACAATGATGGCATACGGTTTTTCGCCCTTGAGATCGGCGAATTTGTATTCGTAGTTGTTGCAATCGGCCTTGGCGGACGTTTCGTGGAAGTATTCGAAAACTTCCGACGGCAGATCCCATTTGCAGCCGGCGTACGCAACCAGCGGCGCAGACAGCAGCAGCGCGACAAGGGCGGCGATCGGCCAGCGGTGACTCAAACCTGTTTGCCTCGTGGAGGGGCGATCGAGTCGCCAACTCCCTCGAATTCGCCTGCGGCGCCAACTTACCACGAACGCATACCGTTGCCTCTCGGCGCCCGCACCCCCGGATCGCCGCCCGGGTTTATAATACGAACGAGAGGCAAATGTCAATGATTTTCGCTGCTTTCGGGAGCGCGCGCCGCGTGTCGGGGACGGCGCGGCGTTGACACCCGGCCGCGGCCTGTTTAGTCTCCTGGGCGCGCCAAAACAATTGCCCGACGAGGAGCCTCATGAAAGCCGCGGAACTAGGGGGGACGTGGGAGTTGGCGGCGGTTGCCACGGGCGACGTGCGTCCCGAGGCCGTGGAAAATTGGCTGGAGATGGAAATTCCCAGCCATTGGCAGCAGCACCCGGCGCTGCGGGATCACGCGGGCGTCGTTCACTACCGCCGGCGATTTTCGTTCAAACCGGAAAAGGGCGAACGGACCCATCTCGTTTTTCCGGGGATATTCTATTATTCCACCGTCGTCTTGAATGGCCGCCGACTCGGCGACCACGAAGGTTATTTCACGCCGCAACGTTACGACGTGACCGACCTGCTGGAGCCGGAGAACGAGTTGGCGATCGAGGTCAATTGCCCCAATGAAAAAGAGCGCAACGCCAAACGCATGATCACCGGCGTGTTCTCGCACTGGGACTGCCTGGACCCGACCACCAACCCCGGCGGCATCTGGCTCGCGCCGGAGATTCACACGACCGGCGCGTTTCAGCTCGACGCCTGCCTTTTTCAGACCGACGAACTCGAAGGCGACGACGCCTCGATCACCGTCCGGCTGGAGATCATCGCCCGCCGCGCCGGCCGCGTGCGGTGCGAGATCGCGCTGGCGCCCGAAAACTTTACGGGCGAGGCGTACGAATTTTCGCGCGACGTCGAACTCGACGAAGGGCGCAACAAGCTCGCCTTTTCCCATCACCTGGTGCGGCCGGCGCTGTGGTGGACGCACGATCGCGGCCAGCCGAACCTCTATCGCTTCACGGCGACGCTGCGGGAAGGCAAGAAGGTCAGCGACGCATTCGAGGATCTCGTCGGCGTGCGAACGATCCGCTTTGAAGATTGGATCTGCCGGCTCAACGGCCGCCGGCTGTACCTGCGCGGCAGCAACCAACCGCCGACGGACACGCGGATTGCAACCGTGACCGATGCCGACGCCGAGCGCGACGTGCGCCTCGCAATCGAGGCCAACATGAACATCCTGCGCGTTCATGCGCATGTCGATCATCCGGCCCTGTATCGCGCCGCGGATCGCGCCGGCCTGCTGCTGGCGCAGGATTTTCCGATGCAATGGAGCTACCGCCGGGAGGTCTTGCCCGCGGCCGAGCGGATGATGCAAGGGATGGTCCTGCTGCTGTTCAATCATCCGTCGATCGCCTACTGGACGTGCCACAACGAACCGATCCATCTTGTCGATACGGCCGACGAAACCGCGCTCGAAAACGCCAAGACGATGTTCACGATTTTCGTTTGGAACTGGAATCGCGTCGTGCTCGATGCGGCCCTGAAGCGCGCGGCCGAGGCCGTCGATTCGTCGCGTTTTGTCAACAAATGCAGCGGCGAACCGGCGGCGCCCTGGCAGGAAGGCACGGACACGCACTTCTATTTCGGGTGGTACCGCGTGCAGGGCAAGTCGATGTTCCTCTTCGACAAGGTCTGCCGGCTCTTTCCGAAAAACCTGCGGTTCATCACCGAATTCGGCGCGCAGAGTTTCCCCAATCTGGTTAGCTGCGCCAAATTCATGGCCGAAGACATCCGCCAAATCGACTGGCCCCGATTGACCGCGCGGCACAGCCTGCAAAAAGAACTGATGGATCACTGGGTCGGGACGGCGCAGCCCGATCTGGCGACGCTCGTTGAAAAGAGCCAAGCGTACCAGAGCGAGATGAATCGCTTCTACATCGACCGCGCCCGCCGCGCCAAATACGCGCCCAACGGCGGCGTCGTCCAGTTCATGTTCACCGATCCGAACCCCGCGATCCAATGGTCTGTGCTCGATTACTGGCGAGTCCCGAAGCGAAGCTACTTCGCCTTGCGCGACGCGTTTCGCCCGGTGTACGCGTTCCTCACGCTGAGCGCCGACCGGCGGACCCGTGGCGGCCGACCGATCCGCATCGACGCCTTTGCGGTCAACGACACGCCCGACGATCTCGGCGTCGCGACGCTGACGCTGACGATCCTTGACGCCGAAAATGGCATCATCGGCGAGCACCGGGCCGCCGTACGACTCGAACCCGATTGCCGGGCGGCGCATTGCCTGTCGATCGACGAATCGCCGGAGCGGCCGGGGCTGTACTCGGCCCGGCTGACGATGGAATCGCCGGGCGACCGTTTCGAAAACGTGTATAATTTCACCATCGCGTAAAGCCGGCGGCCGCGGCCCCGGATAGGGAGAGCAAGATGAGTTTACGTAGCGTCATTCTTTGGGTGCTCGCGGGCTGTTTGCTGTGCTTTGCGGCGTCGGCGTCGGCCGCCGAGCCGACGACGGATGACGGAGCCGCGCCCGCGGTGGACAGCGCCACGCTGGGGACGTTGCTGGCCCAACACAAGGGTCCGGTTATTTGGCAATACGACGATGAAACGCGTCAGGCGATGGACAACGACATGGAACTGTGGCGGATGTACAACCTCGCGATGGCCGCACGGAATCGGCGCAAGGCGATCGGGATGGCCACGTTTATCCCGGGCGCGGTGATGGTCGCCGTCGGTTTCATCGGGGGTCTATTCCAGACCGCGATCGGTTTGTACAACCAGAAAGTCGGCGACATTCTGTTGGTCGCCGGCGTCGCCGGCGGCCTGCCGCTGGTGGGCGTGGGGATTTATTTCACCGGCGCCAAAAGCCAGGCGGAAAAAGACTACGAGCAGTACGTCATCCAGAAATATAAGGTTGCGCCGATACTCCGCCTCGTTCCGACGCCGCACAAAGGCATGATGGCCTGCATCGGGGCGAAGTTTTAGCCGCATCTGTTCCGCGTCCGCATCGATCGCTACATTCGAAGAAACAGCATCGCGCCTTCAACGTCGGGAGGACGCCATGTCGGATGCGCAGCCCGGCTTGACCGAGGAGTTTCTTTTCGCCAACGGTTTGCGGTTTCACGTCGCGACGCAGGGTTCGGGACCGGTGGCGTTGTTGCTGCACGGCTTTCCGGAAAACTGGCGATCGTGGCGGCATCAATTGCCGGCGTTGGCGGCGGCCGGCTTTCGCGCGGCGGCCCCGGACCTGCGCGGCTACAACCTCACCGACCGGCCGGCGCGGGTTGTCGATTACCGCATGCATCGGCTTGCCGGCGATGTGCAAGGACTGATCGCGGCGCTCGGCGGCGGGCCGGTGCATCTGATCGCCCACGACTGGGGAGGCGCGATCGCCTGGTTCTACGCGGCCCGGCGGCCCCAGGACCTGCTCTCGCTGACGATTCTCAACGCCCCGCATCCGAAAATCTTCCGGCGCCACTTGTTCGGCAATCTCCGCCAACTGCGTCGTTCGTGGTACATGTTTTATTTTCAGCTTCCCTGGTTGCCGGAGCGTCATATTTTGCGAGATGCGAAAAATCAATTCGACCGAATGTTTCGCGGGTGGGCGTTCCGGAAAGAAATGTTTTCGGACGACGTCATCGCCGGCTTTCGCGAACCCATGCTGGCGCCGGGGGCGTTGACAGCCGCCATCAACTACTATCGCGCTTCGCTGCGCCGGCTGGCGACGTCGAACGAAGCCGCAGGTTTCCCGAAGATTAAGGTTCCGACGCAGGTGATCTGGGCGGAGAAGGACCGCGCCCTCGGCCCAGAACTTTGCGACGGCTTGGAGCAGGAGATCGACGCCCCGTTCGAATTGCGGCGGATCGCCGATTGCTCGCACTGGGTGCAACAAGAGCAACCCGAACAGGTCAACGAGTATATGCTCGAGTTCTTGCGCAAACACCCTGCGCATTAATCCGGCGGCGGCGAACTATCTTGGCGGAAGCGAAATTTTTTTCAGCGATCGAAGTGACCGATCTCAGCCCGGCGTCGCTCGATCGGCATCTGGCCGTGGCCATCGCAAGCCCAGCACGGCCGCGTCACCGATTCGATGGCGGCGACGTTCTTCTCGCCGATGCGCTCGTTCCACGTGGTGGCTTCCGTCGGCGTCATGCGCACGACGCTGCCGCCTTTGCAGACCGGGCACGCCATCATCTTCGCCGGCTTTTGACCCGTTCGTCGCTCCCTGCGGCGTCCAAATAACATTCCTTCCCCCTGTCAAAACACGTTAATCCACGTCGCTCGCCCGGCGAAAACGGCGGTTCGCCGGAAGCGCAACGCAATCTCTCTACGCCAATTTCTTGAAGAAAGCAAGCCCCAATCTTGAGCGTTCGAAAAAAGCGTTTTAGATACCAGATCTTTCGGACGCGGCGTCGACCAACTCAAAGTTATTTTGCAAACGACCCCGCCGCGGGTTGCGGCCCCATTACCATCTCGATCGTCGCGCCGTTGACGATCTGCGCGTGCGTGAACTGGGGGGCGGTGAGCGGCGCGCCGTTCAGCGTGGCCGATTGGACGTACTTGTTTTCCGGGGTGTTGTTGTGCGCGATCACGATCAGATCGCCGCCCGGCAGGTGCATTGTTACCTGATCGAAGAGCGGGCTGCCGAGCAGGTAGACGTCGCTCCCGTTCACCGGGTAAAAGCCAATCGCGGCCCAAAGCAGCCACGCCGAAATCGTGCCCCCATCGTCGTTGCCCGGCAGGCCGGCGGGTCCGTCGCCGTATTTCGTGGCGACGATCCAGCGCGTCCATTTCTGTGTCAAATCGGGGCGGCCCATCAGATCGAAGAAGAACGCGTAGAAAATGTCCGGTTCGTTGCCGGCCCAGTAGTAGCCGGACGGCAGCACTAATCCCGGCGGGTTGTCGACGGATTCCTGGAAGTCCTGCTCCAACTTGGAGGCCGCCGCCGCTGGCGAGCCGAACAGCGCCGTCAGGCCGTCGGCGTCGTGCTCGGCGCAGAAAGTGTATTGCCAGGCGTCGCCCTCGACGTAGTTGTTGTCGAACGGGTACGCCGGCAGAAACGGAGCGACCCACGAACCGTCCGAATCCTTGGCGCGCAAGAAGCCGGTCGAAGCGTCGAAGTGGTTCTGATAGTAAGTGCTGCGCGCCAGGAACATCGCCGCGTCGGTCGTGTTGCCCATGGCAGCGGCCCAATGCGAGAGGGCGGCGTCTTCGCGGCACGCTTCGGTGATGTGGCTGACGCCCGCGCCGCATTGGTCCTCGGGCAGGTAATGCAGCGTCATGTACTGGGTCAGGCATTCACGGCCGGGGCCGGGCGTATTTCCGGTGGCGTGCGCATAGCAGGCCTGATAGGCGGTCTGGTAATCGAAATTCTGCACGCCTTTGAGGTACGCGTCGCTGAAGATGATGTCGGTCGGCGTTTCGATCATCGAGCCCGTGTCATAGCACGCCGCCGGCCAGCGCGGCAGGTAACCGACCTGGTTGTACATGTCGGTCAGCGATTGCGCGATGTCGGCGGCGCGCACCGGTTCGAGCAGCACGTAAAACGGAAACTGCGTGCGGAAGATGTCCCACAGCGACATGTCGGTGTAATAGCGACGCGCGCCCGCGTCATGCGCCTGCCGGTCGAAGCCGAAATACTGGTTGTTGGCCTCGGTCCAGTCGGTGGGCATCATGTGCTGGTGATAGAGCGCCGTGTAGAACTCGCGCCGGAGCGTGTCCGTGCCGCCGACCACTTCGATTTCGCTCAAGGCGTTTTCCCACGCGGCGCGGGTCGCGGCGTGCACTGTGTCGAAATCGGCGACCGGGATCTGCGCGGCGAGGTTGGCCTGCGCTTGCGCCACGCTCTGCGAACTGATGCCGACTTGCATGACCAACGGTTCCGCGCTCGGGGCGAAGCCGACGAAGGCGCCGGCGTCCGCCGCGTGCATCGAAGTGCCCGGCTCTCCCTCTCCGCCGTACGTCCAGACTTCCGTATCCGTGAAGGGCTGCGAGAAAACGAGGTAATAGTAAACGGTGTAGCCGGAGGCGGAACCGCGGGTCGAACGGCCCCTCATGGGGCCGCCGTAATTGATCCAGCCCGAAATCGTTTGACCAGGGCCGATGTCGACTTCCGAATCGGTGATCCAGCCGGAGTCCTGGGAGTACGACGGCCAAACGATAATGTACGGCGATGCGCCCGCGGCGAACGTGAAGCGTTCGATGCCGCTCGCCGGCGCGGCGGCCAACTCAACCAACGTCTGCGCGTCTTCGAGGTAGGCCGAGTAGTAGCCGGGCGTCGCGGTCTCGGTGCTCTTGTCGAAGCTGCTGCGGAAGGTCGGTTCCTCGATCAGGCCGTTGGGTTTGCTTTTCATCGGCATGATCAACAGGCTGCCTTCGCCGGCCGCCCCCGTGCCGTAAAGTTCGGTGTGGACGAAACCGCGGATTTGCGGATCTCCCCAATTGTAGCCGCAAAATTCCTGTTTATCCCAATTGAAGCCGTTCCGGGTCGTGTTCGGGTTCATTGTGATCATGCCGTGCGGATACTTGGCCCCCGGATACGCCGCCGCGTACTGGTAGCCGATGCCGCCCGAGCCGATGAACGGGTTGACGTAATCCAGAATGCCGACGGGCGAGGAGTCGTCATCGACGGGCGAGGCGTCGTCGTCAGGCGACAGATCGTCGTTGTCGTTATCATTGTCGTCGTCGTCGAGCGGCGACGCATCGTTGTCGTCGTCCGCGGTGGAATCGTCGTCGCTGCTTTTGCCGCCGCAAGCCGGCAAGAAGGCAACCGCGAGCGCCAACGCCACCGCCAAAACCCACAGCCGACCGAAGCCCATGATGCGCTCCTTCGAAAAATCGTTCGGCGCCAGCTTCGCAAAAAACCGCGACTTTGTCCAATCGCGTCGCGCGCCTGCGCCCGACGCCGCACAAAAAAAGCGCCCCGAAGAGCGGGGCGCCTTTGTTCGCTGGCGAACGGATTGGCTTAGTTCAGCGACTTCACGAGGCGGAAGCCGAGGCTGTTGTACGGCTCGGTCGGCGACCAGTTGAAGCGGAACGCCGACCGGCAGTATTCGGCCGGGTTGATGAAACTACAGCCGCGGCCGGTCCACCGTTGCAGCGCGCCGGTAGCCGGGCCCTCCGGATTGATCACCTGTCCCGCGGCGTAGGCGCCGTATTGGTCCCAGCACCATTGCCAAACGTCGCTGCTCATATCGTAGAGGCCGAGCGAGTTCGGGGTTCTGGTGCCGACAGGCTCGGGCTGCACGTTGTCGTTCCCGCAGTACCAACCGATCGGATCGAGGTTGGGGTCGACGGGCGAGCATTCTGTGGTGTACGTGATGGGACCGGAATAGAAGGCCGTCGTCGTGCCCGCGCGTTCGGCGTACTCGGCCTCGGCCTCGGTTGGCAACCGATATCCCGTGCAATCGTAAACCGAAGTTACCCCGTTCAAGGTGACGTCGGCCGAGGCAATGCCTTTCTGTGTCGCGTTCATGCAAGCCATGTAATTGGCGCCCTGGGATGAGCCATCGAGGCACTGCACATTCGCGAACACGTAGCACAGGGTCAGCTTGCCGGCGCTGGAACTGGCGTTGGCGTACGCCAAGGCGTCGAACCAAGTGACGTTCTCCACGGGGCAGTGATCGCCGCAAGACTGGAAGTAGCTCGGGTTGTAGCCCATGAGACTGATGAAGTCGCCCTGCTGGATCGGGACAATGAGCGTTTCAAAGTCGTGCGTCAGCGTCACCGAGTGCTGCACCTCGTCCGAATTCCGTCCCGGCTCGTCCAGCGGACTGCCCATCGTGAACGTGCCGTGATCGACCCGCACAAACCCCGGATCGACGACCGTGTCGTCGTCATCGTCCGTCGGCGTGGTGTCGTTGTCGTCGTCGTCATCCGCGGGCGTAGTATCGTTATCGTCGTCGTCGTTGTCGTCGTTGTCGTCGTTGTCGTTGTCGTTGTCGTTGTCGTTGTCGTCGTTGTCGTCGTCGTTGTCGTTGTCGTCGTCATCATCGGTGGGCGACGTGTCGTCGTCGTCTGGGGGCGACGTGTCGTCGTCGAGCGGCGGCGTCGTGTCGTCGTTGTCGTCATCGTCCGGCGAACCGTCGTCGTCGTCGACGGGAGACGTATCGTCGTCGGTCGGCGAGGTGTCGTCGTCGACACGCGGCGCCGAACTGCTCGTCGACTTGCTGCCGCACCCGAACACCGCCAACAAGAGCACAATTGAGGCGATCGCCATCGCCATGGAGGGAGAGATTCGCGCCTTCATCTCAAACTCCTTTCTCTTTCTACGCCGCCCGCCGCGAACGACCGTGCATCCACCGTCCAACCGATGTTATCATAAGGTTGCCGCCGGTCAAAAGTCAAGGAAGGCTTTGCCGTGCGCGACCATGCGGCGACGGACTGGCTTTCGTCTTTTTTTCCGGCGGCCAGCGGCGGAAATTTTGGCATTTGGCGCTTTCCCTCGGGCGTCGTCTGATTATTATGTATTCGATCTTGCAACCCGGAGGGAAGTTTGCTTTCGCGGAATCGCCGGACGATTTTTCTCGCCGCGCTTGGCGCTACTTTTGCGTTCCGTTTGCTGTGTTTGCGGCCGGGTTTGACGTGGGACGACGACTTTGCGCAGTACATTGCGCAGGCCCGGGCGCTCGCCGAACATCGGCCCACCACGGACACCGGTTACGTTTACAATCCGGGTTTTCCGGAGATGGGGCCGTCGGCGTATCCGCCCGGATTCCCGGCGCTGCTCGCCCCGGTGATCGCACTTTTCGGCTTGAATTTTCGCGCGATGCAAATCTTCGTCAATCTGCTGCTGATTGGCGCCTTGGCCGCGTTTTTTCGCTTGTCGCGGGACGAGTTGCCGCTCTGGCAGCGGCTGACGTGGCTCGCGCTGCTCGGCTTCAGCCCGGTGTGGTTCGACGAAGGGAATCCGATTCGGTCCGACATTCCATTCTTGTTGTGGACGGGGCTTGCCTTGGCGGCGGTGGTCGCGGGCCAGGCCGCGGTTGGATCGCGGCGGCGCGATCTGCTTTACGGCGCCGCCGCCGGTCTGTTGATGTTCGCCGCCGTGGCGACGCGGACGATCGGCGTCGTCCTGCCGCTGAGCCTGTTGGCGGCCGACGTCCTACGCCTGCGCCGGATTTCGCTATTCGCCGTGGCGGCGACGGTCGTCGCGTACGGTTTGTACGCCGCCGAATCGGCGCTGCTCAGCGGCGGCCCGGGCTACGGCGACCAGCTGCACCACTATCCGCAGTGCATTTTCGAGAACCTGCGCAATTATCCGCCCTTCATTAAAGAAGTGCTTTTTGCCGGGTTCCCGCATCGGATCGGGCAGGCGCTCAGCATCGCGACGATGCTGGCGGCGGCGATCGGCTTCGCCGCCCGCCTCTGGCGCAAGCGGTCGGTTCTCGAGACCTTCTTCGCCGGCTATCTGGCGATCGTCTTGCTTTGGCCCTCCTTCCAAGGGCTGCGGCTGCTGCTGCCGTTGCTGCCGCTCTACTTGTTTTACTTGCTGCTGGGGCTCAACGAGATGGCCGTGCGGCTCAAGGCGCTGACGCCGGCCCGCGCCGTCGCCCTGCTGGCGGTCGCGGCCATCGTCAGCGACGGCGTCTTTTTCGCCACGGCGAACTACGGCCCGGTGCGCGACGGCATCGACACGCCCGACACCCAGCAATTGTTCGCGTGGGCGAGCGCCAACGCGGCCCCGCGCGACACGCTCGTGTTCTACCGCGCGCGCGCGCTGGCCTTGTTCAGCCGCCGCCGGTCGTTGTCGTTTGCGGTGGCCGGCAAGGAATCGGAATTGGAACTCTTTTGTCGCGACAGCGTCAAATTCGCCATCGACGGGCGCGGCGTATGGTCCGGCGAGGACGACGACCACGCCCAGGCTTTGACCCGGTTAATCGCCCGCCACCCGGAGCGCTTCCGCGAGACCGCGCGCGTGGGCCGCTACCGCATCTATCGGTTCGGGGGCTGCCCCGCGCTCGCCGGCTCGACGTAGCCGCATCGCCGATCGCTTCGCCGCCAGCGCGCCGGCTCAGGGGCCGGCCGATAGCGTGCGCGGCGCGCCGTGATTACGTTCGCCATGGGGCGGCCGCTGGGCGAGAGGGGCGGCCCGAAGGATTGTGGCTTCAGCGGAAGGAGCGGCAAAAGTGTCCGATCGGAAGGAACGATTCGCGGCGCTCGCGATTGCCGCGATAGTGGCAGTCGCGGGCGGGTGGGCAGGCGTTGGTTTGTTGACGCGCGCTTCGGCGGCCTCGAGTCCGGCCGCGCCGCCGTATTTCCCCAGCCTGATCGAGCAAGATGGCAGCCAGATCAATTACAAACCGTACGCCGGGCAGGTTTTCGACGCCGCCCACAGCGCCCTGGACACGTTCGCGGCGGACGACTTCGTCGTGCCCGCCGGCCATGTCTGGACCGTGCAGCAGATCGAATGGTGCGGCGAACCCGGCGCCGGTTGGCAGGGGCTTCAAAGCGCCTCGGCCCTCACTTGTTTTGTCTTTCCCGACGAGGGCGGGAAACCGAGCGGCATGCCGATCTACGACGAGGCGCCGGCGTTGTGGTCGGAATCGTGGACCCCGACCGATCCGCGCGTCACGTTGTCCGATAGCGTCTACGAGGCGGATTTCTGGGCAATGCCAGTCTCGCCCCCCGTCTTCTCGCCAGGTCATTATTGGCTTTCCTGCTATCCGGTTACGACTCTGGCGGACGGCGTCGTCGGCATTTGGGTGTCCGAGACCTCGCACTACGATCATGGCATGGTGGCGAACCCGGGCGGCGGCGCGTCGCCGGCGATTCCGGCCCAATGGGCCGACATTTCCACGGTTTATGGCATTTCCGAAACGGCGGTCGCCTTCCGGCTGGAAGGGATCGATACGTTGGACGACGATGATGACGACAATGACGACGACGACGATGACGACAATGACGACGACAACGATGATGATAACGACGACGACGACGATAATGACGATAATGACGATAATGACGACGACAACGACGACAACGACGACGCGGCCGATGACGATGCGGCGCCGGCCGCACACCGCAACGGCAATTCCCGCGGCGGCGGTTGCGGCGGTTGAAGCCGCCGTTCCACGATCCTGACAAACCAAGGCCGACTTGGCGCCGCGGGCGCTCCGGCCGGAAGGCGGGCGCCGGGCGGCGCGCTGTCGTCGACGCAGTTGCGCCGGGCGCGTTTTTCGTTAAATTTGCTTGAACCCGGTTGAGGCCCTCGGCGTCCAATGATCCGATGCCCCGTTGCGAACCGCACGATCTTGTCTTATAGAATTCACGAGAAAGTTTGACCTTTCGCGAGGTGAAGTATGCCTACGGGCTGGCGCGAACAACTGCGGGACTATCGCGATCGCTGGATCATCGGCGTCGCAATCGTTCTGTCCGTGCTGGTCCATATCGCGCTCGTCATTTTGTTTTATTCGGGCTTCCTCGGATTCGCCGTGCCGCCGAAACCGAAAACGGTCGACTTCGACTTGTCCAACCTCGATGCGAAGACCCTCGACGAAATGGCGAAAAACCAGCCGGATCGCATGAACTTCAATCGCCTGCCGCCCACCGGCAGACCGCCCGAGAAAGCGGACGCGCTGGGCTTCGTGGATCACGAGGGCGGCCATCCGACGCATCTGGAAAACAAGCCGCTCAACGAAAGCCAGCGCGAAATCGGCCGGCACGGACCGGCGCAAGGGCCGAACCCGGGGTCGAGCCATGAACCCGGCGCGGCCCGCGGCAGCCATCTGCCGCCGATGCCGGCCATTGGCGAGGGCGTCGGCGAACCTTCCGACAAGGGGGAACTTGCGCCGAGCAAGAGTTCACCGTCGAAGGACGTATTGAATCGCAGCGTCGACCAGATGCTCTCGCGCACCGGCATGGCGCCGCTGCCGGGCGGCGGCGGGGGCGAGGACGGCGTCAACCCGTACAATCCGAACGTCGGCGATCCGGGCAAATCGATCCAGATCTCCACCAAAGAGATGCGGTATATGGGCTATTTCTCCCATATCCGCGACAAGATTTATTTGGCGTGGGTGTACCCACAGGAGGCGCAACGCGGCGGCCAACAGGGCGTCGTCCAGCTTCACTTCACCATTCAACGGAGCGGTGAGGTCAGCGAAGCGACGGTTATCCATTCGAGCGGGTACCGGCTGCTGGACGAATACGCGGTCAAAGCTGTGCGCGAAGCGAATTTCAATCCGATTCCGGCGGAGTGGCCCGACAAAGAACTGCGGATCGCGGCTGCCTTCCACTATCAACTCATCGGCTCCGGATTCGTCAACTGACCGCGAGCCGGAGGCAATGGCCGCCGGTCGATTAGTTGCAGCCGCCTTCGGCGCTGTGTTACCGTTGAGCAGGCGAAAAACTACGGTCAAAGGACGGACGTTCAGCCATGAGCGAGTATTGGCCCGACAAACGCGTTTGCATCACCGGCGGACGAGGGTTTCTCGGCTCGTTCGTCGCCGACAACCTGCAGGCGAAAGGCTGCCGCGCGGTCTTCTCGCCCTCGTCGCGCGAGTACGACCTGGTGGAGATGAGCGCCGTCGAGCGGATGTTCGACGACTCGCGCCCGGAGGTCGTGATCCACTTGGCGGCGGTGGTCGGCGGCATCGGCGCCAATCGCGCGCATCCGGGCGATTTTTTCTACAAGAACCTGATGATGGGCGCGCAGGTCATGGAGATTGCGCGACGGCGCGGCGTCAAGAAATTCGTGGCCGTGGGCACGGTCTGCGCCTATCCGAAATTCACGCCGGTGCCGTTCCGCGAGGAGAACCTGTGGGACGGCTATCCGGAAGAGACCAACGCGCCCTACGGCCTCGCCAAGAAAATGTTGCTCGTGCAGGCGCAAGCATATCGCGCCGAGTACGGCTTCAACGCAATCTATTTGTTGCCAGTGAACCTCTACGGCCCGCGCGACAATTTCGACCCCGCCTCGTCGCACGTCATTCCGGCGCTGATCAAAAAATGCCTCGACGCGAAAGACGCGGGCGACGACCACATCACGGTGTGGGGCTCGGGCCGGGCTTCGCGCGAATTTCTTTACGTCGAGGACGCGGCCGAGGGCATCGTTCTCGCGGCCGAACGTTACGACGGCGCCGAGCCGGTCAATCTCGGCGCGGGCTTCGAGATCACGATCAAGGACCTCGCGGAGAAAATCGTCAAATTCACCGGTTTCCCGGGAGCAATTCATTGGGACGACCGTTATCCGGACGGCCAGCCGCGCCGCTGCCTCGACGTCTCGCGCGCCGAGCGTTTCTTCGGTTTTCGCGCCGTCGCCGGTTTCGACGAAGGCTTGAAAAAGACGATCGCGTGGTGCATTGGCGAACGCGCGCGACCCCAAAAATGACCGCGGCGCCAGGCGGGCTCAACCGAGCAGCGAAGCGTACGCCGCCTCGTAATCCCGCGCGAGTTTTTCCCAGGTGAAACGGCCAAGCCAGGCCGCGTGGCCTTGCGCCGCCAACGCGCGCCGACGATCCGCATCGTGAAAAAGCTGCTCGGCCGCACGCGCCAGAGTCTCGGCCGCCACATGAACCGTGCCGTCGCGCCGCCGCGTCGCCGGCAAAATCACGCCGCCGCCGCCCCACGCGACGATTTCTTCGGCATTGCCGCACGGCGCAGACAGAAACGGCGTCCGCGACGCCATCGCCTCGAACAGCACGAGCGGCGAGTATTCGACGTTGGAGGCGAACAGGAACAGGTCCGCGGCGTGAAACGCGGCGACCACATCGGGCCGCGGCGGATCGAGCAGCAGGATTCTCTTGCCGTCGCGGGAAAAAAGATTACGCAGCCACGCGGTGCGCCGGCACGCGCCCGAGCATCCGTCGCGCCCCGACCGGCTGCCGATAATCAGCAGCACGGCTTTGTCGACGCACAGTTGACGAAACGCGGCGAGAACTTCGGCGTGGCCCTTGACGCCGGTGTGGTTGCCGACGGTGAGAAACAGCGGCGCATCGGCCGCGATGCCGTAGCGGTCGCGAAATGTGGCGTCGACGGGCGCGAATTCGTCGTGCGCGGCGCCATTGGGAATCACGCGCACGTGCGCGATCCCCTGTTGCCGGGCGAAATCGGCATCGCGGTAGGAATTGGCGTGAAACACCAGCAAATTGTAGCGCCGCAGCGCATCCGGCATCGCGGCGAAGTAACGCGCGTACCGCGGTTCGTACAAGCCCGAGAACCCGCACGGAACCAGAACTTTCGCGGCGGCGATCTGCTCGAGGATCGGAAACGCCAAATCCGTGGCCCACTGTTGCGCCGCGTAGTTCAACACCACGTCGAACGAACCGTCCCGCAGGAAATCCTGATATCGGCCGACCTCGCCGCGAAAACCGCGCACGGCGTTGCCGGACACGGCGAACTCGACGATGCGCACGCCGTCGATAGCCCCCGCGTTCCGGTCGGGCGATGTGGATGTGGCGACCGTCACCTCGTGCCCGCGCCGCGCCAGCCGCTCGGAAATCTGGCGGACGACCTCTTGGGCGCCGCCGGTGCACGGAGGATAAAATTCGACGGTGTGCAGAATCCGCATCAGGCCTCAAATCGACGCGCGGCGGCCGATCGTCACCAATTTAAAGCGTCCTCGTCGGTCTGGAACAACGCCTTTCGCGCCACGTCCCATCGGCGGCCGCGCACCGCGTGAAAGAGCAGCCGCGCCGTCTCCGCGAGAATATAGCGTTCGGCCGGTCGCCGGTGGCCGGCGTTGTTCGTCCAACGTGCGAAATTCTTCAGGACCGCCAGCCGCTCCTTGGCGTCGCTGAGCAGGTCGACGTCGCTCAAATTTCCGGGATAACGGTGGTAGGTTCCGCCGGGCCAGGGGTCGTAGTATCCCCGGCCGGCGCTCAACACCCGCATCCACATGTCGTAGTCGGCCATCACGCGCAAGGTTTCGCTGAACGGCCCGGCCCGGCGTAGCGTCTCGGTTTTGCCGATCGACATGGAAATGATCACCGGATTGAGTTTCAGCAGGAGCGGGATCGGATCGTCGGGCAATCGAATCGGCGCGCTGAAATACAGCCGGTGGCTGGGCGCGTCGCCAATCGCCAGTTTGGCGTTGGTCCACGCCAATACCACGTCGGGCTTCTGTCGCAGCACCGCCGTCTGCCGCGCGATTTTCTCCGGTTCCCATTCGTCGTCGGAATCGAGAAACGCGCAATATTCGCCGCGGACGAGCGGCATCACGCCATTGCGCGCGCCGCCGGCGCTGCCCGCGTGCGGCAGGCGAACATGGCGCACGCGTTCGTCGCCGATCTGCGCGACGACGGCTGCGATGTCTTCCGTCGAACCGTCGTCGGCGACGAGGACTTCCAGGTTGCGGTAGGTTTGCGCCGCGACGCTTCGGAGCGCCCGGCGCAGCAAGTCGGCGCGATTGAACGTCGGAATGACGACGCTCACGAGCGGTCCGTCTTGTGCGCACTCTGTCGGCATCGTTTCCGCCCATTCCCCTCGTCGGGTCATCGCCGCCCGAACAGGTAGCGGTGTCCCGGCAGGTGTCGAATGGGGACCATCGTCCACTGCACATCGGACATCGATTTCATCAACGCCGAAAAATATTCGAGATTGTCGGCGCTCTGAAATTTTTCCTGGAAGGCAAAGAGAAACTGGTTGAAGGCGCCGAGATTTTTCAGAACCGTCGGTCGGTAATCGATCGGCGTTTCGCTAATCGCCCAGGTCGAGATGAACAATGATTTTGCGTTTGAGGCCGCCGGAGTGAGCGCACTGTTCCATGCGGCTGCGTCGTGAATGCAGGCAATGTCGTCGCTCGCGCCGAACGCGGCGTCCGCCGCGGCGCGCAACCCGATCGCCTTCAAATAATATCGTTGCAAACACGAGAGAATCGGCAAGTCGAAGATGACGTATTTGCCTTTGAAATTCAGATTATGAAAAAGCCGGCACATGCTGCCGTAGCCGCCGCCGAATTCGCAGACGAATTCGAGGGCGTCCACCGGAACGCCGATGATTTCCTCGAAAGCGGCCAAATGGTGGGCATGGTGAATCAAATTTTCACTGGTCGTGGGATCGGCCGGATAGGGTCGCGGCCTGCCGAATGGGTTCTCGCGAATGGCCGGCCGCCAGCGGGAAAGCCAGTCGGGACGATTCTGCAAGTAAGCGTATTCAGTCGCGATGTAGTTCTCATTCCAGACGAACATCGTGTTGATAATCGGCTGCCACGTCAAAAACCGATCGGGGTTTGCGTTCGCGATATGCGTTCCGATCAACTCGGAAAAATGTCCCCAAAACTGAGATTCGGGAGTCGTTGCGGAAGCGGGCAACGGGGCCAGGCGGGCGACGTCCGCACGCAAGTCGTAAACCAGTTGTTTCTCGCGGTCGGAGAGAAATTGGAACCGCAGGCGGTCGACGGCGGCGAAGCTGGAATCGGCGAGCCGGCGTTTCCATTGGGAAAGAAGCTGTTTCATCGGTCAGATCCTCATCAACCATCTCCGCGCCCCGATGGCGCTATGCCAGGCGAGAACGCACGCGCGCGAGGAACCCGGCGAGGCGGGCGATTTCCTGGTTCAGACGGCTCCGGCCAACCTGCAGGCGGGGAAACCGCCGATAGGTCCGCTCCGGGTCGTCGTACGCGCGCGTCAGCCATCGTCCGTCTGCTTCCGTTTTGTACACTTGGCGCCACCGCGCGAGGTAAGCGCCCCAATCCTTCTGCTGCCGCTCCAGATTGGTTTCTCGCACGGCGACGGTCGCGTGGGTGAAATGCTCGACGAAGGCCCCCGGACAGTCGATCACCTGATAACCCGCGTCCCACAGGCGCAGGGCCAGATCGCTGTCGGCGTGATAAAAGAAAAAGGAATCCTCGTCGATCCAGCCGATATGCGACAGGGCGCTGCGCAGGAAAAGACCGTGGTTGACGAACATCCGTTCGAATGTCAGCCCGACCCAATACTCCTTCTGCTCCGGCCAATTCCGCCAGTAAAACGCCACCGCGCCAAGCCGGTCTCCTTTGGCCAAGCGCTCCTCGAATAGTTGCAATCCGGCCCGGACCGCGCCGGGAACGAGCAGGCAATCGTCGCT
Organism: uncultured bacterium; assembly: GCA_964534375.1. Classification (GTDB taxonomy): domain Bacteria; phylum Lernaellota; class Lernaellaia; order Lernaellales; family Lernaellaceae; genus CAZHPN01. The sequence continues at coordinate 43,328 of CAZHPN010000006.1, read as the reverse complement.
GACCATCAAGATGTACTTTCCCTGGGCGCATTTGAACGCCAGGTTCATGAAATAGCCCCACGACCGCCGCGCGATCGGCCGGCCCCGCCACAGTCCCCGGTTGTGTTGGACGATGGTCAGGATGTCCTTCTGCCGGGCCAGCCAGCGCAGCGACCCGTCGGTGGAGCCGCCATCGACGACGATCATCTCGGCGGCGAGGCCGTCGATCTCGCGCCGCAAACTCTCCATGGTCGCCTTGAGAAACGGCTTGCGATTGTAGGCCCCGAGGACGACGGAGAGCGCCGGTTCGTTGCTCATGATTCTCGATGGTCCTCCGTGAGCGTCTCGCGCGCCCCTCGATTCCCGTCGCCCCAATCCAGCAAGAATGAAGCATATTCATCGTGCCGTAAAACCCAGGCGGCGAAACCAGCCTCGCTGCGCTGGCGCGCGCAATCGCCGATGCGACGCGGGCTCACGGCCGCCAACGCCGGCCAGTTTTGCCGATCGTCGAGCCCGAAGGCAGGCGCCGGGACGCCCATTCGCCGCTTGGCGGCGTGCCCGAGCCTGCGCGTCAAGTTGACGACCGGGTTGCGCGGGACGGCGCGCGGAAACAGGTAGCCGTTTTCCCCATGCGCCACATACTCGCTCATCGTCGGACCGTCGTACGCAAACACGGCGCAACCGCGCGCCATCAGCTCGAGCATGAGCATGCCGACGCCTTCCCGCGCGCGAGGCGCCAGAAAAACATTCGCCTTCTCAATGGACTTGAGGAACGCCGCGCGATCCCAATCCGCGCCGACCTGTTGCACAACGGCGCCGCCCAGCCTGGGCGGCAGAGAATACGCGACTCCAGTCGGAATGTGCGGATCGAGCGTCGGCAGAAACAGCAGTTTCTTGAGCTGGAGCGTTGCACAAAAGCGTTCCAGAAAGCGCGGACTCGCGAGGCCCGTACGATTCCAGTAAAAACCGACGAGGCCTTCCGACCAGTTCGCCGGCGCGAAGTCTCGCGGATTCTTGAAAAGCTGCAGCGGCAAAACCTTCAGGCCGACGGCTTGCGCCCGCCGCGTCAAGGCGCGGCTGAACGAGACGACCCGCAGCCGCTTGTCGAGACCGTTCCACCAATCGGTCCCGTATCCGTCTGCTTGATCGAACATGGGCAGCCACACCACGCGGGCGCCGGCGCGCTCGAACACGGAGGCGGGCGGCGGCAATTGGCAGAAGACCAGGGGCGTTCCGGCGTCGCCGACCGCGGGCGGGAGCGGCGATTGGCCGTCCCAGGCGACGAGCGCAACCTCAACGTGTTCCGACACCGGCTCGACCAGCATGTCATAAAAGGCGCGGCTGCGGCTCGCGTGCCACTCCAGACAGTACGCTGTGATCCGCGGTCTAGCGTGCATGTTGCAAATCCCTCGGTGACGCCCCCATCGCCGGCGCGCGGAAGCGGACGATGCGAATTCGCGTCGGCGTCACGGTTTCTCCATGACGAGCAAAACGCCGCCGCCGGGTCCTGGCGGCAAAATCCGGATTCGGGCGAACAACTTTCGCCAGAGCCAGGCCCACAGCGACTCGGGCAGGCGCCGCATGAATTGGATGAGATAGCGCGCGACGGTCCTGTCCTCGGTGAGATACACGCGGCTGAAGTGATAGTCCAGAAACATCAGCGCTTCCGTCGCCCGCCGCCCGAGATAATACACGTGGCCGCGCATCTGCAATCCGGCCGTCTGCGCGCGCGCCGTCCACGTTTCCACGTCGTCGTGATGATAGACCGGTTGATGCCAGAGGTACCGCGCCATCGCTCGTCTTCCGCACGGCCACCATTCGTAGGCGAAGTTGGAGTTGAACGTTACATAGAGCCGCCCGCCGTGCTGCAGGACCCGCGCCGCCTCGGCCAAGGCGGCGTCGACGTCCTGGACGTGCTCCAGCGAACTGTTGCTGACGATGGTGGCGAAAGTTCCATCGCTGTAAGGGAGACGTTGGGAAACGTCCGCGTGCGCCAGCGACCGGTGAATGCCGCGCTTGGCGGCGAGGTCCAGGGAATACTCGGAAAGATCGCAGCCGGCGTCGAAACCGGCTGGGCGGATCAGGGAAGCGAACAACCCATCGCCGCAGCAGAGGTCGAGAACGGGCGGAACGATCGGGGCCGCACGCAGCAGCTCCGCTTCGGCGGTTCGCACCAGGACGATCGAGGGCGCCAGCGGATAATCGTGCGCCAGCGCCGGCAGCAACGGCGAGTCCCCGAGCCGTTTGGGCGCCGCGTCGATCCAGGGTTCGTTCATGCGCTTCCCTCTTGGGTTCGATCCCGCTCGCCATCGGGCGCGCGGCGAACCGTCCACGGCAACGACGGACAAATCACACCGGGCCATTTTTCCGGGTATTGCCCGCTCAGGCCACCCGTTTGCGCGACATGAAACCGCATCACGTTTTCTTCGAAAAACGCAATTTTTTGAAAAGGGAAGTCCGCGGCGACCGATTGGAGGCCGTACTCGCCTTCGTTGAGAAAATTTGCGGGGATGGCGCAACGACTCACGTACATGCCCGGGGCGCGCAGCTTGCCATTCCATTCCGGGTTATTGGTGTCGGCCGCCGTGAAGATCAACGTACCGTCGCCGCCGGCCAGGCGGTAGGCCATCCGCAGATGATTCGTCGGCCGTCGCACTTCGTACTCGATCTCGACGAACACCGGTTTGCGAATGTCGAAAACGCCGGCGGGGACGCCGGCTTCATCCGTGATGCGGACGGCGCGAAGTCGCACGGTCTCGTCGCCGGGAGCGTCGTTTTCACTCCACGTCCGTTCGCCTTCTTTCGCCGACGATGTGGCGGCAAGATACGCGCAGACGACATCTTCGACCGCGCCGTATTTCTCGAGCCGACCTCCGTGCAGCAGAATCGCCTTGGGACAGAGGCGGCTGACGACGCCCATATTATGGCTGACGAACAGCACCGTTCGTCCGGCCTTGGCGACGGCGCTCATTTTCCCCATGCACTTCTTTTGAAATTCGAGGTCGCCGACGGCAAGCACCTCGTCGGAAAGCAGAATCTCGGCCTCGAGATGCGCCGCCACCGCGAACGCCAGGCGCACATACATGCCGCTGGAATAGCGTTTGACGGGCGTGTCGAGAAATCGTTCGATTTCGGCGAACGTGACGATTTCATCGAATTTGCGGGTGATCTCGGCGCGGGTCATGCCCAGGATGGCGCCGTTCATGTAGATGTTCTCGCGGCCGCTCAGTTCGGGGTGGAAACCGGTGCCCACCTCGAGCAAGGTGCCGACACGACCACGGATTTCGATGCGGCCCTCGGTCGGCGGCGTGATGCGCGAGAGAATTTTCAGCAGCGTGCTCTTGCCGGCGCCGTTGCGGCCGATCACGCCCAGCACCTCGCCGCGTCTTACTTCGAACGAAACGTCCTTCAACGCCCAAAAAGGCTCCGGCGCCGGCTGACGTTCGCCGGGTCGCGCCAGCCGGCCGAGCAACGCGCCGAAGGAATCGCGCATCGAGCCGTACGACGCGCGGGCCGAGTTCAAGACGTACCGCTTGGACAAGCCGGAAACAGCGATGACGACGTCGCCGTTCATTACACCACGTCCGCGAATTCGCGTTCCAGCCGCGTGAAGAAATGCGCGCCGCCGATCAGCAGCGACAGGCTGACGACGAGCGAAACGGCCATCATCGGCGCCGACGGAAACGCCGTGCCGGGCAGCGCCGCCCAGCGAAAGCCTTCGACGGCCGCCACCATCGGATTCAGGCCGTACAACACGCGGTAGGCCGGCGGCACCAGGCCCGACGGATAAACGACGGGCGTCAAGAACAGCCAGATTTGCATCAGGAACGGCACGGTGTATTGCACGTCGCGGTACTTGACGTTGATGGCGGACAACCACAGGCCGCAGCCTAGCGCCGTGACGGCGGTCAACGCGATGAACGGCAGCGCCCAAACGAGCCGCCACGTCAGCGGCACGTGATACAGCGGCAGCAAGACGAAGAGCAGCAGCAGGCTGATCGCGAAGTCGGCCAGCGGCGCGATCGCCGCCGCGGTCGGCAACATCAGGCGTGGCAGATAGACCTTCGACAGCAACGGCGCGTTGGCCACGAGGCTCGTGCTCGAAAACGAGAGCGCCGTATCGAAATATGTCCAGGGCAGCAGCGCCGCAAACGAGAACACGGCGTAGGGCACGCCCTCCGACGGCACTTTCGCCAAGCGGCCGAAGAAGAGTGTGAAGATCGCCATTTTGACGAGCGGCTGCAGGAACGCCCACGCCACGCCGAGCGCCGTTTGCTTGTATTTCACCTTGAGGTCGCGCAAGACCAGAAAGCCGAGCAGTCCGCGATGGGACCACAATTCGGCAAAATCGATCGGCAGCCAACCGGTTTGCGGCTGGATGACGGTGACCCTGTCCGGTCGCGCATTAGCGTCAGCGCTCATGGCGCGTCTCCCGCCGCGGCCGGCGGCGCGACGACCGGCTCGCCGGTGAAGAACGTCATCTTTTCGACCGGCAAACGTCGATCGGCGATCAGTTTTTCGAGCGCGGCGGGGTTTTCCCACGGGTCTTCGGCCACGACCAGTGCATCGAAATCGGCCCCTCGGAGACGTTCGACGCCAAAGACTTCCAGGCCCAGAAAATGGGCCTTTTTCGGGGCGATCTCGACGACCGCGACTGGCTCCATGCCGGTTTGGCGCAGCATGATGTAGACGATCTCCGCGATTTCGCCCGTGCCGAGGATGACCACCCGGCGCGCGTTTCGCTCGTGGAGCGCCTGCAACGTCCTGCCGATCCGCTCGCGCAAATCGCGGTAATAGTGAAGCGAGTCGCGCATGTACAGCAGCGTCAGGCGGCTCTTCTCCAGGATGCCTTTGGGCGTGAGGTTGTAGAAGACGCGATGGCGCGGCATGGTCGTCACCATCACGTAGCCTTTTTCCACGAGCCGCCGGATGTACGCGTTCGATAGACCCAGCGCGATGCGCAACTTCCGCGACAGATCGCGCTGGGTGAACGTGCCGCGCTGCTCGATTTCTTCGAGAATCTTCAGTTCGAGATTTTCATTCTGAATCATGCCCAAACCCTGATGTTCACAGAATGAACAAAACGGTCGCCGCTGTCAAGAAGAAGTTCACGCGGCGAACAAACTTGTCGCAGGGCGGCGAAATCCGGTACTATCGGGTCGGCTGATTGCCGCGCGGCGGGCGCGCAGAGTGCGGCCATACCACGGGATTCACGATGTTGACGCGAACAGTCTCGGCGGAACAAACAAAATGATCGTCGTCCGGCTAATGGGCGGCCTGGGTAATCAACTATTTCAATACGCGGCCGCGCGGCGCCTAGCCCACGCGCGTCGGGCCGAACTGCGGCTGGATTTGTCCTGGTACGCCGAGCCATCGCCGGTTCCGCGGCGATACGAATTGAGTCCCTTCCGAATCCAGGAGAAATTCATCGACAATGACGAGTTGCGCGATTTCACGGGAGGCCGGTGGCGCGCCATGCTGCCGTATTTCCGCCGCGCCGATCGCCGGATCTGGCGGGAGCGCGGCTTTGGCTTCGATCCGGCGGTGATGCAAGCGCCGGCTGACGCCTACCTGGTCGGCTACTGGCAGAGCGAGAAATATTTCCTCGATATCGCCGGTCTCATTCGCGACGAATTTAGTTTGCAGGCCCCGTTCTCGGCGCAAAACGACGAAATTGCGTCCCGGATGCGGTCGACGGATTCGGTGGGCGTGCACTTTCGCCGCGGGGACTATGTCACCCATCCGACGAGCGCCGCCGTGCATGGCGCCCGCCCGTTGGAATACTATCAGCGCGCTCTCGACGCGATCGGGTCGCGGGTCGCCAACCCGCATTTTTTCGTCTTTTCCGACGACGTTGCCTGGGTCCGTGAAAATTGGCGCGTTGCAGCGCCCGTCGAATATGTCGAGCACAACGGCCCCGATCGCGGTTGGCTGGACCTGACGCTGATGAGTTGCTGTCGAAGCCAGATCATCGCCAACAGTTCGTTCAGTTGGTGGGCGGCGTGGCTCAACCGTCATCCCGACAAGATCGTGGTCGCGCCGCGGCGCTGGTTTGACGATCCGCGGTGGGACGCGCAAACCGGCGACTTGTTGCCAACCGCGTGGTTGCGGGTGTAAGGCAATTTGGACGGCGGGCGGCGTTCGCCCGGCGTTCGGAGAAAGCAGATCATGTGCGGGATTTGCGGCATCGTGTCGCTCGACGGCGCGCCGCGGCGCGGTGAGGAACTGCGCCCGATGCTGTCGGCGCTGGCGCATCGCGGTCCCGACGGCGAGGGCATATGGACCGACGCCGGCGCCACGTTGGGACACCGCCGGCTTTCCATCATCGACCTGCAAGGCGGCGCGCAGCCGATGGCCAATGAGGACGGCTCCGTCGTCGTCACCTTCAATGGCGAAATCTACAATCATCGCGAAATCCGCGAGCGACTGGCCGGCAAAGGACATCAATTCAAGACTCGCAGCGACACCGAGGCGCTGATTCACCTGTACGAGGACGAGGGCGCCGCCATGGTCGGACGCCTGCGCGGGATGTTCGCCTTCGCCATCTGGGATGCGAACCGTCGCCGTCTGTTTTGCGCGCGCGACCGCCTCGGCGAAAAGCCTCTCTTCTACAGTGTGAGCGGCGGCCGTCTCGTTTTCGCGTCGGAGATCAAAGCGATCCTCGCGCTCGGCGGCGCGGCGTTTACGGTCGACCGCGAGGCGATCGATTCGTATCTCGCCGTGCTGCACACGGTCGGCGAACGCACAGCCGTCCGCGAAATCGCGCGCCTGGCGCCCGGCCACACGCTGCTGCTGGAAAACGGCGCCGTCCGAACGGCCGCTTATTGGCGGCCGCCGCTCGGCGCGCACGAAGATCGCACGCCGGAACAATGGGTCGAGCTCGTGCGCGCCGCGACGGACCGCGCGGTCAGTCGCCAGTTGGAAGCGGACGTGCCGCTCGGCGTGTTTCTCAGCGGCGGCTGGGATAGTTCGACCGTCGCCGCGGCGGCCGCGCGGCATGGGTCCGCGCCATTGCGCACGTTTTCGATCGGCTTCGGGCAGCGCGACGACGAAACGCCGTTTGCGCGGGCGATGGCCAATCACGTCGGCGCCAACCACACGGAATTGCATTCGGGTTGGAAACTGGAAGAGACGCTGGCGCGGCTCCAGCGCATCTACGACGAACCGTTCGCCGATTCCGCTGCTGTGCCGATGCTCGATCTCTGCCGCGAGGCGTCGCGTCACGTGAAAGTCGTGCTCGGCGGCGACGGCGGCGACGAGATTTTCGGCGGCTACGGCCGCTATCTCGACGCGCGGGCCCTGATGCAGCCGGCCGCGAACACGACGTTTGACCTCCGGCGGCGGCTCGCGCGCGCCTCGGCGCGCGCGAGCCGTTGGCCGCTGTTTCGCCGGCTTCGTCGATTCGAGGAACGTCGACCCTCGGTGGATTTTTCCAATCGCTACCTGGCGATCTTCGGGCAACCATATTGCGGGGCCGGCTTGCGCAAGCGGCTGCTGGGCTGGGGTCTGGGCCCCAATGACCCAACGCCGCACGAACGACTGTTGCTCGGTCGGTACGATCGCCTCGGCGCCGGTTTCGACGACGGCGATTGGTGCGCCGCCTACGACCTGGGCGCCTATCTGCCGGACGATCTGCTCGTGAAAGTGGACATCGCGGCGATGGCGTGCGGTTTGGAACTGCGGAGCCCGCTGCTCGATCACGAATTGGTGGAATTGGCGCTGTCGATGCCGTCGGCCGTTCGCCTGCCGGACGGGCAATTGAAAGGATTGTTCAAGAAAGCAGTCGGCGATTGGCTGGCGCCCGAGGTTCGCTCCCGCACGGAAAAAAAGGGCTTGGGCGCGCCGGTCGCCGTCTGGCTTGCCGATCCAACGGTGAAACGCCTGACCGGCGAACTCCTGTTGGCGGGCGATTCGCCCCTGCACGGCCTGCTTGACATGGAGCAAGTGCGCGCCGTTCACCGCCGCGGCGCCGGACGAAACTGGACCGACAACTATCGCGTGTGGCAACTCCTCTGCCTGGCGTTGTGGCGGATCGCCTATCCGGAGATTTCGGCATGACGCGCGACGCGGGCGGGGCGACGGAACGGACGCCGCGAATCTCGATCATTCTGCCGGTGTTCAACGGCGGCCGGCATCTGGAGAAAACCATCCGCTGCCTCCTGGCGCAAACGTTCGACGATTTCGAACTGCTCATTCTTGATGACGGCTCGACCGACGATTCGCCCAATATCGCGCGGTCGTTTGGCGATCGGCGAATCCAAGTTCGCACTCAATCGCGAACCGGCGCCACCGAGGCGTTGCGGCGTCTGCTCGCCTGGTCGCGCGGGGAATTCGTGGCCCGCGCCGACGCTGACGACCTGTATGCCCCGGAGCGGCTCGAACGGCAGGTTGAACTGCTGCACGGCGATCGCGACATCGGCGTGGTCGGCGCCCAGTGCGAATTGATCGCCGAGGACAACCAACCTGCGGGGCGACGCTGGTTCCCGTGTCGCGACGGCGAAATCCGGCGGATGCTGCGCCTGGGTTCGCCGCTTCCCCATCCCGTCGCGATGTTCCGCCGAGACCTCGCGAGGAACGCGGGCGGTTACGCCGCCGAATTTCGTTACGCGCAGGACTACGACCTGTGGACGCGCCTCGCGGCTCGGACGCGATTCGCCAACTTGCCCGAGGTCTTGCTGCGCTACCGCGTGCACGCGCAGGCGATCACCACGACCCATCGACAAGAACAAGTCGACGCCCACCGCGGCATTCGCCGCGCCTGGTGGGCGACTTTGCCCGCCGAGGAAAAAGCGGAATCGCGGTGGGCGGACGAGTTGCGCGAAACGATCGAGGGCGAGCGGCAGGCGTTTGGCGATCATTTTGACGCCGAGCGACTGACGACCGAACTTTTCCGTCGCCGGGTTTCCGAGGCGAACGTCGCGTTTGGCGCGCGCCGCGACGATGTTGGGCTCCGCTGTCTCGCGGAATTGGCCCGTTTGACGGGCGAGCGTTCGTTCGCGCTGGCGCGTCTTGCCGCGCAGGCGGTCGGGTTCCGGCGCCTGTGGCAGGCGGCGCGCCTCATGAAGCGCCGCGAGTTCGTCGCGCAATGGCGCGACAACCCGCTGGCGGAATGGTGATCGACGATGTGCGCGACAACGCGTTCCGCGCGCCGCCGGCCTTTCGTACTTTGTTTTTCGGCGACGGCGCCCGTGCAGAGGCATACGTCATGAAAGCGGCGGTCATCACGGGCCTGTACGAACCGGACGCGGTCGGCGGCGCGGAGGTCGTCGCCGCGGCCAACGTAAGAGAAATCCGCGACCGCGGCGACGAAGTTTTCGTCATCACTTCCGCGCCATTCCGCGGCCTGCGCAGCTTGCGGCCAGCGGTCGAGGAACGCGACGGCGTCCGGATTTTCCGCTTTTTCCCGCTGAACATCTTGCATTATCCGCGCATTTTCACCCAACCGTTTTGGGTGCGGGCGGTCTGGCACGCGCTGGACATGTTCAATCTCCATGCTTTTTTCACCATTCGCGCCGTTCTGCGCCGTGAGAAGCCCGACGCGGCGTTGACGCACAATGTGAAGGGCGTCGGTTGGCTGACGTGGCTGGCGATTCGTTCGCTCGGCATCCGCTGCGAGCATCGTATGCACGATATCATTTTTCTCCAGCCTTCCGGCCTGCTCATGGCCGGCGACGAGGCGCGGCTCGACGACAATTTCCATCGCGTCTACCAGGCCGTCTGCCGCGCCTTGGTCGGCTCGCCGGCTCGCGTCGTGTGCGGATCGCGCTGGTTGCTGGAGCAACTTGCGGCGCGCGGCTTTTTCCCGCGGTCGCAGCGGGAGGCGGCGGCCAACCCCTTGCCGGCGATCGCCGGGCCTTCGATTCCGCGACGCGCCGGCGAACCCTTGCGCCTGCTGTACGCCGGACAATTCGAGATGCACAAGGGCGTCGTCTTCTTGGTCAACGCGCTCAAGGCGACAACTGATCCGCCGTTTGTGCTGCGCCTCGCCGGCGCCGGCTCGCAACGCGAGACGTTGGCGCGGCTGATCGACGGCGACCGTCGTTTTGTGCTGCTCGGCCATCTGCCGCACGACGAATTGGGGCAGCAATTTCGCGAATCCGATTGCCTGATCGTACCCTCGCTTTGCCATGAAAATGCGCCGTCGGTGATCGGGATGGCGCGCGCCATGGGTCTTCGGGTGGTCGCGTCGCGGGTTGGCGGCATTCCCGAAATGGCGGCCGACGCCGAGCTGTTCCCCGCCGGCGACGCGACGGCGCTTCTTCAGCGGCTCGAGTCGGTCGCGAAATCGGAAGACGGCGCAGAATAAGGGGTTGCGACCGCATCGACACCTCGCCTACGATGCCGGCGAGTCGGCCGCAGGGGTTGGAGCGCAGCAGAATGACGGCGATTTCGGACAGCGTAATGTATCGGCGGCTGAAATTCTTCATCGATAAGGGATGGCTTTCCCCGCGCGACCGGACGTTGATTGTGTGCGGCGGCCAATTCGATCAAGAGGTAATGGAAGCGCTGGGTTTCGCGGACTGCGTGCTGTCATCCTTGCAGGCCGACGCCGCGTTGAAGCATTTCGTCGTTCAGGACGCTCATCATCTCGGCTTCGCGGACAGTAGTTTCGACATTGTGATGGTGCATGCCGGTCTCCACCATTGCTCGCAGCCGCATTTGGCGCTGTGCGAAATGCACCGCGTGGCCAGGAAATGCGTTGCGGTCTTCGAGGCGCATGACTCCTGGACGATCCGGCTTTTCGCCAGGCTTGGTTTGGCGCTCGACTACGAAATCTGCGCGGTGGTCGACAACCAGGAACTCGTCGGGGGCGTAAATAATTCGCCGATTCCCAATTATGTTTATCGTTGGACGCGGCGGGAATTCGAGAAGACGATTCGCTCCCTGGACCCCGCCCGCATTCCGTCTCTTTATTTCGCGACCGAATTCTTTTTTTCAGCGAGTCTGGCCGACAGTTACCTAAAGGAGCATCCGCTCGGCAAACTGCTGGGAAAAAAATTGATGAGCGCCTTGGCGCGGATCGCCGTCTGGATTTTGAATACCCTTTTTCGTGGTCAGGGCAACTCGTTTAGCGCGTTGATCCGCAAAGATCAGGCCTGTTTGCAACCATGGGTGGAACAGACGGATCGCGGCATCACTTTCCGACACGGTCTTGGCTATTAGAAAACGGCGATTGTAGCCCGGCTTGACCCGCCAAGAGAAAAGATTTATAAATCTGTTCCGACCAGATGACCACTCCTGACCAGCACTGGAGGCCCTATGCCTGCAAAAGAACAAGAACGGTTCTTAACGCTTGAGAACATCGCGGATCGCTTGAAGATTTCCATCAGCACTGTACGGCGATGGGTAAAGTCCGGAGATTTGAAGGCGATCAAGGTAGGCAATCGTGGCCAATACCGGATAACCCAGGAGGATCTCGACGTTTTTCTCGCCGGCCACGAGATCACATCCGAGGTGCTTTTGGGCGATGAAATGCCGGAACGCGATCGGGAATGGGAAGAAGCGATCGAGTGGGGCCGCAAGCGCACGAAGTACATCATTGTGATCGGCGGCGTTCTATCGGGCCTCGGCAAGGGCATCGCCGCGGCGTCGATCGGCAAGCTGCTCGCCTCGCGGCTGCGCATCGTGCCGATCAAATGCGACGGCTACCTCAACACCGACCCGGGCACGATGAATCCGATCGAGCACGGCGAGGTGTTCGTGCTCGACGATGGCGGCGAAGTGGACATGGACTTCGGCCACTACGAACGCTTTCTCGGCGTGACGTGTCGTTTCCTGTGGAACCTGACGATGGGCAAGGTCTACAAAACGATCATGGAGCGCGAGCGCCGCGGCGATTACCTCGGCCAGACGGTGCAGTTGATTCCGCACGTTGCCGATTGCATCAAGGAAAGGTTCTACGAGATCCCCGGCCGCATGGAGGCCGACGTCGGCCTGATCGAGATCGGCGGCACGATCGGCGACATGGAAAACGAGCTGTACATCGAAGCCGTGCGGCAATTGCGGTTGGAGGTGGGGCGCGACAACACGGTGATCGTGCTGCTGACCTACGTGCCCATCCCGGCGGGCGTCGAGGAGCACAAATCGAAGCCGACGCAGCAGGCCGTCAAGCTGCTCAACGAGCGCGGCATCCAACCGGACATCATCATCGGCCGCAGCCCGCGCCGGCTGACGGAGAAAATCAAGAAGAAGATTTCGCTCTTCTGCAACATTGACGAGAACGCCGTCATCTCGGGCGTCGACGTGGACACCGTGTATCGCATCCCGCTGGTCTTCGAAGAAGAGGGCCTCACCGAAATCTTGCACAAGCGGCTCAACATTTACTCGCCGCCCGACCTCGCCGAATGGCGGACCCTCGTCGATCGCCTCTGCGGTTCGGAAGGACCGCTGCTGCGCGTAGCGATCTGCGGCAAGTACACCGACCTGCACGACTCGTACGCGAGCGTCATCGAGGCGATCCGCCACAGCGCCGCCCATATCGACGGCCGGGCACGGATTGAGTGGCTGGACACCACCGCTTTGGAGCGCAACGGCAGCGACGCGTCCGAGATGCTCAAGGGCGTCGACGCCGTGATCGTGCCGGGCGGCTTCGGCACCCGCGGAATCGAGGGCAAGATCAAAGTGATCCAGCACTGCCGCGAAAACGGCATCCCGTTTCTCGGCCTGTGCTACGGCATGCAGCTCGCCGTGGTCGAATACGCGCGCAATGTTCTGGGGCTCGCGGGCGCCCACACGACCGAGGCGGCGGACGAAGGCAAGGAGATCACGCACCCGGTCGTGTGCATCCTGCCCGAGCAGATCAACGTCATCAACAAGGGCGGCACGATGCGCCTGGGCGGCCATGACGTGTACATCGACGCCGGCACGCGGGCGCAGCAGATTTACGCCGCCAGCCTGACCCGCGAACGCTTCCGGCACCGGTACGAGGTCAATCCGGAATACGTGCCGCAATTGACGCAGGCCGGCCTGGTCTTCTCCGGTCACAACAAGAGCGGCGAGATCAAGCAGATCCTCGAATTGCCGAGCCATCCGTACTTCATGGCCTGCCAGTTCCATCCGGAACTGACCTCGAAATTGGAGGCGCCGGCGCCGCTGTTCCGCGACTTGATTCTGACGGCCTATCGGCGCAAGAATCCGCCGGCGGCGAACAGCCCTTGTTAAAGGACGGCGAATGAAAGAACAAACCAAAGCTCTGTTGGCGCTGGCCGACGGCCGCGTTTTCCCCGGCTGGTCGTTTGGCGCGAAGGGCGAGTCGGTCGGCGAGGTCGTGTTCAACACCTCGCTGATGGGCTACCAGGAGATCATCACCGATCCGTCCTACGCCGGGCAGATCGTCACGATGACCTATCCGTTGATCGGCAATTACGGCATCAACCCCGAGGACGTCGAGGCCAAGCGCATTCACCTCGAGGGCTTCGTCGTGCGAGAGGCCTGCCCGCATCCCAGCAACTGGCGCAGCAAGATGACCTTGCACGACTATTTCGTCAAAACCGGCGTCGTCGGCATCGAGGGTGTCGATACGCGCGCCCTGACGCGCCACCTGCGCGACTTCGGCGCGCAGACGGGCGTGATCTCGTCGGTGGATTTGCATCCGAAATCGCTGGTCGCCAAGGCGGCCGCCGCGCCGACGCTCGACGGCCGCGATCTGGTGCCGGACGTCACCTCCGACAAACCGTACTGGTGGGCGCACAGCACCTGGGCGCGGCAGCAGGGCTACGTCAAGGCCGACGAAAAGGTCGGCGCGTTTTACGTGGTCGCCTACGACTACGGCATCAAACACAACATCATGCGCAACCTGATCGACCACGGCTGCCGCGTCGAAGTGGTGCCCGCGCAGACGCCGGCCGCCGACGTGCTGGCGCGCCGGCCCGACGGGATCTTTTTGTCCAACGGCCCCGGCGACCCGGCCGCGGTGACTTACGCGATCGAGGCGACGAAAACGCTGCTCGGCAAGACGCCGATCTTCGGCATTTGTCTGGGTCACCAGATTCTCTGCCTGGCGCTGGGCGGCCGCACGTACAAGCTCAAGTACGGCCATCACGGCGGCAACCAGCCGGTGATGGACCTGACGACGCAGAAAGTCGAGATCACCGCGCAGAACCACGGTTTCGCGGTGGACATCGATTCGATGGGCGGCGACATGGTCTGCACGCACATCAATCTCAACGATCGCACCGTCGAAGGCATGGCGCATAAGAAGCTGCCGGTTTTCTCCGTGCAGTATCATCCGGAAGCTTCGCCGGGGCCGCATGATGCGAAGTATTTGTTTGAGCGGTTCGTTGGCCTGATGAAGAAGCATCGGCGGTAGAGGGAGGCCGGGTTCCGGGTCTCGGGTTCCGGGTTCCGGGTAACGGGTTTGGCGAAGGAAAGACGTGATCACAAGTTACCGAGAATTAGACGCGTGGAAAGTGAGTATGGACTTGGTAACGGAAATTTATCAACTGACGAAGTCGCTGCCGGCCGATGAACGGTTCGGGCTCACCAGCCAGATTCGGAGGTCGGCGGTTTCGATTCCGGCGAACATTGCCGAAGGTTACGGCCGGTTTCATCGCGCCGAATATCTGCGGTTTCTGTCCATCGCGAATGGTTCGTTGACCGAGACAGAAACTCACATGTTGATCGCGGTGCGCCTCGGCTATCTTAATGACGAACAGACCCGCGCCGCGTGGGATCTAACGAAGCGGTGCGGCCAATTGTTAACCAAGTTGGTTCAGGCGCTTCGCGAGCCACAATCGTCATGACGTATTACTTGGGCGAGCATCTATGTCTTGACCGTGACGGTATTTGGCGAACCGAACGCCCTATCTCTGATTTTCTTTCCCGGAACCCGGAACCCGAAACCCGGAACCCGAAACCCGGAACCGCCTGAAGGAGTTCAGCGTGCCGAAACGGACCGATATTGAGTCCATCCTCATCTTGGGCAGCGGCCCTATCGTCATCGGCCAAGCCTGCGAGTTCGATTATTCCGGCGTGCAGGCCTGCCGCGTGCTGAAGAGCCTCGGTTACCGCATCGTCCTGGTCAATTCGAATCCGGCGACGATCATGACCGACCCGGAAATGGCCGACCGCACATACATCGAGCCGCTGACCCCGGAGGTCGTCGAGGCGATCATCGCGCGCGAAAAGCCCGACGCCCTGCTGCCGACGATGGGCGGCCAGACCAGCCTCAACCTCGCCCACACGCTAGCCAGTCGTGGCGTGCTGCAAGCCCACGGCGTCGAACTGATCGGCGCGCGGTTCGAGGCGATCGAAAAAGCGGAGAGCCGCGAGAAGTTTGCGGCGTCGATGCGGCGCGTCGGCCTGGAAGTCCCGAAGGGCCGGATCGTCCGCAGCGTCGAAGACGCGATGGCGCTCGCCGGCGAGATCGACTTTCCGGTCATTTTAAGGCCGGCGTTCACCCTCGGCGGCGCGGGCGGCGGCACGGTGTTTCGGCTGCGCGATTACCGCAGCCAGATCGAACACGCCCTGGCGTTGTCGCCCGTTCATGAAGTGCTGGTCGAGCAATCGGTCATCGGTTGGAAGGAATTCGAACTCGAAGTGATGCGCGACAAGAAGGACAATTTTGTCGTCGTTTGCTCGATCGAAAACCTCGACCCGATGGGCGTGCACACCGGCGATTCGGTCACCGTCGCGCCGGCGCAAACGCTGACCGACAAGGAATATCAGATCATGCGCGACGCCGCGCGCAAAGTGATGACCGAAATCGGCGTCGAAACCGGCGGCTCGAACGTGCAATTCGCGGTCAACCCCGCGGACGGCCGCATGGTCGTCATCGAAATGAACCCGCGCGTCTCGCGCTCGTCGGCGCTGGCCTCGAAGGCGACGGGTTTTCCGATCGCGAAAATCGCTGCGATGCTGGCGGTCGGCTTTACGCTGGATGAAATCCCCAACGACATCACGAAAAAAACGCCGGCCTGTTTCGAGCCGTCGATCGATTACATCGTCGTGAAGATACCGCGGTGGGATTTCGAAAAATTCCCGGGCGTCGAGAGCACGCTCGGCGTGCAGATGAAATCGGTCGGCGAGGTGATGTCGATCGGCCGCACGTTCCCCGAAGCGCTGCAAAAAGCGATTCGCAGCCTCGAAATCGACCGCTACGGCCTCGGCGCCGACGGCAAAGACCTGCTCGACGTGTACGGCCCCAACCCCGAAGCGGCGAAGAAAATCGTACGCGAAAAAATCGCCCGCCCGCACCGGGATCTGCTGCACTACCTCAAATACGGCCTGCAACTGGGCATGCGCCCGAGCGAACTCGCGCGCCGCACCGGGATCGATCCGTGGTTCATTCACGAAATCGACAAAATCGCCGTCGCGGAAAAAGAACTGCGAGGCCGCGAGCTGTCGTCGTTCACGCGCGACGAACTGCACGACGCGAAACGGCTTGGTTTCAGCGACCGGCAACTCGCCTATCTGTGCAAGACCGACGAAGCCGCCGTGCGCCGGCTGCGCAAGACGATGAAGCTCGAAGCCGGATTCAAAACGGTCGACACCTGCGCGGCGGAATTCGTCGCCGAAACGCCGTACTATTATTCGGCGTACGAGACCGAGAACGAGGCAATCGCCAGCAAGCGGAAGAAGATCATCATTCTCGGCGGCGGGCCCAATCGCATCGGCCAGGGGATCGAATTCGACTATTGCTGCGTGCACGGCGTTTTCGCCCTCAAGGAAGAGGGCTACGAAGTGCAGATGATCAATTGCAACCCGGAAACGGTCAGCACCGACTACGACATCACCGACCGGCTGTTCTTCGAACCGCTGACCTTCGAAGACGTGATGCGCATCATCGACAACGAAAAGCCCTACGGCGTCGTCGTCCAGTTCGGCGGGCAGACGCCGCTCAAGCTCGCGCTGCCGCTCGAACGCGCCGGCGTGCGCATTTTGGGCACGTCGCCCGACAGCATCGACCTCGCCGAGGACCGCCGCCGCTTCGGCGCGCTGCTCAAGCGCTTCGACATCACGCATCCGGAATACGGCACGGCCTTTTCGATCGCCGAAGCCCGCGCGGTTGCGACCGAAATCGGCTATCCGGTGCTCGTGCGGCCGTCGTACGTGCTCGGCGGACGCGCGATGCAGATCGTTTACGACGATCGCGGCCTGGCCGAATACATGCGCAAAGCGGTTGAAGTGTCGCCCGACCATCCGGTGCTCATCGACAAGTTTTTGGAAGACGCGTTCGAATTCGACGTGGATGCAATTTACGACGGCCGCAGCCTCTACATCGGCGGCGTCATGCAGCACATCGAAGAGGCCGGCATCCATTCGGGCGACAGCGCCTGCGTGCTGCCGCCGTACATGATCACCTCCGAGCACCTCGAACGCATCGAAAGCTACACGCTCATCCTGGCGCGCGAGTTGAAAGTGAAGGGCCTGCTCAACATTCAATTCGCGATGAAGGACCAAAAAGTTTACGTGCTCGAAGTCAACCCGCGCGCCAGCCGCACGGTGCCGTTTGTTTCCAAGGCCACCGGCGTGCCGCTGGCGAAGATGGCCGCCAAGGTGATGGTGGGCAAGACGATTCGGGAACTCGGCCTGACCGAACGCCGCGTGCCCAAGCACATCTCGGTCAAGGAAGCTGTGCTGCCGTTCAACAAGTTCGCCAACGCCATCGTCTTTCTAGGCCCGGAGATGCGCTCGACCGGCGAAGTAATGGGCATCTCGCGCAGCTTCGGCGCGGCCTTCGCCAAATCGCAGATCGCCGCCGGCGGCGGCCTGCCGACCGGCGGCGCCGTGTTCATCAGCGTCAATCAGTTCGACCGCCTGAAGATCGTGCCGATCGCCCGCGACCTGCTGGAACTCGGGTTCGGCATCTTCGCTACCGAAGGCACCGGGCGCGCGCTGATCGCCTGCGGCGTGCCGGCGGAAATGGTGTTCAAGGTCGGCTACGGCGAACCGAACTCGCTCAGCCTGATCCGCGACGGACGCATTGCGATGGTCATCAACACGCCGCTGGGAAAGGAATCGCGCAGCCACGAATACGAGATCGGCCGTCTCGCCATCGCGCACAATGTACCGTACATCACCACGCTTTCCGGCGCCTCGGCAGCCGTCCGCGGCATCATGGCGATCAAGAACAACGCGCTCGACGTGCGCAGCCTGCAGGAATATCACGCGGAGATGGAGACGTAAGTTCGCCCCGGCGGGGCCTTTTGCAAAAGCCTCGCAAGTTTGCCGTCTTGTCAGCGAGGATTTCGCCATGAAACCGCGTAACATCGACTGGCCGGACGAACGCGTCGCAGAGTTTTGCCGGCGTTGAACAATTCGCACGCTGGAACTCTCCGGCTCAGTATTGCGCGACGATTTCCGGCCCGGCAGCGACGTCGACGTCCTGGCGACATTTCAGCCCGACGCGGGCTGGAGTCTGTTCGATTACGTTGACATGGAAGACGAACTTTCGGCCATTCTTGGGCGAAAAGTGGATTTCGTCAGCCGGCGCGCCATCGAACGCAGTGAAAACTGGATTCGTCGCGAAAGCTCCTTAAGGGCGCGGAGACCGTTTATGAAGCGCGATGACTCACGCGAACTTCAACAGCGGCATGCACCGCTCCTGGCGCGCCGCCCGGAATAATCTCTCCGCGCGAGCAGGCGCGCCCTCCAACTGATTATTGACGACTCCTCGGACGGTGGATTCGCCTGACCGAATCTACTCGAAGATCTTTTCGCCTTCCGCGTTGGCGTTTTCGGCGTCGGCTTCGCTGTCGCGCTTGATGCCGCGTTCGGCGGCCATTTCCTTGAGATATTCGTGCTGGATCAGCAGGCTCATGATTTCGCTGGTGCCGGTCCAGATCATCGTCAGGCGCGTGTCGCGCAGCATCCGCTCGATCGGGTAGACGTTGGTGTAGCCGATGCCGCCCATGATTTGCATCGAGTGGTTGACGACTTCCCACGCCATTTCGGTCGAGAATTTCTTCGCTTCGGAGACGATCCGCCGCGAATCGGCGCCGCTGTCGATCCGTTTCGCCGCCGCCCACACCAGCGCGCGCGCCGCATCCAACTTGGAAACCGCCTCGGCGATGCGGAACGAAACGCCCTCGAACTTGACGATCGGCTGGCCGAACGCCTTGCGCTTGGTCGCGTAATACGACGCCACTTCCAGCGCCGCGCGGGCCCCGCCGAGCGCGCCGGCCGCGCTGGTCATGCGTTCCGGAATCATCATCCGGTTGAACACCTCGCCGCCGGCGTTTTCCGGCCCGACCAGGTTCTTCGCCGGCACGACGGTGTCGCGGAAGACGAGGCGGCCGGTGCCGCCGCCCCGCGTGCCCATCAGACCGTAGACGTGCTCGACCTCAACGGTCTTGTCGCGCTCGACGATGAACGCCGACAGCGATTTGTGCGGGTGCGCGTCCGGCGCCGTCTTGGCGTAGACCAGGAAAATGTCCGCGCCTTCCGCGCCGACCACGAAGCGCTTCTGGCCGTTGAGGATGTATTTGTCGCCGTCCTTGCGCGCGCGGGTCGTGGCGCCGAAAAAGTCGGAGCCGCCGCGCGGTTCGGTCAGGCCCTCGGCGCTGCAAATGTCGCCCTTGAGCAGCGGCCGCAGGTATTTTTCTTTTTGTTCCGGCGTGCCGAAAACGTGCATCGCCTCGCCGACGATCGACGGCATCGAGAACAGGCAGCCGAGCGACATGCCCAGCACGCCGATCTCTTCCAGCGCGCCGACCTCCGCCGTCCAACCCAGGCCCTGGCCGCCGTACTTCGGCTCGAAGCGGCAGCCGAGCAAATGCTCGTCGCCCAGTGCCTTGACGTACTCGCGCGGGAAGCGCACCTCCTCGCGGTCCATTTTCATCAGCAATTCGGTCGAGACTTTTTCCTTGGCGAAACGGCGCGCTTTTTCCTGGAAGGCCAATTCGGCGGGCGACAGCAATTCGGTGAACATGGGTTACTCCTTGTCCGGCAGGTTCCACAGCGCGAGCCCGGTTTGCGGATCGAGCTCGCGGGTAAGTTCAACGTCGTCGTACGCGACGATGTGAAATTCGCAGACGAACACCTCGGCCTCGACCAGGTGCCCGGCGATCGCCTTGGTCGCCGCGTCTTCGTGCCAGCAGCCGCTGATGTGCAGGTGGCCGAACAGCTTGCCCTCGCGCAGCGACAGATTGCCGGCGAGCGAGAGCACCTCGGTCATGCCGGCGCGGCGCAGCGGCCCGCGGTACTTGTTCGTTGCGAGGTCGTATTCGGTGACGGCGAGGTTCGTGACGCCGCCGATCGCGTGGACTTGCCCGGCTTTCACGCCGAATTTTTCGGCGACCGCCAGCAGCGCATCCGGCAAATGGTCGCCGCGATTCAAACGTCCGACAATGAAGCGGGTTCGACGGCTTTCCGTGGCTCTCATTTAAATTCTCCTGCGTTTTTCAAGGTGAACCGCCACCTGCAATAACCGCCGGCGCAGTCGTCCGGCGGGCAGCGCAGGCACTCGGTTGCGAGGCGCGGGTCGATCGTCTCGGCGAAGCCCGCGTACTCGACAAGGCCCACCGGCTTGCACGGAAAATCGGGCAGGCCTTTGCGGCGGCGCGCTTCCTGCACCCGGCAATCCTTCATTTCATAAAACAGTGCATCGCCCTCGCGCCGAATCGTCTGCTCGTTGACGCACGCGTAAAGGCGCAGGCCCAGCGCCTTTTCCAGCGCGTCGAGCCCGCCGCCGGCCGGGATCGCAAATTCTTTCACGATCCGCTTCGCTTCGGCGACCGTGAATCGCCGCCAGGAAGCCGTGTCGATTTCGATCGCCGTGTTCAGGCCGTATTTCTCTTCGCAGGCGAGAAACCAGCAGCCGTCGTGCGCCAGCCAGTTGTGGGCGTACGTGGAGATGAGCTTCAACAAACCTTCGCGGTCGAGATGCGCGAACTTCTCGCGAATTCTTTCCAGCGACATCGCGGCTCCACTCAGTGCGGGATGTTCCCCGTTTTAACCGGATGCGCGCCGCGCGGCAAGCGGGCTGCGGCGCCCTGAATCGCCGGCCGCCGTGCTCGCCGTTCCACTTCTTGGCGCGAGAGTCCAGCCCTCACCGCTCATTGATCGCCGCACCGCGCGACGCGCCAACGTTGAACAGCTCGGTCGCGAACTGCATGCGTCCGACCGGCGCAGGCTTCGTCTCGTGTGACTGCACGACGTCGCCGCGTTCGCTCCGGAGCACTTGACGATCGACGCACCGCGGCAATACCCTGAGGTGTCGCGATTGGCGGCGCGAGAAAACCCTAACTTTTCGTGAAAAGACGAAGATGACCCTTTCTCCCAGCCAGGCCACCACGGAAACGCGCGAGCGGCTGCGCGGCATCGTCGGCGGGGCGAACGTTTCGCTGTCGGATCTCGACCGCCTGACGTACAGCCACGACAACGCGCCGATTTTGAATCTGTCCGCCAACGAGGGCCGCGTCGGGCCGCTGCCGGACGTCATCGTCTGGCCGGCGAACGTCGCGGCGGTCGTGCAGATCGTCCGCCTCGCGAACGAGACGCGCACGCCGATCGTGCCCTACGGCGCGGGCAGCGGCGTCTGCGGCGGCGCGGCGCCGTTGCGCGGCGGCATCATCCTCGACATGAAGCGGATGAAACAGATCGTCGACCTCGACGAGGAATCGCTGACGGTCACGGCCGGGGCGGGCATCCTCGGGCAGTTGCTCGAGTCGGAGCTCAACCGCCGCGGCTATACGATGGGGCACTTTCCCAGTTCGATCTACAGTTCGACGCTCGGCGGCTACCTGGCGGCGCGGTCCGCCGGCCAGCTTTCGGCGAAATACGGCAAGATCGAAGACATGGTCATGGGCCTGGAGGCGGTGCTCGGCACGGGCGAATTGCTGCGCACGCCATCGGCCCCGCGCCGGCCGCCCGGCCCCGACTGGAACCAGATTCTCGTCGGCTCGGAGGGCGTGCTCGGCATCATCACCGAGGCGACCTGCCGCGTCCGGCCGAACCCGGAGTCGCGCCGGTTCCTGTCGTTCATGTTTCCGACCATCGAAACCGGCGTCGAGGCAATGCGGCTGCTGATGCGCCACGAGCTGCGGCCGGCGGCCATGCGCCTTTACGACGAACTGGACACGGCGATCGTCGGCAACAGCAGCAAGGAAGGCGAAAGCCGCGAAAGCATCCTGAATTTCATCCCGCTCTCGCAGTTCGGCGATTTGCTGGCGAGCATCGTGCCCGGCGGCGCGCTGCCGGCGGCGATCAAACGCGTCGGGCGGTTCCTCGGCCAGCGGGCCGACCTGATCAACACGCTCGACCGCTTCGCCAAGGGCTGCCTGCTGGTGCTCACCTTCGAGGGCGACGAGGAACTGACGCGCGAAGAAGCCGACATGGCGACGCTGATCTGCGAAAAGGTCGGCGGCCGCGACAAAGGCCCCGATCCGGCGATGCGCTGGTGGAAAAACCGCTATCACGTTTCGTATTTGCAGTCGAAGGTGTTTTACCACGGCGCGATCGTCGACACGATCGAATTCGCCTGCACCTGGCGCCGCGTGGCGCAGCTCTACCACGCCGTCCGCGACTCCGTGCGCGAGTTGGCGTTCATCATGGCGCACTTTTCGCACGCCTATCTCGACGGCTGCTCGATCTACTTCACGTTCATCACCTCGGCCGCCAACATCGACAAAACCGAGGCCGCCCACCGCGCCGTCTGGGACGCCGCCGTCGGCGCCTGCCACCGCGTCGGCGCGACGCTCAGCCACCATCACGGCATCGGCTTCACCAAGGCGCGGTTCATGCCGGACGAGCACGGCGCCGCGATGCAGTTGTTTCAGGCGTTCAAGAAGGAAATGGACCCGAACGGGATTCTCAATCCGGGAAAGATGGGTCTGGCATGACGACCCAATCCGCGGCGCGGCGCGCCATCAACGTTGAGTTGCTCAACCGCCTGCGCGACGTCGTGGGCGGCAAACGCGTCAGCCGCAGCGAACTCGAAGGCGTCGCCTACAGCCGCGACATGCAAACGGCCAGCGTCCTCGAAACCCGCAACGGCCACGTCGCCCGCCGGCCTGACTTCGTCGTCTGGCCCGAGAGCACCGAGGAAGTCAGCCGCATCCTGCGCCTCTGCAACGAAGTGCGGATGCCCGTGACGCCGTTTGGCGGCGGGACGGGCCTGGACGGCGACGCGGCCCCGGATTGCGGCGGCGTCGTGCTCGATATGAAGCGCATGAACCGCTTGGAGCGCATCTCGGAATTGAGTTGCATCGGCGTTTGCCAGCCGGGCATCATCGGCGCGCACCTCGAACACGACCTGAACCGGCAGGGCTATACCTTGGGCCACTTCCCGGGTTCGCTGGGCAGTTCGACCCTCGGCGGCTGGCTGTCGACGCGCGGGGCGGGCATGGCCGCGACGACATACGGCAAGATCGAGGACATGGTCGTGAGCCTGCAGGTGGTGCTCGCCGACGGCGCCGTGCTGCACACGCGCACGGCCCCCCGCCGCGCGACCGGCCCGGATTTCAACCATCTGTTCATCGGCTCCGAAGGCGCCCTGGGGGTGATTACGCGCGCCCACATGCGCATTCACCTGCTGCCCGAGGCGCGCTATTTCCGCGGCCTGGCCTTCAAGACGCTCGAAGAAGGCCTGACGGCGTTGCGCTTGATCCTGCGCGCGGGGATGAAACCGTCGTTCCTGCGCCTGGCCGACGAAGCAGATGTCGCGACGAACCTGAAGGCGCTGGGCGTCAACGTCAGCGGTTGCCTGCTGGCGCTGGTCTTCGACGGCCGGCCGACGCAGGTCGACCTCTACGGCCGCAAAGCGCTGGAAATCTGCCGGCAAAACGGCGGGCGCGACCACGGCGAAGAGCCGGCGCGGGTCTGGTGCGAACACCGCTACGCCGAGTTTTATCGGCAGAGCCCGGTGTTCGAAGAAGCCGGCGGCGTGCTCGAACACCTCGAGGCGGCGGCCGTCTGGCGGGACGCGGCGGCGGTTCATCGCGCGGTGCGCGAGGCGACGCCGGGCGACGTCGAACTGCTGGCGAACGTGCCGCACGCGTATCCTGAAGGTTGCGGTTTCCTCTTCACGATGGTCGGCAAAGCGGACAACGGCGATGCGGCGGCGTTCGTCGAAAAAACGCGGAACGCGGCGCTCGCCGCGGCGCGCGGCGCCGGCGCGGTGGTCAGCCGCAGCCACGGCGCGGCGAAGGGCCGCGGGAAAACGGCGGCGGACCCCGCCCGCGAGATCTTGCTGGGCGTCAAGAAACGGCTGGATCCGAACCAGATCCTCAATCCCGGCGCCTTCGCTGTCGATCCGGAGAAACCATGCTGAAGCATTTTCACAAGGAAATCGAGTACTGCACCTACTGCCCGAAACTGTGCCGGTTTTCCTGCCCCGTCGGCAACGCCAGCGGCAACGAGACCTACACCCCGTGGGGCCGTCAGACGCTGCTGCACATGGTGAACGAAGGCACGGTCGCCTGGGATCGCGAAGTCGCCAACGCCGTGTACAAATGCACGACCTGCATGCTGTGCCGGGAGTATTGCGACCACGAGATCGAAGTGCCGCCGGTGATGCTCGCCGCCCGGACCGAGGCGACGAAGCAGAAGATTCAGCCGCAGGAAGCGGTTGAGTTTCTCAATTTCTTCAAAGAGCAGCGCAACCCCTACGGCGACGATCTGGCGGCGCGGCTGCGGACCATCCTGCCCTCCTCGTCGTTCAACCCGGAAGCGCAGGTCGTGTACTTCCCCGGCTGCGCGAACATGTACAACTTCGCACAGACCATCAAGAACACGTTCCGGCTCTTCGAAGCGATGGACGTCAACTACGTCGCCTGCTATGCCGCCGATGTCCCCTGCTGCGGCGTGCCGCTCTACGATCTGGGCTACATGGCCGAATTCAAGCAAAACGCCGACCGTCTGGCCGTGTCGCTCGCCAAGGCGAAGGTCATCATCACCGGCTGCCCGAGTTGCGCATGGTCGCTGAAGGTGCGCCTGCCCGAGGTCGGCGTGCAACTGACCGAGCGGATCTACCACATCACCGAATTCCTGGCCCCGCTGCTCGAAGAGGGCAAACTGCCGATCCGCCGGCCGTTTTCGCGCAAATTGATCTATCACGACCCCTGCTATCTGGGCCGCTACCTCGGCGTCTACGACCAGCCGCGCAAGCTGCTTAACGAGGTCTGCCGCGAGCCGCTGGCCGAATTCAGTTGGAACCAGCGCCACGCCTATTGCTGCGGCGCCGGCGGCGGCCTGGCGACGACCAACCCGCCGATGGTGCGCGAGATCGCCACCGAGCGGCTACGCGAGGTTTACGACGGCGAAAAGAAGGCGCTGGTGACCGCCTGCCCGACGTGTCTGCGCACGTTCCAAAAGGCCGACGAAAAATTGGACATCCTGGACGTCGTCGACGTGCTCGCACGCTGCATCTGAGAGGGGCGATGATCCGGCTGGTCGATGTCGCGAAATCGTTCGGCGCCCAGCAGGTGCTCGACGGCCTGGATTTGGACATCCCCGACGGAAAAATCACCTGCCTGCTCGGGCGCAGCGGCAGCGGCAAGTCCGTCACCCTCAAACACATCATCGGCCTGATCAAGCCCGATCGGGGCCAGGTGCTGATCGACGGCGAGGACATCACGCAGCTCGACGACCGGGCGATCAACCGCGTGCGTTCGCGCTTTGGCGTCCTATTTCAGGACGGCGCGCTGTTCGATTCGCTGAATGTTTTCGAAAACATCGCCTTTCCGCTGATCGAGCACACGAAGCTGAAGGCGGCGGAAATCCGCGAGCAGGTCGAGCGCGCGCTGGCGGCCGTCGGACTCGAACGCGTCGAAGAAAAGATGCCGTCGGAGCTTTCCGGCGGCATGCGCAAACGGGTCGGCCTGGCGCGTGCGATCATCCGCAACCCGGACGTCATCCTCTACGACGAACCGACCAGCGGCCTCGACCCGCTGATGACCGACAACATCAACCGCCTGATCGTCGACACGCAGCGCCGCTTCCATTTGACCAATTTCATCATCAGCCACGACGTGCAGGCCGCCCTGCGCACCGCCGACAAGATCGCCGTGCTGTTCAAGGGTCGGATTTTGCTCGAAGGCGGGCCGGACGACATTCGCGCGTCCGCGCATCCGTTCGTCCGCGCGTTCCTCGAAGGCAAACAAGGCGATTTCGACATCAATTGAAACGCCGCCGGCAATTTTCGCAAAAATACGTGGACAGGTCGACGGGATCAGGTTTTCGTTTGTTTTTTTTGACAGGATCAACAAGATCAACAGGATCAACGGGATTATTTACCCCTCTTCTGGCGTTGGGTTGGATCATCGCGAACGACTGTCCTCACTGTTCACTGTTGAATGATCCTGTCAAAAAACTTGAGCCAGCGACTCAGATAGGTTGCCGGTCGGCTTGCCGGCGAGGCGCGCGGCACTTACACTTAAGCCCTGATAACGCGCGCAAGGAGAAAAACGCATGACCGAGACGGCGACGTTCAGCGGATTCACGCCAAAAGCCGCGACGTTCTTTCGGCAACTCGCGAAGAACAACAACAAGGGCTGGTTCGAGGCGCATCGGACGGAATACGAAGCGGACGTGCTGGCGCCGACGCGGGCGTTTGTGCTCGCACTCGGCGAGCGTTTGCAAAAATTGGCGCCGGGCGTGATCGCCGACCCGCGCGCCAACCGGTCGCTGTTCCGCATCAACCGCGACGCGCGTTTCACCACCGACAAGTCGCCGTACAAGACGCACCTCGGGCTGTGGTTGTGGGAAGGTCCGCGGGCGCGGATGGAAAACTCCGGATTCTATTTCCATCTCGAGCCGCCGGAGATTTATTTGGGCGTCGGGATGTACCATTTTCCGGACGAACTGCTGCCGGCTTTTCGGCAGGACGTAGTGCATCCGGTGCACGGGGCGGCGCTCGCGGACGCGGTGCGCGCGCTCGAAAAAAAGGGATACGAGGTCGGCGGGCAGCATTACAAACGCGTGCCCCGCGGCTTCGATCCGCAGCACCCGAACGCGGCGTTGTTGCTGTACGCGGGGATGTACGCGGGGTGGGGCGGCAAGATCCCGCCCGAGTTCTATTCGGCCAAACTGCTCGATTTTTGCATTCGCCACTACAAGGCGGTGCTGCCGCTGCACCAGTGGCTAGCGGCGTTCGTGGAACGGCAGTCGTAGCCGGCCGGCGGGCGCGGCCTACAAGTGCTTGTTGATCATTTCCTCGAATTTGGCGCGCGTCACGGCGCCGACGATCTTGTCCGCTTCCTCGCCGTTCTTGAACATGATGACCGTCGGAATGCCGCGGACGTTGTATTTCGCCGGCGTCGCCGGGGCCTCGTCCACGTTCATTTTGACGATCTTCACCTTGCCGGCGTACTGCGTCGCGAGCTGCTCGATCACCGGCGCGATCAGTTTGCACGGCCCGCACCAGGGCGCCCAAAAATCCACCAGCGCCGGAATCTCGCTCTTCAAAATCTCAGTCTCGAAATTGCCGTCATTAACTTCGTTCATTTTTCCTCCTGCCGTTCCCGGAGATGTGAAGCGCGGCCAGAATGCGCGCCGCGCGCGGATCCGTCAACGAATAACAAACTTGCGCGCCCTGCCGCGCCGCCGCCACGATCTCGCTGCGCCGCAGCCGCGCCAGGTGCTGGCTGACCGTCGCCTGCGGCAACTGCAAGTTCTCGCATAGTGTTTTGACGCAGCAACTGCCGGCCGCCAATTCGCGGACGATGCGCAGGCGCGTCGGGTTGCCCAGCAGCCGCAACGTTTTCGCCTGATCGCTGAAATTTTCTTTCATATTGCAAAACCAATATATATCCGACCGAACATAGTTGCCGCGGCCGCCATTGTCAAGGCGCGGCCCCGCGTTCGCGCGCTTTCAGCCGCTGCAGCAACGCCAGCGCCGGATCGCGCAGCGATTCGCCTTGCGGGCTCCGCAGGGCGACGCCGACGGCCTGCGCCGCCTTGGCGGCATCGCCGAGCGCCTCGTTGATCGCCGCGACGTGCAGCCACAGCCGGCCGTCGTCCGGGCAGTGCTGCAACGCTTCGCGCACGCAGGATTGGGCGCGCGACGGATCGACGGCGCAAAAATCGGCCCAGGCCTCGCCGTCGTTCAGGTTCCGCGACACCACCTGCGCCAGCGCGTCGACGGCCATTTTTTGCCGGCGGCCGGCGCACAGGCGGCCGAGGTCCAGCAGCCACTCGCGCTCGAGGCGGAAGCGCGGCGCCTGTTCGGCCAGCAGGTCGCAGGCCTCGGCCGGACGCCCGGCGGCGGCCAGCGCCTGCGCGACGTTCATCGGCTGCTGCGCATTCTCCTCGCCGGCGCGGGTCGCCGCGGCCCATGCCCGCCGGTGGGCTTCGATGGCCGGCTCGCGTTCGCCGTGCGCGGCGAGGCTGGCCGCGTAGTTGGTCCAGCTCACCGGATCGTCGGGCTCGAGCGCGACCGCCTTGCCCCATAAGTAGATCCCGTCGCGCCAATCCATGGCGTGCCCGCGGGCGAGCGCGGCCCAGGCGAAAAAGATGACGACGGCCGGCGCGATCGCCAACCGCCGCTTGTTCGCGGTCAGCGCCGCGGCCAGCAGCGGGATCCCGCCGAGCAGCGGCAACGCCAGATAGCGCTCGGCCAGCGGAATCCAAAACGGCCCCGTGACGTGTCCCATCGGCAACAGCGCGGCGACGAACAGCAGCGGGCCCAGGCCCCAGGCGCGCCGCTTGTAAAGCGCCCAGCCCGCCGCCAGTACGACGGCCCACAACGCGACGTTGGCGACCGCGGCCCACCGAACCGGCGTCGGTTGGAACGTATAGTACGGCCGCAAATTCAACGGCAGCAGGGCGATACGCACGTAGCGCGCGACGAGCGGGCCGAAATTCCAGAGGCCGCCGAGATGCCCGCCGCCGATCCATTTGACGTCGACGTCCTCGCGCGGCAACGCGAACGCGTACAAGGCCAGGAAAAGGCCGACGGCGGCGAGTTCGGGCCACGTCGCCCGCAGCGCCTGGCGCCGGTCGTCGCCCGACGCCCAGGCCCACGCGAGGAGCGCGAAGGGCGCCAGGACGCTCCATTCCAGCGTCATGCACGCCACGAAAAAAAGAATCGGCGCCGCGGGGCGCACCCAGGCGCGGCCCGCGCGGGCCTGCGTCCAGGCGTGCGCGCCGGCCAACATCAGCAGCACGCTCAAGACCTGCTCGCGGTGCCCCGGCGAAATGACGGTCTCGGAGATCGCGGCGGCCAGCAGGTACAGCAGCGCCGCCGCGCCGGCGAACAGCCCGCGGTGCGGAAACCACAACCACAACAGCAGCCCGAGCAGCCAGGCTCCGGCGATGTGGATCAACAGATTGGTCAGCGAGAAGCCGAACGGCGCCTTGCCCCAGATCGCGCAGTCGATGATGTAGCTGCCGGTCAGCACGGGCCGGTACGATTGCTCGCCGGCGCCGCGCAGATACTCCATGCCCCACAAGTGGAGCAAGTTGCCCGGACGCGCGATGAAGTCGTTGTCGCGCACGGTGAGGATGTCGTCGTAGACGAACGAGCGGTGCAGCGCCGGATAATAAACGGCGAGGCCGATCAGGAGCAGGACCAGCAACCCGCCCAAAGCTTTCGCGCGGCTGTAGGACATGGGCGAATCCTATCCCGAGCCGGCGCCCCGGCGCAACTTGAGCGGCGCGGGCGGCGATGATAGCGTGGCCGGCGACCTCGGGAGGCGACATGCGGCTGCTGATTTCCCCCATTCGGCAAATGGCGACGATGCGCGGCGTCGCGGCGAAAGACGGCGTCGGCGTGAACTGGGACGACCTCGGCGTCGTCGAGAATGGCGCGCTCGTGATCGACGACCGCCGCATCGTATTCGCCGGGCCAGCGACCGAAGCGCCGGCGCCGGCGCCGGGCGACCGGCGGCTCGACGCCTCCGAGTTGGTCGCGCTGCCGGGCCTGATCGACCCGCATACGCATCCGTGCTGGGCCGGCTCGCGGCACGCCGAGTTCGCCATGCGTGCGGCCGGGGCAACCTATGCCGAGATCGCCCGCGCCGGCGGCGGCATTCGCGCGACGGTCAACGCCACGCGGCGCGCGGAGGAAGATGAACTCGCGGCGGGCGCGACCACGCGGTTGCGGCGCATGCTGGCGCTCGGCGTCACGGGCGTCGAAGCAAAAAGCGGCTATGCGCTGGAAACCGCCGGCGAGTTGCGGATGCTGCGCGCGATTCGCCGCGCGGCGGCGGCGACCGGGCAAACCGTGTTTGCGACCTTTTTGGGCGCGCACGCCGTGCCGCCGGAGTTCGCCGGCGCCGTCGACCGCTACGTGGATCTCCTCGTCAATGAAATGCTGCCGGCCGTCGCCGCCGAAAAACTCGCCGATTTTTGCGACGTCTTCGTCGAAGACGGCTACTTCACGGCAACGCAGGGCCGGCGGATCTTGACGAAAGCGGCCGACCTCGGGATGAGATTGCGCGTGCACGCCGACGAGTTCTCGCCCTGCGGCGGCGCCCGGTTGGCGGCCGAACTCAGCGCGACCAGCGCCGATCATCTGATGGCGGTCGACGACGCCGGCATCGCCGCCCTGGCGCGCGCCGGCGTGTCCGCCGTGCTTCTGCCGGCGACGACGCTGTTCCTCGGCCAAACGGGCTATGCGCCGGCGCGGCGGCTGCTGGATGGCGGCGTCCGCGTGGCGCTGGCGACGGATCTCAACCCCGGCTCGAGTTACACCGAGAATCTGCAACTTGTCCTGACGCTGGCCTGCGCGCAACTGAAGATGTCGCCGGCGGAGGCGCTGACCGGCGTCACGTACAACGCGGCGCGTTCGCTGCTCGCCCACGACCGCCTCGGCGCGCTGCTGCCCGGCTATCGCGCCGACGTGGCGCTCTTCGCGGCGCCCGACCTGTCGGCGATCCCGTATCACATGGCGATGAACGACCTGCGCTATGTTGTGTTGGGCGGCGAGGTTTACGAAGCGTCGCCGCCGTTTGCACGGCAAGGTTCCGGTGAAATTGATCCCGTTGATCCTGTCAAGAGAACTCATCCTTTCACGAAAAAATAACAAAAAACGGGCCTGCCATCGCGCGCCCGGTCTGGAGATCGCGTGGTCGCCCCGCGGTTACTTTTTTCCTTTTTCCTTTTTCTTTTTTCCTTCTCTCGGCGGGTTCAAGTCGAGCAAATCTTTGTGCACGAACACGCCGTCGCGCATGATCGGCTTGCCGTCGAAGGCAATTTCGCCGTCGCCGTGCAGCAGCTTCACCAGGTCCCAATGGATGGCGCTCTTGTTGCCGTTGTTGCACTCGTCGTAGCACATGCCCGGCGTGAAATGGAACGAGCCGTAAATCTTTTCGTCGAAGAGGATATTGCGCATCGGCTGGGTGATTTCCGTGTTCGTGCCGATGGCGAATTCGCCGACGTACCGCGCGCCCTCGTCGGTGTCGAAGATCGCGTTGAGCGCTTTGTCGTCGCCGCTCGCACAGCTCGCCTTGACGATTTTGCCCTTTTCGAATTCCAGCCGCACGCCGCCGTATTCCTTGCCCATATAAACGCTCGGCGTGTTGTACGTGAGATAGCCCTCGATGCTGTCGCGCACCGGCGCGGTGAACACTTCGCCGTCGGGGATGTTCATCGTGCCGTGGCAACTGATCGCGGGCAGGCCCTTGATTGAGAAGCGCAGATCAGTGTCCGAGGCGTGGATGTGCACGCGGTCGGCGCGGGTCATCATGCGGGTCAGTTTGGCCTGGCGCTTTTTCAGCGCGGCGTAATCGTAGTTCGCGCAGCGGAAATAGAAGTCGGTGAATTCTTCGAGGCTCATCTTCACTTTTTGCGCCATGGCGTTGGTCGGCCAGCGGGTGATGCACCAGCGGGTGTGGCTGACGCGCTGGTCGAGAATCGGGCGCATCATTTTCTGCCACAGATTGACGTGCGCGTGGTTCGCGTGGGCCAGCACCATGTCGTTTTCCTCGGCGCGGATGCCGATGAAAACGGTGCACTGCTTCATGAAATCGAGCTTGTGTTGCGGGAAATACGAAACCTGCTCGTCCGAGCCGTAGTCGAACAGATCGCGCTGCAGCTCGGCGAAATCGAGATCGCACTGCACGTATTTCGCGCCGCGCAGGAGGCAGAGCTTGTGAATTTCCTTCATGATCGGATAGGTCGAGGCCTCGTAGAAATTGAGCAGCACGACATCGCCCTTTTTGACGCGGGTGGAGTAATCGACGAACACCCGGGCCAGTTCGGCCACACGCGGATCGAACATGGAACGCCTCCTTCGCCTGCCGGCGCACACTACGTTTGCGAGTCGCTGAGCGGTTTAGCACGGCGGCCGAAAAGGCGTCAAGAAAGGGCGAATATGCACGGGCTCGAACTGAAAAGTTCGCCGTGGCGTTCTCTAGAAGAACGCGCACGCGTTCTTGGGCGGAACGGTTCTACTTGCCGGCGGCCGGCGGCGCAGCCGGTTTGGCGTTGGCGGCCGGGGCAGCCGGTGCGGCCGGCGCCGGGGCCGCCGGAGGCGCTGCCGGGGCCTTATCGCCGGGTTTCGCCGCTTGCGCGGGCGCCGCAGCCGGCGCCTGACCGGGCGCGGCTGGCGCCTGACCGAGCCCCGCGGGCGTCGTTGTTGGGGCGGCCGGCTTGTTGGCGATCGGCTTCAAGCGGAACATCATCTTCGCGCCGTCATTATAGCCCTCGACGACCTTGCCGCCGTTGCGCGTCAGAAACTCATAGCGCTCCTTGGCTTGATTGATCGCCGCTGTAAACACCACCAGGTTGCAGCCCTGGCAATTCGCCGGCCCGGGATACGCATTCCACGCGGGATCGGTCATTTGCTGCCCGCGGGCGGCGAGACCTTTGACCGCATTGTCGATATTGATCTTGATCGATACGCCGTTGCCCAACTGGAAGTTCTGAACTTGGTCGATCAGCGGCCCCGCCTGGTCGGCAGGCAGCGGCGTGGGCGCCGGCGCAGTAGGTTGGCAAGCGGCGAAAACGAGCGTCACGATGGCGAGGATGCCGATGAATTTCAAGGTTTCCCTCCGTCAATAACCGTTCGCGGCGCATTCGTCGCCGAAGGCGGGCGAAAAAAAGTAAAAACTCGCGAATTTATAACAGATAGCGAAAGGCGCCGCAATGCGTTTTGGTCGCGGCCGCTACATCGACACCGAGCCCTTGCGAAAATCGGTGCGGCCGATGTGTGCGTTGACCAGCGTGGGATGGCCGGCGGCGGCGAGCCGTTTGGCTTCGCGCAGCGTCGCCCGGATGTCGGCGGCGTCGGTCAGCAGCAGGCCCTGGCCGCCATAGCCCGCGGCGACCTGGTGGTACGCGCGGCGTTCGAGCACCGTGCCCACGTCGTCGCCGAGCATCTCGACCTGTTCGCGGGCGATCTGCGACCAGGCGCCGTCGTTGCCGACGACGGCGATAACCGGCGCGCCGTGCCGGGCCAGCGTGTCGAATTCGGCCAGGCTGTAGGCTGCCGCGCCATCGCCGTAGAGCAGCCAGACCTCCGCGGTCGGCCGCGCCAGTTTCGCGCCCAGGGCAAAGCCCGCGCCGACGCCCAGCGTGCCGAAGACCCCCGGATCGAGCCAGCGAAACGGCCCGCGCGGCCGCACGACGTAGGACGAGGTCGCGACAAAATCGCCGCCGTCGACGACGATCACGCTGTCGTCGTCCATCGCCTGCTCGATTTCGAGCGCAAGGCGCAGCGGATGGATGCCGTCGGTCGGCTCGGACGCGCGGCGCTCGATTTCCGCTTGCCGCTCGTCGTCGCGGCGGCGCAGTTTGTCGGTCCAGCCAGCCCAATCGCGGGCGTGATCGTGCCGCGTGCCCGACAACTCGGCGGCCAGCGCATTAAGGAACAACCCCGGATCGGCGACAACGCCCAGCGTCGGCCGGCGGTTCTTGTTCATCTCCGGCTCGCTGAAATTGGCGGCGATGACCTTGGCGCGCGAGTTGATCTGCCGGCCGTAGTCGAGGCGGAAATCGCACGGCACCCCGGCGAGGATGACCACGTCGGCTTCGCGCAACGTCTCTTTGCGGTTGTGAAACAACTGCAGCCGGTGCTCGCGGCCGAGCAGCCCGCGCGCGGTGCCGGCCAGATACGTCGGGATGTCCAACACGGCGACCGCGGCGTCCATCGCCTGCGCCTCGCAGGCGCAAAGCATCGCCTGGCCGCCCATCAACAGCACCGGGCGCTCGGCCTTGGCGAGCAGCAACGCCGCTTGCCGCACCACGCTCGTGGGCGGCTCGCGCCGGGGCCGCACGGCCGCCGGGGCCGGCGGATGCTCGTCGGCGCCGTGAAACAGACGATTGACGTGGTAGTCGAGATACAGATTGACACCGCGGTCGAACAGCGTCGCGCCTTTCGGCTTGCCCTGCGCGTACCACGTCCGCACGACGTTCTCGTCATAAAGCAAATCCACCGGGGTTTCGACGAAAACAGGGCCCGGCACGCCCTCGATCGCCGCGGCGAAGGCGTCTTCCAAGGCGGGCGCCAGATCGCGCCGCGTTTTGACCGCGGTCGCCCATTTGACGTGGGGCCCGACGGCCGCGAGCTGGTCGATATCCTGCAGGGCGCCGCGCCCGCGCAGGAAGGTCGCCGTCGCGCCGCCGAGCAGGACCAGCGGCGACTGCGCCAACTGCGCGTTTTTCAGGGCGGTGAGTGCGTTGACGACGCCGGGGCCGGCCGTGACCGCCGCGACCCCGGGTACGCCGGTGATGCGCGCGACCGCATCGGCGGCGAACACCGCGTTCTTTTCGTCGCGCACGTCGATGACCCGCAACCCGCGCCGTTTGGCGGCGACGAGGATCGGCGAGATGTGGCCGCCGCAGAGCGTAAACAAGAAACGGACATTCTGGTTGTGGAGGACGTTCGCGATCGTCTCGCCGCCCGTGAGCATTATTTTTTGTTCCTCATGCGTAATCGGCCGCTTGGCCGCCAAGCGTCAGCGCGGCCGTCGAACACAACTCGAACTTAATCTTGATGATGTAAAAAGCAATATTTCGGCAATCTTCTTGACCGGGGCAGGAACGATTCTTAACTTTTTTCCGGTAAAATTTACGGTGGTTTTGTTTTAGATATTTTGTTAACGGGATTAATGCAACAGCGCGTACTCGTGCAAAAACTGACGGCCGCATGAGCGCCACGTCGCTCCGGACCGTCGAAGGCGAATTGCACCCGTGAAACGACGCGACTTTCTGAAGATTGCCGGCGTCTCGACCGCGTTGACCGCGGCCGGCTGCGGATTTCCCACCAATCAGAAACTGATTCCTTTCCTTAATCCGCCGGAAAACATCATCCCCGGCATCCCGACTTGGTACGCGACGACGTGCCGCCAGTGTCCGGCCGGTTGCGGCGTCTGGGCGAAAAATCGGGAAGCGCGAATCATCAAATTCGAAGGCGCGCCCGAGCACCCGATCAATCGCGGCAAGCTGTGCGCCCGTGGTCAAGCGGCGTTGGAAGACATTTATCATCCGGACCGCTTGATCGACCCGGTGTCGCGCAGCGGCGGCGAATCGCGCCTGACGTGGCCGCAAGCCCGCGCGATGCTGCACGCCCAAGCGGCGGCGGCCGGCGGCAAGGTCGCCGTGCTGAGCGGTTTGGAAACTGGCTACGACGCGGCGCTGCTGAACGGCTGGCTGGGCGGTTGCGGCGGCACGCGCGCGACGATGTTCGAGCCGATTTCCTACGACGAGTTGCGCGAAGCAAACCTGGCCGTCTACGGCACGGACGACGTGCCGGCCTTGGATCTTTCCCGAAGCGACCTGCTGGTGTCGATCGGCGCGGATTTCCTGGAGACCTGGCTCTCGCCAGTGGAGTTTTCCGCGCAATTCACCGCGGCGCGCGAGCGCGATGTGCGCAAGACTGGATTCGTCTACGCCGGCCCGCGGATGTCGGCGACGGCAGCCGTCGCCGATCGCTGGCTCCCGATTCAAGCCGGCGCCGAGGCCCATTTCGCATTCGCCCTCCTTGCGGCGGCGATCGACGCCGGCGTGTCGGCGTCCGCGGACGACCTCCTGTGCGCCCGGGCGGCGCTCGGCGGGGCGAAAACGGAAGATTTGGCGCGGCGGTGCGGCGTCGACGAGCAGCTCATTCGCGCCGTCGCCCGGCGGATGGTCAAAGAAGCCAGTCAACCGTATGTGCTCACGGCCGGCTCGGCCGACGCGGCGATCGCGGCCAATCTGCTGAATCATCTGACCGGCGGCGTTCGCGCGGTCGCTGATTTTTCTCGGCCGCTAGCCTATTCGCGCCTGGCCCGCCGCGCGGAACTTGAGCAATTTCGCAAAGATCTCGAATCCGGCGCGATCCAGGCGTTGTTGGTGTTTCGCGCCAACCCGATCTATGCCTGGCCGGGCTTCGCGGAAGCGATCGCGAAGGTCCCGTTTCTCGCCGTGATCGATTCGGTGGAAACGGAGACGACGGCGAAGGCGCACCTGGTGCTGCCGGTCCACACGCCCTACGAAACCTGGGGAACCTACGAGCCCCGCCGCGGCGTCGTCGGGATCATCCAGCCGACGATGGGCGCGCTGCACCCGGCGGCGCACCTGCAGCAGATATTGGCCCCGGCGGGCGGAAATCCGGAGCCCGTCGAGCAACATTTCGCGCGGCTCGGCGGCGCGCCGCTGGGCCTGGCCGGCGATCCGCACGCCGGCGATTTCCGCGGACTCGTGGCGCGCGGCTTCGCGACGCCGGCGAGCGGGGCGGCGACGGCGCCGGAACTGAAATTGACCGGCTACCAGTTCACCGCCATCGCGCCGCGCGAAAGCCTGACGGTGCACGGTTATCCGAGCCTGCGCTGGTACGACGGCCGCGACGCCAACAAAAATTGGTTGCAGGAAATTCCCGATCCGCTGACCTGCATGACGTGGGACGGCTGGGTTGAAATGCACCCCGACACGGCGGCGAAACTCGGCGTCGCGCAAGGCGACGTCGTCGAGGTCGAGACGCGGCACGGCAAGGGCGAAGCCGCCGTCTTCTTGTACCGCGGCGTCCATCCGCAGACGCTGGCGATCCCCATGGGCATGGGCCGTTCCGCCGGCCGCTACACGCGCGGCTCGGGCGTCAATCCGCTGGCGCTGACACGGGGCCGGGCCAGCGCCGGCGACGCCAAGGTGCGGCTGACGGGGCGCAAGATTCGCCTCGCGCATACGGACGGCAGTTCCCAGCAATTCGGCCGCGAGATTGCGCGCGCGATTTATGAGGTCGCGCCGCCGGAACGGCCGGAAACCGAGGCGGTGCATTTGAAATATCCGGTGCGCGTGCCGATCGCCGCCAACCACGACGACAAAGTCGACATCTACCCGCCGGTCGAGCATTCGATGTACCGGTGGGGCATGGTCGTCGACCTCGACAAGTGCTCGGGCTGCAGCGCCTGCGCCGCCGCTTGTTACGCCGAGAACAACGTGGCGATCGTCGGCAAAGAGCGCGTCTTGGAAAACCGGATCATGCACTGGATTTTCATCCAGCGCTATTTTGAAGACGGCGAAAATCCCGGCGTGCGCTTCCTGCCGATGCTGTGCCAGCATTGCAACAACGCGCCGTGCGAGGCGGTCTGCCCCGTGTATGCGCCGCACCACGACAGCGAAGGCCTGAACGTCCAGATTTACAACCGCTGCATCGGCACGCGATATTGCGGCCAGAACTGCCCGTACAAAGTGCGCCGCTTCAACTTCTTCAAGTACACGCGCACGCCGCCGCTGAACCTGCAACTCAACCCGGACGTCACGGCGCGCGAAATGGGCGTGATGGAAAAGTGCAGCTTCTGCGTGCAACGCATCAAGCAGGCGCGCCAGACCGCTAACGTCGAAGAACGCGAAATCCGCGACGGCGAGGTGCAGCCGGCGTGCGTGCAGACCTGCCCGACGGGCGCGTTGTCGTTCGGCACGTTTCTCGATCCGGCCAGCAAGGTCTCGCGCCTGGCGAAAGACCCGCGCGCCTACCAGGTGCTCGATGAACTCAACACGCGGCCGGGCGTGATCTACCTGAAGAAAATCGTGCGCGACGACAAATTGGGGAAGGCATGAACGAGACGCTGGCCCCGACCGCGATCGGCGATATTCCCGAAGAGGGCGTGCGCGATTTCGCCTCCGTCAACCGGCAGATTCTCGGCAACATCAAGGTCACCACGCGGCAATGGTGGATCGTTCTGGGCATTCTCATCGCCGGCGTCGGGATGTTTTTGTCGTGCGAGATGAACCAATTCTTCCACGGCATCGGCGTCGACGGCATGAACAACCCCACCTTCTGGGGCACGATGCTCGTCAACTTCGTCTTCTGGGTCGGCATCGGCCACGCCGGCACGCTGATTTCGGCGATTTTGTATTTGTTCCGCGCGAAATTCCGCACGGCGATCGCGCGCAGCGCCGAGGCGATGACCGTGTTCGCCGTGATGACCGCCGGCCTTTTCCCGGTGATTCACCTGGGGCGCGTGTGGGTCTTCTACTGGCTGGCGCCGTACCCCAACCAACGCGAATTGTGGCCGAACTTCATCTCGCCGCTGATGTTCGATTTCGTCGCCATTTCGACCTACTTCACGGTCAGCCTATTGTTCTGGTTCACCGGCCTGATTCCCGACCTCGCGGCGGCGCGCGACCACGTGCCCGGCTGGCGCAGCAAGGTCTACCGCGTGCTATCGCTCGGCTGGAGCAACAACCAGCGCAACTGGCGGCATTACGCACGCAGCTACCTCTTCTTCGCCGCGCTCGCGACGCCGCTGGTCATCTCCGTGCACTCGGTCGTTTCCTGGGACTTCGCGCTGTCGATCGTGCCCGGCTGGCACAGCACGATTTACCCGCCGTATTTCGTCGCCGGCGCGATCCACTCCGGTTTCGCCATGGTGCTCGTGCTGCTGCTGCCGATGCGCCATTTCCAGAAGGTGAAAAACATCATCACCATGGACGTGCTCGAAAAAATGGCGAAATTCATGATCTTCACGGGCCTGATCCTCGCCTATTCGTACGGTTTCGAAATCTTCGTCGGCATGTTCTCGCAGAATACGTTTGAAATGGCGGCGTTCCTCAAGCGCCTGTCCGGCTTCGCCGCCGTGTCTTTCTGGACGACGGCCCTGTGCAACTGCCTCGCGCCGGTGATCTTTTTCTGGAAACGCGCGCGGCGCAGCGTGCCGTGGCTGTTTTTGGTCGGCGTGCTGGTGAACATCGGCATGTGGTACGAGCGCTATTTGATCATCATCACGCAGCGCCAGACCTACGTGCCGTTTTCGTGGGGCGATTATTTCCCGTCGGCCAACGAAATCGGCCTGACCGTCGGCGCCTTCTGCTGGTTCGGCATGTGGGTGTGGTTGTTCATGCGCTTCATGCCGACCATCTCCATCGTGGACATCAAAGAAGAAATCCCGCACGCCGCGACGGAGGCGCAGCATGGCCACGTGTGACACGCCGGGCGTGCTGGCCGTGTTCCCGCACGGCGGGATCTGCGCGGACGCCGTGCGCGCCGTTAAGCAGGCCGGGCGCACGAAATTCCACGTTTATTCGCCGATTGCCGACCACCGCGTCGTCGCGGCGATCGGGCAAAAAGTCAGCCCGCTCGGGTTGATCACGTTGGCGGGCGCCCTCACCGGCTTTCTCAGCGCGATCGGCCTGACGAGCTACGCGGCGGCGAGCTACAAAATCGTCGTCATGGGCAAGCCGTTCCTCTCGTGGATCCCGTGGGTCGTCATCGACTTCGAATTTACGATTCTCTTCGGCTGCCTCTCCAATTTTATTGGGATGTTGGCTTTGAGCGGACTGCCGCGCCGGCGCACGACGCCCGGCTACGACCCGCGGTTTTCCGACGACAAATACGGCATCTTCGTGCCTTGCGAAGGCGTTGAACGCGAACAAGTCATGTCGCTGCTGCGCGAGCACGGCGCGGCGGAGGTCCATGAACAGTAACGCCGCCATCACCGCAAACCGGCCGGCGGAAATGTCGGGCGCGCTCTGGGGCGGGTTGGCCGCGCTGATCGGCGTGGGCGTCGTCGGCCTGGCAGTCAGCCTCGCCAGCGACCCGGTCCGCGCCTGGCAGGCGTATCTGGTCAATTATCTCTTTTTCCTCGGCCTCGGCTCGGGCGGCGTGGTTTTCTCGTGTGCGCTGAACCTGGCGTCGGGGCGCTGGGGCAAACCGGTCAAACGCGTCGCCGAGGGTCTGGGCGCGTTTCTGCCGGCGTCGTTCGTGCTCTTCCTGATCATGATCCCGGGTCTGCGGCACCTGATGCCGTGGGCGAAAACGCCCTACGGCCCCACGTGGTGGAACACCCTGCCGCTGCTGATCGGCCGGGGCGTCCTCGTGCAGGTCGTTCTGAATGTTCTCGGCCTGTCGGTTCTTTACACCTCCTTGCGGACCGACATCGGCCGCCGCAACGAGCAGGGCGGCGCGTTCGTCGGGCCGCTGCACCGCTGGCTCACGCGCAGTTGGCGCGGCGCCGCCGCCGAAACCGCGATCGCCCGCCGGCGCCTGCTGATTTTGTCGCCGCTTTACGCGGTGGCGTTCGCCTGCCTGCTGACGATCACCGCCGTCGACTTCATCATGTCGCTTAAGCCGCACTGGATCTCCACCTTGATCGGCGGCTACTACTTCGCGTGTTCCTTTTACATCTCGCTCGCGGCGCTGCTGCTGGGAGTGATCTGGTCGCGGCGGCGCTTCGGCCTGGGCGACGCGATCCGCAGCGATCACTTGGCCGACATCGCCAAGCTGACGATGGCGATGGGCATTTTCTCGGGCTACACATTTTACGGCCAATTCATGCTGATCTGGTACGGCAACGTGCCCTACGAAACCTCGTTCCTGGTCGACCGCATGATCGACACGCCGTGGCGCTGGGTCGGCTGGGCGGTGATCTTCGCCTGCTTCATCCTGCCGATCGTCGCCATGCTGAACCGGCGCATCAAAGAGCGGTCGGAGCCGATGATCGCCTTTGGTGCGGTGGCGCTTGCCGCCATGTGGTGGGACCGCTTTTTCTCGGTGGCGCCGTCGATCAGCGGGACGAAGGCGGTCGTTTTCGGTTTGCCGGAGCTTTCGATTACCGCCGGCTTTTTCGGCGTCCTCGCATTGGTGTTCGTGATTTTCATGCACCGGACGCCGGCGGTCATCGCCGACGACCCGGTGTTGGATGCGGCGGAGGGACATTCGTGACCGTGGGCGAGCCCAGAGGCGGCGAATATTCGGCCGGTCGGCCGCGGGGCCGCGCGCTCGGGGCGCTGGGATTTCTGGCGCTCGTCGCGGCGCTGGCGGGCGGTTTCGCCTACGCGGCGTTCGTGTTCCCGGAGCGCGGCATCGGGCCGAAGCAGCCGATTCCGTTTTCGCACCGCATCCACGCCAACGTGAAGCAGATCGACTGCCGGTTCTGCCATCCGTTCGTTGAACGGTCGAAACGGGCCGGGCTGCCGGAAGTGGCGAAATGCTTCTATTGCCACACCTACATCATTCCCGAACACCCGGAAATCAAACATGAGCGCGCGTATTACGACGCGGGAACGCCGGTGCCCTGGGTGCGCACGATGCTGCTGCCGGACCACGTGCAGTTTCGGCACCAGCCGCACCTGCTGCACAACTTCGATTGTTCCGAATGTCACGGCAACGTAAAAGCGGCGGACCGCCTGCCGCAGGTCGAATTCTATATGGGCTTTTGCATTCAGTGCCATCGCAAGAACCAAGCCAGCGTCGACTGCTGGCAGGCTTGTCATAACTAGGGGGGCCGCCGTGGCGTCAACCGCATACGATGAAGCGCCGCCGGCGGGCGCCGGCCCGCGTTCGACGACGGCGATCGGTTTTCTCGTCAGCGGCGCCGCGTTCATGGTGCTCGGCGCGACCTTCGGCCTGGTCGCCGGCACGGAGTTGATCGCCCCGGATTTGATTCATGGCATTCGCGAATTCGCGTTCGGCCGGATGCGGCCGATGCACACGAACATGGTGATGTTCGGGTTCGTGGTGACGTTGCTGCTCGGCTTTGCCCACTACGTCGTGCCGCGGCTCTCGAAAACGCCGCTGCACAGCGAAAAAATCGGCGTGTTGTCCGTGGCCGTCTGGGATCTGTCGATCGTCGTCGGCGAGATCGCGCTGGCGCTGGGCTATACGCAATCGAAAGAGTACGCCGAGTGGTTCTTCCCGACCGACGTCGGCATCATGATTGCGTTTGGGCTGATGATCTACAACCTGACGCGCACGGTCATGGCCCGCCGCGAGCCGCTGATCTACGTCACGACCTGGTACTACCTCGGCGGCCTGACGTTGTCCGCCGCGACGTATTTCATCGGCAACTGCATGTGGACCGGCTGGCCCGGCGCCGTCTACGGCATGGAAGACGCCGTCATCCACTGGTTCTACGGCCACAACGTGCTGGGCCTGCTGATGACGCCGCTGGCGGTCGGGGCCGCTTACTACGTGATCCCGCGCGCCGCGCGCGCGCCGCTCTACAGCCATACGCTGTCGCTGATCGGCTTTTGGAGCATCCTGGTGATGTACACGCACATCGGCACGCACCACCTGCTGCAGACGCCGGCGCCGACGTGGCTGAAGATGGTCGCGATCGTCGACAGCATCGGGATGCTGATTCCGGTGATGACGGTGCTGGTCAATCTCTGGATGACGTCGCTGGGCCGCCTGTCGCTGATTTCGCAGGACATCGGCGCCCGCTTCGTCTGGGCCGGCACGATCCTGTACTTCATGGTTTGCGTGCAGGGTCCGATGCAGGCGCTGCCGGTCGTGCAACGGATCACGCACTACACGTATTGGGTGCCGGCGCACGCGCACCTGGCCGTGCTGGGTTTCGTCGGCATGATCGCCTGGGGCGCGTTCTACTTCATCCTCCCCGAAATGACCGGCCGGCCGATATATTCCCGCAGCCTGGCCGTGATGCAATACTGGCTGCACCTGGTCGGCGTGTCCGGAAAGATGGTGGTGCTGACGGCCGCCGGCTTGATCCAGGGCCACGCTTGGTTCCATGGCGAGACGGTTTACAAAATCCTGCCGGCGATTTGGGTCTACAACGTCGTGCGCGTGATGATGGGCATGCTGGTGCTGACCAGCGGGTTGATCGGCCTGTACAACATGATTCGCAGTTTGTCGAGCTTGCGCGCACCGGCGGCGGTTCCCGCGCCGGCGCCGGCGGGCCCCGCGATCGAGGAGGCGACGGCATGAAGATGAGCCTCGACGTCCTGATCGCCGGCAGCCTGCTGGTTTTCGCCGCGGTGGTGACGGCGGTGATCATCGTGCCGGGGCTGACGATCACCGAGCAGCCGTCCGACATCTACCGCCAACGCACGCCGCTGGAAAAAACGGGCCGCGAAATCTTCATCGCCAACGGCTGCACGTACTGCCATTCGATGGCGGCGCGCGCGAACGATTGGGACGCCGGCGCCGGGCGCATCGCGCAGGCCGGCGATTACATCGACGACCGGCCGCATTTGCTCGGCAGCGAGCGCACCGGGCCGGACCTTTCGCAGGAGGGCGGCGAACACCCGGACGACTGGCACGTGGCGCACTTTTTCAATCCGCGCCATGTGCGGCCCGAGTCCGTCATGCC
>CAZHPN010000005.1:0-75918 GCA_964534375.1 uncultured bacterium | reverse complement strand
AACTGCCTGCTGTCGGTGATCGACCACTGCCTGCGCAGCCGCCATTACGTCAACCTCGTGATCGCCGGCAAACACCCGGCGCCGCAATGGCTGACGATGGACGCCGCCGTCAAGCATTGCACGCTGGGCGCCGGCATCTGGACGTGGGCCAGCAACGATCAGGACGCGGCGCCCGATGTGGTCATGGCCTGCGCCGGCGACGTGCCGACGCTGGAAACGCTCGCCGCCGTCTCGATCATGCGCGAGCATCTGCCCGACCTGAAAATCCGCGTGGTCAACGTCGTCGACTTGATGCGGTTGCAGCCGCAAAGCGAGCATCCGCACGGGCTGTGCGACGTCGACTTCGACGAGTTGTTCACGCAGGACAAGCCGGTCATCTTCGCCTTCCACGCCTATCCGTGGCTGATTCACCGGCTGACCTACCGCCGCGCGAACCACCGCAACATTCACGTGCGCGGCTACAAGGAAGAGGGCGCCATCACCACGCCGTTCGACATGACCGTGCGCAACGATCTCGACCGTTTCCACCTCGTGATGGACGCCATCGACCGTCTGCCGCAGACCGGCGACAAGGGCGTCTACCTGAAGCAGCAACTCAAGGACAAACTGATCGAACATCGGCAATACATCGACAAACACGGCCAGGATCTGCCGGAGGTGCGGAATTGGACGTGGGGCGGGGCAAAATAGTCGCTGTCGATCGCACGGCATGACGCGACGCGGAGAAAGGGGATTTATGATGAAAATCGACGTCAACGATTTCCGTGTTCCCGAAGGGAAAAAAGTTTCGCTCCATAAGTGGGCGACGGACGTCAAACCGCTCTACAAATCGGAGAAGCATTACAAGGAGCTGCTCGACGCCGACGTGGGCGAACTACGCGCGCTGCAGCGTCTGCTTTACGCATCCAACAGCTATTCGCTGCTCCTGATTTTCCAGGCCATGGACGCCGCGGGCAAGGACGGCGCGATCAGCCACGTCTTGAGCGGCGTCAACCCGCAGGGCTGCGAAGTGTACAGTTTCAAGCACCCGAGCGCCGAGGAATTGGAGCACGATTTTCTCTGGCGCACGACCTGCCGGCTGCCGGCGCGCGGCCGCATCGGCGTCTTCAACCGCTCCTATTACGAAGAGGTGCTGATCGTCCGCGTGCATCCCGAGATTTTGCGCGCTCAGGGGATTCCCGACGAATTGATCGACCCGGAGACGATTTGGGAAAAGCGATATCGGTCGATCGCGGACCTGGAGAAACACCTGCACCG
The DNA here is from genome assembly GCA_964534375.1 of uncultured bacterium. Taxonomy (GTDB): domain Bacteria; phylum Lernaellota; class Lernaellaia; order Lernaellales; family Lernaellaceae; genus CAZHPN01. The sequence continues at coordinate 74,661 of CAZHPN010000005.1, read as the reverse complement.
CAACGGCACGCGCGTCCTCAAATTCTTCCTGCACCTGTCGCACGACGAGCAGCGCAAGCGTTTTCTGGAGCGCATCGACGAACCCGAGAAGAACTGGAAATTCAGCCAGGACGACGTCGCCGAGCGGAAATTCTGGAAGCAATACATGAGTGCTTATCAAGATTGCCTGAGCGCCACCAGCACGAAGGCCGCGCCATGGCACGTCGTGCCGGCCGATGACAAGAACAACGCCCGGCTCATCATTTCGCGCATCGTCATCGAAGCGCTGCAAGGCCTCAAGCTGAGCTATCCGACGGTGACGCCGGCGCGGCGGCGCGAACTGCAGGCGATTCGCAAGCAATTGGGAAAATAAACTTCCAGTTGCCGACTGCCTCTTTCTTTCGCGCGAGTGCGCACATCGCGGAATTTGTTCCGTGGCGCCGGCGTTCCAAGACGACTTGTGTTGCATTTTTCTACAGCGAAAACCAGGCAAGAATTAATTTTTTCAACAGGACGCTGCTTTTCGTTGACCCCTGCAAATCAGTATGCTAATCAGGCAAAAAAGGCCGATGTTGCGCTTTGCATGAAATGTTCTGGGGCCCTGAATTGGCTGGTACATGGCGATTCTATGGGGTTTTTTCGATCGCGTCCGCTAATCGGATGATTTCGGCATGCGGCGGTTGCGACAAGAGCCGCCGACCCTTGAATCCCCCGGAACCGCACGGGGTTTCCTAGGATGCCGATTTTCCGCAGCATCGCCTCCAAACTGGTCCTGGCCATTTTCGCGGCCATCATGGTCATCTTCAGCGGCGTTTTTTTCTACGACTATTACGCGTCGCGAAAGCTTGTTTTCCTTCATGCGGAAGAGAACGCGCGCAATCTCACCGAGGCGACGACGGAGCGCATTCAGAAGGTCCTTACCGTTGCGGAGATTACGGCCGAAACGCTGGCCGCCGCCGTCGAAAGCCACAATTTCGCGGAAAGCTCCTGGCCCGGCATGTTGCGTGCGATGGTCGCGGCGCAGCCGGCCATCTTCGGCGCGGCCGTCGCCCTGGAGCCCGACCCCGCAAACGTCGCGTCGCGGCCGTTCGCCCCCTATTTGTTCAAGTCGGGCAATGAAGTGCGCTTCACCGACCTCGCCGCCGAAAAATACAACTATTTCGAATGGCCGTGGTTCGCGCGCTGCAAGGAAACGCGGCGGCCGTTGTGGAGCGAACCGTACCTCGACGAAAGCGGCGCCAACGTCCTGATGACCACCTACGCCGCGCCCGTTTTCCGCGACGTCGACGGCGCCCGGGTGTTCGCGGGCGTCGTCACCGCCGACATTTCCCTGGATTGGTTGCAAAAGATCGTCACCGAATTGCGCGTGTTCAACAGCGGGCACGGTTTTCTGCTCTCGCGCGAAGGCCGTTTCATCAGCCACCCGCAAGAAGACCTCGTCATGCGCGGCACGATTTTCGACGTGGCCGAAAAACGGCGCGACCCGAATCTGGCCCGCATGGGCCGCCAGATGATGGCCGGCAAAACCGGTTTGATGCCGCACATCAACATCGTCACCGATCGCGACAGCATGGTCTACTACGCGCCGCTCGGTTCGTCGGGATGGTCGTTGGGCGTGGTCTACGACAAGCAGGAACTGGTCGCCGACCTCAAATCGCTGAAAATCGTGATGTTCGTCATGGGCTTTGCGGGCTTCGCGCTGCTGCAGGGCGTGATCGTCCTCATTACCGGCACGATCACGCGCCCGTTGCGCAGTCTCGCGCGCGCGGCCGGGGACATCTCCGGCGGAAATCTCGACGCGACGTTGCCGCAGACCGCCAGCCGCGACGAGGTGGGCCACCTGACGCGGGTGTTCGCCGAGATGCGCAATTCGCTCAAACGGTACGTGGCGAATCTCACCGACGCCACCGCCGCCAAGGAACGCATGGACAGCGAGTTGCGGATCGCGCGGGACATCCAAATGGGCATCCTGCCCCGAATTTTCCCCGCCTTTCCGGAGCGGAAAGAATTCGACCTTTTCGCCGCCATGGAGCCGGCCCGCGAAGTGGGCGGCGATCTCTACGACTTTTTCCTGCTCGACGATCGCCGCCTCTGCTTCGTCATCGGCGACGTGTCGGACAAGGGCGTGGCGGCGGCGCTCTTCATGGCCATGACCAAGAGCCTGCTCAAGATCACCGCCCTGCGCCGCCGGGCGCCGGCCGAGGTCCTCGATCTGGTCAACGGCGAACTGTGCAAAGAGAATCCGTCCTGCATGTTCGTCAGCGTGTTTCTCGCCGTGCTCGATCCGGCGACCGGCGAACTGCAATACGCCAACGCCGGACACAATCCGCCGATCGTCATCGAGCGGAACGGGGCCGCGACCCCGCTGCCCATCGCCTCGGCGCCGGCGTGCGGCCTGTTCGAGACGGCCCGCTATCCGGCGGGCCGCGCCGTGCTGCCGCGCGGCGGCGCCCTGTTCCTCTACACCGACGGCGTCACCGAAAGCCTGAACACGGCCGGCGCGCAATTCTCGGAAGACCGCCTGACGGCAATTCTGCGGGCCGACGGCGGCCTGCCGCCCGAACGGCTCATCGCCCGGGTGCTCGGCGAACTGCGGGATTTTTCCCGCGGCGCGCCGCAGCACGACGACATCACGATGCTGGCGATCCGCTACGAGGGCGCCCCGCCGGGGTCGGCGGTCGAGTTGGCGCTCCGCAACGATCCGTCCGAACTGGAACGGCTGTCCGCTTTTGTCGAATCGTTCTGCGCCGGCCGGGCCGCGGAGACCGTCTGGGCGCTGACCCTGACGTTGGAAGAAGCATTCGTCAACATTTGCAAATACGCCCATCCCGCCGGGGGCGATCATCACATTTCCGTCCGGCTTTCGTGGGGAACAGCGGGAATCGATTGGCGCATGGAAGACGACGGACTGCCCTTCGATCCGCTGGTCCGTCGGGAAACGCCGGCGGCTTCGTCGATCGCCGACCTCCCGATCGGGGGCCAGGGCATCAAACTGGTCCGCGGCCTGTCGGACGACCTGCGCTACGAACGCGACGGTGACAAGAACCGGCTTTCGGGAACGCAAAAAATCGCGGCGGATCCCGCGCCTGGGGGCGCAACGGAGTGAACAGATGGAAATTACGGAAACCAATCTCGGCGAGGTTCTGGTCATCGGCGTCGCTGGCAAACTGGACGCGGCGACCAGCGGCCAACTGGAAAAATTCGTCGCCGATCGACTGCAGGCCGGCGCCACGCGGCTGCTGTTCGACTTGTCCGCGCTGCAATACATCAGCAGCGCGGGGTTGCGCGTCCTGACCATGGCTCTCAAGCGGCTGGCGGCCGGCGCCGGCCGGATGGCGCTGTGCGGCGTGCAGACCCCCGTGCGAACGGTGTTCGACATTTCGGGCTTCAGCGCGTATTTCGCGATGGCCGGGACGCGCGACGAGGGCGTCGAGTTGGTGTCGGAAAACGCCGCCGGGCCGGCGCGGCCGTAAGGCGGAGCCCTGGGCCGGAGAAAAAAGACGGCGTCCGCGGGCTGGCCGGATCGGCGCCAGGCGAAAATCGTTTCGGCCGCCGAGGCGATCGGCAAGATCGTCTCCGGCAAACGGGTGTTCATCGGCTCGTCGTGCGGCGAACCGCAGCACCTCGTGCAGACGCTGCTGGACCAGACCGGGCGGTTTTCCGATCTCGAACTCGTGCACCTGCACAGCCTGGAAGGCTCGATCATCGGCCTCATCGACGAGGAGACGCAGGGCAACAACTTTCAAGTGCGCAGCATTTACCAGGGGTCCGGCTTGAGCCGGAGCCTGGTCGCGAACAAGCGTTTTCTGACGTCGATCAATCTGCACCAGGCGCCGGAGCTTTTCCGCCAACGCCGTCTGCCGTTGCATTTCGCGCTCATTCAGACAACGCCGCCCGACGCCCTCGGCTGGATGAACCTGGGCGTTTCGGTCGACATCACCCTCGCGGCGGCGATGGCGGCCGACGTGGTCGTGGCGCAGGTGAATCCGCGCCTGCCGCGCGTGCCGGGCTACGGCATGATCCACGTCGACGAAGTCGATTATCTGGTCGAGAGAGAGGAAGACGTACTGACCGCCTTGCCCCTGCCGGAACTCCCGGAGACCGAGCGCATCGCGCAACTGCTGGCCAATTTGATCCCCGACGGCTCGACCATCCAGATCGCGCCCGGTTTGACGACGCGCGCGCTGCTGCTGGCGCTCGGGGGGAAGAACGATTTGGGCGTCCACACGTTTTATCTCACCGACGCCCTGATGGAACTGACCGCGGCCGGGGTCGTCACCAACCGCCGCAAAGGCGTGAACGAGGGCAAGTCGGTGGCCAGCGCGGCCGTCGGGTCGCGCCGGTTGTACGATTATCTCGACGGCAACCCGGCCGTGGAATTCCGGCCGGCGGACTACGCGAGCCATCCGGGGATTATCGCCCAGCACCAGCGCATGACGGCCGTGAACCTGGCGTCGATCATGGACCTCAAAGGGCAGGTCGCCGCCGACGCCCTGCCGCAGACCCACTTCTCCGGCGTCACGGGGATCGTCGATTTCGTCCGCGGCGCCTCGCTGTCGCCCAACGGCAAATCGATCGTCGTGCTTTCCTCGCGCACGCCCGACGGCGGGGCCAGCGCGATCGTGCCGGAACTGCCGGCCGGCGCCGTCGTCGTCGCGGCCGGCGATGTTTCCTGGGTCGTCAGCGAATGCGGCGCCGTGAATCTCTTTGGGAAAAACAACCAGGAACGGGCGATGGCGATGATCAGCCTCGCCCACCCGGATTTCCGCGAAGCGCTGTTCGCCGCCGCGAAGGAATGCCATCTCATCGGCTCGGCGTACACGCTTCACGAATCGCTTTACGGCTCGTATCCGGGCTGGATGGAGGAAACGAAGAAGCACGGCGATGTGGAAGTGCTTTTGCGGCCGGCGAAGGCGAGCGACCAACGGCTGATCCAAGAGCACTTCTACGAAATGGAGACGCAGGACGTCGAAAACCGCTTTTTCGGGTATCGGAAGAAGTTCTCCCGCGACGACGTCTCCATCATGTTTCAAGTCGATTACCGCCGTAATTTTTCGGTCGTCGCCTTCACCGGGGACGACAGCTTCGGCAAGATCGTCGGCGTCGGCGGCTACATGGCCGACGAAGGGTCGAGCGTCGCCGAAGTGGCGTTCTCGGTCTCCAAAGAATGGCAAGGCAAAGGGCTGGCGGGGGCGCTGCAGCGCAAGGTCGTCGACGCCGCCCTGGAAAACGGGCTGTCCGGCTTGGTCGCCATCACGCGCGCCGCGAATCACTCGATGATCCGGCTGTTCAAGAAATTGCCCTACGAGGTGACCGTCTCCTACGACGATGGGCTGGTGGTCTTGAAATGCAACTTCGGCCAACCCGCGGATCACGCGAGCGTGGAGAAACGATCATGATCGAGTTGAAGTGTGACTCGTGCGGCGGGCAGTTGGACGCGACGCCGGCCGATAACCGAAGCGATACGCGAAAGGAGTCGACGCGATGAAACGCCCGTTCTTTGCGACGCTCGCCTGCGCGGCGTTTGCCGTCACGCTCTTTGTTTTGCCCGGGGCTTTCGCGCGCGCCGCCGACAATAACGATTGCAACGGCAGCGCGGTCGAGTGCACGAACCGCAGCTACGAGGCGGCGGACAAGGAACTCAACGCGGTCTATCAAAAACTCGCCGAGAAGCTCGACGCCCAGGCGAAGGATCTGCTGAAATTGTCCGAACGCGCGTGGCTCGCGTTCCGCGACGCGAACGGCGCGTTGCGGTCCGGCGCGTGGAACGGCGGCTTTGCGGCGAATCCGGTCTTGTTCGCCGCGCTCGGCGGCATGACCCGCGATCGCGTGAAACTGTTGAAACAAATGAGCGGCCGCATGGAAGATTTTCCGTGGCAGGAAAAGGCGTGCGAGAAGTCCACGCAATTCCCGCCGGAGTATGGCCTGTGCGTCGAAAAGGCGCTCGATCAAGCCGACCGCGAACTGAACCGGGCGTATCAAGCAGCGATGGCGAAACTCCCCGCCGAGGGAACAGAAACGCTCAAGAAGGCGCAGCGGGCGTGGCTCGAATTCCGCGACGCCGACGCCGGCTTCTATGCCGACCATTGGCGCGGCGGCACGGGCTACGGCGCCGCGCTGACGGCGGCGAAGGCGGGCCTCACCCGTGCGCGGACGGCGGAACTGCGGGAGGTCGCGAAGGAGAATTGACCGTTGAACCTCGGGAGGCGTCCGATGACGAGACAAATCGTTTTGATTTCCTTTTTGGTTGTCGCATTGACGATCGGCGGGACGATCCTCGCCGTCGGCGGCGGTGAAAAGGCTCCGCCAGCGAAAGGCATGGTCCGCATTCCCGGCGGCACGTTCCTGATGGGTTGCTCGCCCGGCGATGTGCAATGCGTGGACGTCGAACAGCCGGCGCACCGCGTAACTCTCGACGGGTATCATATGGACGCGACGCCCACGACCAACGCGCAGTATCAGAGATGCGTTGCCGCGGGAGGTTGCGCCGCGATCGACGCGAACGCCTGCACAAAGTGGAACGGCACGTCGTGGCAACGCGGCCCCTGGATGACCGCCGCGTTCCAAGGGACCGATCAACCGGTCGTCTGCGTAACCTGGGAACAGGCCGCCGCTTATTGCCAGTGGGCGGGGAAGCGGTTGCCGACCGAAGCCGAGTGGGAATTCGCGGCGCGAGCGGGAACGACCGGGCCGCGCTACGGCGATCCGGACGCCATCGCCTGGCATTCGGCAAATGCGGACGGCGCCACCCATACCGTCGGACGAAAGAAACCCAACGCCTATGAGCTGTACGACATGTTGGGAAACGTCGCGGAATGGTGCGCCGATTGGTGTGCAGGGGAATACTACCGGCAATCGCCGGCGAACAATCCGAAGGGACCGCAATCGGCCGGGTATACGCTTCGGGTCGTGCGCGGCGGGTGCTGGGGCGACAGTGCGGCGAATCTGCGCGTCTCGTCCCGCATGGGGCGTTTCCACGGCGACGGCAACATCGGCATCGGGTTCCGTTGCGCGCGAGATTGACTTGGAATTGCAGATTGCGGAGCGCGGAATTCGGAGTGGGATGCAAGTGACAAGAGAGCGAACAGCCAAGATGTTTCTTTTTGTCGTCGCGTTGACGACCCTCGCCGACGCGTGCAGCCGCAACGCCCCGCCAGCGGAGGGCGTTGAGGCCGACAGGTCGGGCATGGTCCGCATTCCGGGTGGAGCCTTTCTGATGGGCTGCTCGCCGGGGGACTCCGATTGTTACGACTGGGAGAAGCCGGCGCACGACGTCACCGTCAACGCCTTCTGGATGGATGCGACACCAGTGACTCAGGCGCAATATCAGGCGGCAGTGGGGAGCAATCCGAGCCAGTTTATCGGTTGCACCGCGTGTCCCGTCGAGACGGTCTCGTGGGACGGCGCGCAGGCCTACTGCGCCAAGCTCGGCAAGCGGCTGCCGACGGAGGCGGAGTGGGAGTTCGCGGCGCGTGGGGGGACGACGGGCGCGCGCTACGGGAACATCAATGCGGTCGCTTGGCATAAAGGCAACTCGGGAGGCAAGACGCATCCGGTTGGCCAGAAGCAGTCGAACGCCTACGGGCTGTACGACATGCTGGGTAATGTCTGGGAATGGTGCGCGGACTGGTACGATGTGAACTACTACGCGTCTTCGCCTGCGGACAACCCCAAGGGACCGAGTTCGGGCGCCCTGCGGGTCTTGCGCGGCGGGTCCTGGCTTGCTGTTCCCAGGCTCGGGCGCGCGTCGTACCGGCTCGGGAACTACGCTGAGGTTGCGGGCGACGACGACGGCTTTCGGTGTGTTCGGGACTGAAAACGACATGTGCAAGGAACGAAAAATGAAAAACGTAACCCCGAGCCACTTCTCGGTCCGCGCGAACTATCCGGCGAAAAGCGTCACGGGGGACGAAGCGGTCGGCTGTTGTTCGAAAGTCGCCTATCTCGGCTTTCGTTGTGTGCGAGGAGGGTAAAATGCGTGTGACGTTCTCGGTCTTGGCGACGTTGACATGCGTTGGCGTCGGCCTGGCGCTTTGCTACGGCGGCGAAAACCAAACGCCAAAGACGGCGTCGCGCGCATCCGGCGGCATCTGGATGGATTCACAATCGGGCTTGACGTGGCAGGTGGTTCCCTCAGGCGGAGCAATGACGTGGTCGGCGGCGAAGGCGCACTGCAAGAGCCTGTCTTTGGGCGGCCACAAAGACTGGAGATTGCCGACGATTTCCGAACTGCGCAGCCTGGCCCGCGGCTGCCCGCCGGCGCAGAAGGGCGGTTCCTGCGGCGTGACGGACTCGTGCCGGAAACAGAGTTGCTGGAACGACGACCCGTGTCGCGCGTGCGCGAACAATGGCGGCCCCGGGCCCGGCGGCGCGTATTGGCCGCCCGAGCTTTCGGGCAGAATCGGCTGGTATTGGTCATCCTCGGCGGTCGCGGATCTCGACGACCTGGCATGGAGCGTCGGTTTCGACTATGGCGTCGTCTTCTACAGCCACCAAAACGTCGTCTACGAGGCGCGGTGCGTGCGATAGCCGCGGCGCCCGCGTTTTTCGAATTATGGTTTCGCGGGAAGCGCGGCGTCGCGCTCGGCCGCCTTCGCCTTCTTCAGGAACGCCTTGAACCAGGCGGTGTCGCGCACGGCAACGAAACAGGCGTCCGTGGCGATATCGTCAGCCGACGGCAGGCGTCCGTGCTTCTGCGAGTCTTCCAACCATTTCCGGCACTCGCCTTCCTGGCCTTCGAGCGCGGCGACGCGCGCCAGGTTGTAGGCGCCGGCGCCGGGTTGGAGCTTGTTGGCCGCCGCGCACGATTCACGCGCCAAGGCCAGCGACTGTTTCGGATCGAGCCCGTCTTTCGTAATCGCGTGGTCGACCAAAAAAGAGGCCATTTTGACGCACCCGTCCGCCTCCCCGCCGCCGCAGGCTTTGGCATAACACTCGGCGGCCGTGGCGGCGTCTTTGGGCACGCCGTGGCCGCGATCGAAACAGAGGCCGAGGTCGTAGCAGCCGCGGGCGTAGCCGCCGTCGCAGGCCTTGGCCAAGGCCGCCGCGGCCCCGACAAGATCTTTCCGGACGCCATCGCCGTGATAGCGAGCGACGCCGAGGTTGAAGCAGCCTTGAGCGACGCCGCCGTCGCAGGCCTTGGCGTAGCACTCGACGGCCGTGGTCGGATCCTTCGGTACGCCGCGGCCGTGATCGAAATTGCTGGCAAGGTTGTAACATCCGTCGGCGATGCCGCCGTCGCAGGCCATTTTGTACAGCTTCACCGCGAGGGCGGCGTCCCGCGAAACGCCCACGCCTTCGTCATACGCCAAGCCGAGTTCGAAGCAGCCTAATGCGTAGCCGCCGATGCAGGCGATGTTGAACAACGACGCGGCAATAGCCGGGCTCTTCGCGACCCCCTCGCCATTTTCGTACATGAAGGCAAGATCGACGCAGGCGGGGAAATCGTTTTCGTCGCAGGTTTGCGAAAGTGCGTCCGCCTTGGCCGCCGAGCCGTCAACGTCGCCCGCCTCTTGGCGGATGCCCTCCAGCGCCAGCGAATTCACCAACGAGCAGCCGAAGAGCGCCAGCATCATCGCAAAGCCCGCGCCGGCCGACGCGGCCCGTGCGCAAGAGGGACGACTCACGATTCGCCTCCGTTTGTCCGCGACAGAAGCGGCGAAGACATTGCCTGCGGGCCGCCAAACGTGCGGCAATCGCGCGTCCGCCTTATTTCCCGGCGTGCCCGACGCTTTGATTCAAATAGATGGCCGTTCGCGTGCCGAGCCCATCGAAGGCGTCGAGATAGATGATGTTCGGATAGAGGGTCGGGGTGATCGACCCGGCCGCGACCCATTGCTCGAGGTCGCCGAAGAGCGGCGGGCGCGCGGTGACGGCCATGCTGAGGATCGAGCTGTGGGTGAACATGCACTCGATCGCATCGGCCGTGCTCTGCGTCAGCGTCCACGAGAGCAGGAAGAGCTGGTTCCGATGGTTGGCGAGCGTCTCGAGTTCCGAATATTGGCCGGCGATCATATCCGGTAAATTATCCGTGTCCGAATAATTGTTGTAAATCGGAAAATCGGCGCCGCTCGAAGAAAAGATGCCGTGCGGCTTGTCGCTGGGCACGCCCTCGACGCGGACGATGACGTTCCCCAGGGCGAGAACCTGATCGAGCGTCATGTCGAGCAAATCGCAATCGTCGGCGCATTTGACCAAATGGTCCACGCCGCTTTCGATATTCGCCGTCAGCACGCCGTATTCGGCATCGCCGCAACCGGCGTCGGCGGTCACGTTGAAGCAATGCGAAATATCGAGAATCGCCAACTCCTTCGCATGGGCCGGATCGGCGAAGAACGCGTTCACGTCGCTGAAGATGTCGCTTATCTTCTCGCCCCGGCAGCCCATCAGCAGCGATGTATCATAATGTCCGGTCTGCCAACTGCTCCAATCGTCCACGTCGAGGATGGCCGGCCGCACGTCGAAATATCGCGACCCCAGGGCGAGCTGGCCTTTGATGTCTGTATCTTGCGCCGTGGTGTTGCACGAGGAGGCGAGGCGGTTGCAGTTCCCAAGACTGTAATCCACGGCGTTCACGCCGGCGTCGTGGGAGCCCGGAATGGTGATGTCCGTCAGCTTCCGCGGGCCGATCGTCGCCGCTTGCGCCGCCATCCAGTCGTCGCGATGCAGATAAAGCGTGTCGAACGCGAACGGGAAAACGAAGCTGCACGCGTCGGCCGCCGCACCGCTGTCGGTCGCCGCGCCCAGCGTCCCGCCCGGCAGGATCGGCGCAATAAGCCATTGCCCGTTGGTGTTCTGCCCGAAGAGATACGTCTTGCCGTCCGCGGCCGGGAACGACGCGATCGTCGCAAAGTAATCGGCCCAGGCGCCGCTGTCGGACAGCGGGCCCATTTGCCCGCCGGCCGCGAGCCGCCGGATGAACCAGGCGCCGGCCGCGCCGGCCGCCGGCGGCCGATGGGCAAAAAGATACCATTGATCGCCCACCGCGAAGGCCGTCGTCACGGGATAGTAATTGTCCCAATAGCCCGAACTCGTTTGGTTGAGCCGGCCGTCGGCGGTCAATTCGGCGATAAACCACGGATACCCGGGGTTGCCGCCGCTCGTCTCCGGCGCGGCCGATTGGAAGTAGACATAGGTCTGGTTCGCGCCGGCCAGCGGAACCGCCACGCCGTAATAATGGCTCCACGCGCCGGCGTTGGTGGTTTCGCCCATGACGCCGCCGGCGTTGACCTGCCGCACGAACCAGGAATTGTCGCTGTCGCGCTGGCCGATGACAAACGCATTGCCGCCGGACTGGCAGCCGATCAAGGTCGCGTAATAATCGGGCCACGATCCGGCGTCGGTTTGGTTCCCCAGGTCGCCCGATGGGAACAGTTCGCGAATCGACCAGTCGGCGGCAAGTCCGGTTGCGGTCTGGCGGCCGTGGCTCATCACGTATTGGTGAGCGCCGACGTCGAACCGCGCGAGCGTCGCCCAGTGCCAATCGGCGCTGGCTTGATCGTGCGCGAGCACCGCGCCCATCTGCGAGTCGATGGACCGCGTGACATAAGCGTTCGAGGGGGAATAGGCGAAAATGCCCGCCGCCGTGGCGGCCGGGGTGACGCCCGAGGGTCCGACGCCCGTCGCAGGCGGCGCGCCCGCCGGGCCATGATGGTCGCCAGTCGCTTGATCGCGCGGGGTGCAGGCGACGAACCAAAGCGCGCCGACGGCAAGGAAAACAGCCGCCGCGAACGTGACGATGCGAAGCGAAGCTGGCACTCCGGATCCCCTTTCTTTACAAGAAATATACTCAATCATAACGTTACGCTAATCAAGAGCTTGGTGCACGGCTGGCCGGTGGTCATTGCGAGACTTGTCTCCTTCGTAGAGTGAAACTTTGTGCCATCGTCTTGACAGGATTCGCAGGATTTCGAGGATGGACAGGATCGGCCGGAACGATCTTCACCGTATTCCGCCGCACCGCGTCGGCAAAACCTGTCCATCCTGTCAAAAAAACCAGAATTACGTAGTCGGAGATTTCGGCGCCTCGCGGTCGCCTTTCCGCTGCCGCGCAAACCAGTTAGAATTCGCTGGCCTGTTCACCTCGGCGAGGTCCAACCATGCGGCAACGTGTCTTTTGGCTCTTGATGATTTCCCTGGCGGTTTTTGCCTTCTTGTTCACGGCCTGCGGCAAGGGCGGCGACGATGACGACGTCACGCCCGCGAACGACGACGACGATGCTTCGCCGGTCGATGACGATGCCTCGCCGGCCGACGACGATTCGTCGCCCGTCGACATCGTCGACTACGTCGATCCGCTGATCGGCACGGGCAGTTTCGGCCTCGGCGCCGCCTCGTGCTATCCGGGGCCGAGCGCGCCGTTCGGTATGGTCGGCCTCAGCCCGGATACGACGCTCGACGGCCTCGCGCTCGACATGATGCATTGCGCTGGGTACTACTATGCGGACCCCCAAATCCGCGGCTTTACGCACACCCACATGCAGGGCACCGGGTGCTCCGATTACGGCAACATCCTGGTCATGCCGATGAACGCGAAGCCGGCCGCGCCGATCGGCGAGCCGACCTTCCGCAGCACGTTCTCCCACGCCAACGAAACGGCGAAGGCGGGCTATTACAGCGTGCTGCTCGACGAGCCGCAGGTCTTCGCCGAACTGACCGCGACCTACTGGGCGGCGATGCACCGCTACAGGTGGCAGGGCGGCGGCGAACCGTACGTCGTGGTGGACCCGTCGTATTCGATCCAGCCCAATTGGGTTAGCAACGCCACGGTTGCCATCGACGCGGCGAGCCAGACGGTCTCCGGCATGAGCAATTTTTCCGGCGAATTGACCGGCGCGCATCCGGGCGGCACGAACGTCTATTACGCCATGCAATTCTCGCAGCCGTTCACGGCCTACGGCACGTGGACCAACGGCCAGCCGACCGACAACAGCGCGACGGCGCAGGGTGCGAACGTCGGCGCCTATCTCGGCTTCGCGGCCGGCGGCCAGCCGTTGCTGATCCGGGTCGGCATCAGCTTTCAAAGCGTCGCGCAGGCGCAGGCAAACCTGGCCGCGCAGGCGCCGAGTTGGGATTTCGAGGGCATGATGAACGCCACGCGCAACGCCTGGCGGCAATACCTCGGCAAGATCGACGTGAGCGGCGGCTCGCTGTCGGATCGCCGCGTTTTCTATACGGCGCTCTACCACGCCGGCCTCATGCCGCACGATTGGACGGAGACCAACAACCAGTACCTCGGGTTCGACGAAAAGACCCACGATTCCGCCGGGCGCCAGTACTACACCGATATGTCGCTGTGGGACACCTTCCGCACGTTCCATCCGCTGCTGACCCTGCTCGACCCCGTGCGCACCGCGGATTTCATGCAGTCGCTGACGCTGATGTACGAGCAGGGCGGCTCGATGCCCAAATGGCCGGCGGCCATCGCCTACACCGATTGCATGGACGGCACGAGCGCGGACATCGTGCTGGCCGACGCCTATCTGAAGGGCATTCGCGATTTCGATTACGACAAAGCCTACGAAGGCTGCTACGCCCACGCGACGGGACCGGCGCCCAACGACGGCCGCGACGGACTCGAATCGTACCTGACGCTCGGCTACATTCCGGCCGACGTCGAGCAAAAGGGCCTGAGCTACACGACGGAATACTCTTACGACGACTCGGCGCTCTCGGCGTGGGCGGCGGCGATGAACAAGCCGGACGACGCGGCGATGTTCCTCGCCCGCAGCCATAACTACCGCAACTACTGGGATGCGACGACCGGCTTCCTGCGGCCGCGCCTCTCCGACGGTTCGTGGGTCTCGCCGTTTTACCCGGCCTTTCCGTTCGACGAGTATTACACCGAGGGCGACGCCTGGCATTACACTTTCTTTGCGCCGCATGACGTCGCGGGCCTGGCGCAACTGTTCGGCTCGCCCACGGCGCTGACCGACAAACTGAACTACGCGTTCGAGATGAACGTGGCGTATGCGGAATTCGATTGGGCGCCGGGCGCGTACCTGTGGCTGGGCAACGAGCCGAGCCTGTTCCATCCCTATATCTTCGCCGCGGCCGGCCGTCCCGACCTGACGCAGAAGTGGATCCGCTGGGCGATGTTCCACAAGTATCGCGATTTTCCCGGCGGCCTGCCGGGCAACGACGACGCCGGCACGATGTCCGCCTTTTACATCTTCTCGGCGCTGGGCTTTTTCCCGCGGGCCGGCTCGGTGCAGTACGTGCTCGGCAGCCCGGTCTTCGACGGCGCGGTCATGCACCTGCCGAACGGCGACCTGAAGATCACCGTCGTCAACAACGGGCCGTACAACGTCTACGTGCAGTCGGCGACGCTCAACGGCCAAGCGCTGACGACGCCGTTCTTCACGCATGACCAAATCGCCAACGGCGGGACGCTGGAGTTCGTCATGGGGCCGATGCCGCAGCAGCGCTAGTTTAGGGGTTGACGATGAATAGCCAAAAGACAGCGCGTTTGCTGTTCCTGGTCTTTGTCGTCGCGTGCTGTCTGTTGGCGGCCTTCGACATCGCCTTCGGCACGGCGCTGCACCCGCCGTACCGCCTGAACGAGTGCCTCGAGGGCGCATCGATCATGCCCTACCAAATCCGGATGCTGTCGCCGCTGGCGATCCTCGGGTTGATGCAGTCGCATTACATCGGCGACAACGCGGGCGGGATCGAGCATGCGGCGCGGGTGTACGTCGGCCTGTGCATGTTTTTTACGCTGTGGTTTCTCTTCCGGCACCTGTCGTTGCTCTTTGACGAAACGGCGGCGTGTTTCGGCGTGCTGTTCGCGGCGCTCGTGATCAAGTGGCACACGATTCTGCAAATGAGCGACGCGGCCGGAACGCTGTTCATGATCGCCCTGTGCGTCTGCGTCCTGAAAAGATCCTACGTCGCGTTCGTTTTCGTGTTCGCCCTGGCGACGTTGAATCGCGAGACGTGCGCGATCATTTTGCCCGGGGCCGCCATCCTCTGGTGGTCATCGGCAAAAAGATGGCGCGGCGAAGCGGTCGTCGCGCTGTCGGCGGCGTTCTGGGTCGCGAGCCGCATCGCCTTGAAGCATTATTTCCATTTGCACGGCAACGGCTACGACATGTTGTCGTTCAATCTGCAGCCGTCGCAACTGTTCAAGGCGTCGATGGCCTTCGGCGGCATGTGGGTGATCGCCATCGTCGGCTTCGGGCGGATCGGCCGGGAGTTGCAGATCCTCCTGGCGTCGACGCTCGGTTTTTTCATCGTCACCGAAATCCAATTCGCCAAGATTTTCGAACTACGGATTTACACCGAGCTGCTCCCGGTCCTGCTTCCGGCCATCCTCGCCGGGATCGGCATGAAATTGAAGCTTCCCGCCGCGGCGCCCGTTCCCGGCGCTGCTTCGCTCGATTGAACGCCCCGAACGCCGCGGCGTCGTCTTGCCAGGAACCGCCGCATTTGCCAGACTAGCGCCACGTTGATCGATCCGGCGGACGACGTTTGGCGAGGCGCGGGCGCCCGGCATTAACTTCGTGAAGCCGGCGAGGGTCATGGTTACGATAAGGGAACCTTACGTGAGGAACGCATGAGCGGAGCGCGCGTCGCGAAAAACAGCATGTGGCTGCTCGGCGCCGAAGGTTCCCGCCGGCTGGTCGGTTTTCTCATCCAAGCGTTGATCGCACGTACTTTGTTGGTCGACGATTTCGGCCGCTACGGGCTGGCGAACAGCCTGGCGGCGATCTTCTCGGTGCTCGCCGGCTTTGGCATGTCGCCGCTGCTCGTGCGCGAGGTGGCGGCGGTGCGGGCGGAACCGGAGGCGAGCGGCCGGCTGTTTAAGACCACCCTCGGCATGCGCATGATCCTCGGCGTTTTCGCGACGTTGGCGATGTATGTTTTCGCGCGGGCGATGGGGTACAGCGGCGCGACGCGCCAAGTGGTGATGCTCTCGGCGCTGTTCGTGTGGGGCGACGCCGTCGCGCACACGGGCGAGGCGATGTTCGACGGCGTCCAACGCATGGACCTGTCCGCGTGGGTGACGATCATCCGCTCGGGCGCTTGGCTGGTCGGCGTCGCGATCGCCGCCGCGCTGCATCTGGGCGTCATGGGCGTGGTGGCCGCGATGGTGATCACCGCGTGGTTTTCCGCGTTCTTCAACACCTGGATCGCGCACACGCGGCTGCCGGGCGTGTCGTTCTGGCCGGGGGTCGCCGGCGGCTGGGCGATGCTCCGCCGCGCCGTGCCGTTCGTGATGATCGGCTTCGTCTGGATCGTCGCCTTCCGCGTGGACATGGTGATCCTCGAACGCCTGACCGACGATCGCAGCGCCGGCCTCTATCGCAGCGGTTACTCGTTCTTCGAGTTGCTGCTGACCCTGCCGGTGCTGGCGACCCGGGCGCTCTTCCCGGCGCTGTCCGCGGCGCGCGCCGAGTCGCACGAGCAGTGGAACTCGCTGCTCGGCTCGTCGTTGCGCATCTTCTGGATCATCGCCCTGCCGGTGTCGATCGGCAGCATGATCGTCGGTCCGCGCCTCGTCGAGCTGGTCTACGGCGCCAAGTACGCTCACGGCGCGCGCGTGCTGGCCTTGCTGGGCAGCTTCCTCTGGCTCTGGTTCGGCACGATGACCTTCGGGTGGGCGCTGACGGCCGCCAACCGCCTGAGCGACGTGCTGCGCGCCAACGTTTACGCGATGTTGGTCAACCTCGCCGTGGATTTCGCGCTGATTCCGAAATACAGCTATTGGGGCGCGGCGGCGGCGACCATCGCCTCCGAAGTGTTCCTGCTGATCTATTTCCTGCGTGTGTTCCTGCGCGAGTACGGCAGCCTGCCGCACGAAATGTTCCCCGTGCGCGCGATCCCCGCGGCGCTGGCGCTGGCCGCCGTCGCCTGGGCGATGCGCACGATGAATCTCGCCCTCGTGATCGTGGCAGGCGGCGTCGTTTATTTCGCCGTGTTGTTCCTCTTCCGCGCCCTGACCGATCAGGAGCGGCGGGTCATCTCCCGGCTCCTGCGGCGGAAACAAGAGAGCAATTCGCCGGCGTAGACAAGTACGATTTCTTATCAAGATTTACAGGATTTGCCGGATTGACAGGAGATGACGGTTGCCGATCCTGTCCATCCTAGTCGGAAAGGACCCCCGGGTTGTCAAGACATATTTTCGCCCTGCCCCGAGAAAAGGACACATTCTTACCCTCCGGACCACTTGCTCGCGAATAGTCGAGTCGGCGACCGATCCCGGATCTCTGTTGTTGACGCGCGTGCGGTTTGAAAAAAATGTGCATTTGGTTTGCAAAAAGAAAACGCACTCCAGGCGCACAAATAGCGACCGGTTCTCCTACGAATCGGCCGCTGTCAGAATTTTGACTCACTCTTCACGGCTTTCTAAACAGCGTTTTATGGCCGTTTAGCAACCGTTTTTCACTCTGCGAATCCTGTATCGACCAGCCAGCCGCGCCGGCGATCGATGTCCGCTGAAATATCGCGCCAGTCGAAGACCGGCACGTTCGCGGCGATGACTCCGGCGAGCGGCGTCATTCCGAAGTTGATGGCCGGAATATCGGCCGAAATGATCGCCCGCAGACGGCGGAAACCGAGGCTCGCCGCCAGGGCGACCAGCGTCTCGCCGCTGCCGCAAGGGCACCAAACCGGCTCGCTCGAACCTAGAATTTTGGGTGGCAGCCACTGGCGGAACACGTCCGCCAGGCGCGCCATCAACGCCGGCGACAAATGGCCGCTGGTCGCGTTGAAAAGCCCGGGGTGCGTGAGGAGCATTTCCTCGCAATCAAGCTCCCGCTGGGCGATCAGGGCGCCGGCCGCGCCAACCTCGACAACGTCGAGGCCGACGCGGCGCAATTCGCGCGCCGCATTGCCGCACGAATATACGAGGCAGCGCGTCTGGCCGAGTTTCGCCAGGTGGTCGGCGATGACCCGCGCCCGCAGCGCCTTATTCCGCAGCCGGAAGCGGATCATCGTATCTCTTGATCTCCGGGAACGCGCGCCGATCGAACTCGCGCGGGTTGCCCTTGAAAAAGACCAGCACCGCCTGATGGGTCGGGGCGCATTTGCGCGTGCGCATCATGCCGCGTCCTCGCAGCGGCGCGGCGCCATTCACGCCGGCGAGAACGTATTGGTTGTAGAACGCCAGGCCGGCCGCCGCGCCGCAACGCGCCGTGTCGCCCACAAAATCGATCAGCGCCCCGCGGCGATCGCGGAAATTCCCGACCTTGATCGCCATGAACCGGCCGGGCCGCAGCCGCTCGGCCGAGAGGCAAACGATGCGCTCAAAGGCGGCCAGGAATGACCCGTAATCGCGCGCCTCGGAGAGATCGCCGCGCGGCCCGCGGTAGCGTTCGAGGTTCCAATATGGCGGTGAAGAAAACACAAAATCGAAGGTCCGCTGCGCCGCCACGAGCGCGGCGAGCTTGCCGGCGTCTCCGATCAACCAGGTGCAACGCGTCGCGCCGAGACGCTTGGCGATGCGCCGATTTTCCCAGACCTGCGCCGGCCGAATTTCGACGCCGAAATATTGCCGGCCGCACGTCGCCGCCACGATGCCCTTGACCGCCTCGCCGCCGAACGGATCGAACACGTCGCCGGCGACGGGGCAGAACCAATGCAAAAGCACTTCGGCAAGAACCGGGTCGAAAATCGAGAGGTTTTTGCCGTCCTTGATCTTCTTGGTTTTCCCGCCGATCGAAACGTCGTGAAACAGCGGCTGCGGGCACGTCGGCCGCATTTCGCCGATCAGCTCGAGCCAGCGCCGTTTCCGCTCCTGCCAATAACCCTGCCGCGCATCCAGAACGCTGAACGGCGGCACGATGAACGAATCACGCAATGAAGACTGCATCTTGTCATCCCTTTTTCGCCGGCTAGAATGCCTGTGTTCTCGCTAGGGGCAGCCGGCTTCGTCGGGGCGACGTGCAAGCGTCGTCGGTTCGGCATGCGCTAACATGCCAACTCTGCCCCTTTTTTTCGGGGCGTTTTTACACCTAAAAAACCGTCATTATTCAGTTGTTAAAGAGCGCTTAACCGTCTGCCGCAGCCCGACGATCCAAAAAAGATCGTCCGGCTGCACGAACCTCGCCGCCTTTGCTTCATAGTGCGGATCGAGGGTGATTCCGTTCCATTGCGTTTCTGCGGCCATTTTGTAGCCCGTTCCCGAATCGACGATCTGAACCATCGCCCGCCATTCATCCGGCGCGTACTCATCGAGCCGCTTGCTCGGGTCCGCGCCGACACGCACCGCAATCACCGGCGTTCTGCATCCCGATTCTTTCAGGGCCCAGAGGACGCCGGCGAGGCTCATTCCCGAGCCGCAGGGCATGACGATCCGTTTGAATTGGCCCCAGGGCAGCAGCGCCGCCTGCTGCCACGTCTGTATGACGGCCTCGGGGCACTCCATGCCGAATGGGATCTCGATCCAGCCCCGAGCGCGAGCGTCGGCGCGGCAGCGCGCGACGATCACGGTGTTGTAGCCAGGCGCGTGCTGAATGATCTCCGCACCGCGGGCCTTCGCCGCCGCAATTTCCGGCGACAGTACCTTCGTTTTCGGCACGTGCGCCCGCACCGGCAGACCCAATTCCGCGCCAATGTGGGCCACGATATTTACCTGCGGCGATGCGGCCGCGCCGGCCGTGACGAGACCGAGCCGCGGCTTTGGGGCTCTTCGCACCAAACCCAGACAGGCCCGTGCTTTACCGCCGCACACGCCGGCGACTTCGAAAAGATCATCGCGTTTGACCATGACGCCGGCGACGTGCTCGATCGGCGTCGGGGCGTTGGGTGAAAACTGGCGCGCGGAAGTTGTGATATTACGCTCCCGTTCCGGGGTGCACTTCGACGTGAAGATGATCGTAAAGAGCGTTCACGCCTGCCGTCCGGGCAGCACGTTGCGATCGCACGCCGGGGGCGCCTTGTCGTAGAGTTCGAGCAGCTCGCGGATCATCGCGAAATACGTGCGCGAGAGGCCGGCCTCGTAGGTCGCGGCGTTTTTCGGATAATGAACGGCAAAGCCGCAATCGGTGCACCTTGTAACTTCAACCCAAAGGACCGAACCCTCAGCCGGGCCGGCCGCATAGGTTGGGACGGCCGCGGAGCCGCAGCAGGGGCAATGGCACTCGCGTTGTTTAGGCATCGGCTTGCTCCTTCGGCCGCAGATAGGCCAGCACGCGGTTGACCGGGAAATTCTCATAGCACACGGATGACGCCTGGTTGCCGCCGAGGACGCGCAAAAAGCCGGCGGGAACGCCAGCGCTCCCAGGCGGCTCGGCGACAAATGCAATGTGGCCTTCCCAGCCCTTCGGGTCGCCGCGCCAGAAAACGGCCGCGTCGCCGGCCTGCACGTCGGCTGGCTCGACGCGTTGCCAGTCCGGGTCGGAGAGCAGCGCGCGGGCGTTCGGGTGCGTGTCGATGGCCACGCCGCACTGCTGGCAAACGAAAGTGAAAAACGCTTTGCACCAGGCCAGCGTTTCGTTCGGCGGCATGCCAACGGCCGCGAGAAATTCGGCGATCGCGGGCGGGCACGTGCCCGGTTCGCGGCGCACGCCCAGGTAGGATTTGGCGGTATTGAGAAGTTTTCGGCCGAGGTCGCTCATTTAGGACTCCTTTTTAAAATCACGAATTCGCGCGAACGCCCGTGAATACCGCCCTTGACATTCTTCTGCCTGCGGCGGGAGAATCCGCTCATCACGTTTGAAAATGGGAGATTGAGATGAAGGCCCTGACTGTCGCGATCGCGTCCTTGCTCCTGGCCGGCTGCCTCTTGCTCCTGGCGACGTGCGCTCCCGGCGCCAAGACCACGAATAACATTTACGTCGCCGCCGACGACGACGGCTCGCCGACCGCCGATGATGACGCTACGATCGACGACGATGCGGCCGACGACGATAACGATGCGGCCGATGACGACGACGATGATGATGACAATGACGACAACGACGACGATGACGACGACAGCGGACCGACCTGCCAATCCCTCTACGACGCTTTCTGCACGAAATGCGGCCTCGGGATCGTCGGCTGCACCGAGGCCCAGTTCGTTTCGGCTTGCGAAAACAACCAAGTTCCGTATGGCGTGACGCAGCAGCTCGGACAGTGCATTTATTACGCCGGTTCCAGTTGCCAGATTATGAGCAATTGTTTTGTCGCGTTGGTGCAAGAAGGCATTGCCGGGCCGCCGTCGGACTGCACTCCGGGCTAGCCGATCATTCGAGCCGAGGGTCCTCTCGGATCGCATTAGGCCAGCACCCCGCTGGCGTAAATTGAAAACGAGGTATTCCGCAGCACGTAAGCATTGGTCGTATTATCCCAAAAATAGAACGCCAAAGTCACCGAGCCCGCGGCTTTCGGACTGGCGACGAAGTACCACGGCGCCACCCAATAATCGGAATCTACGTGCAAACGATAGGTTTGCGGAACGGCAAAGGCATGCAGAAAATTGACCACATAAACGCCTTCGGCCGAATTGAAGATCGAGTCCACTCCGATCCCGCTAATATCGGCCACGCCGCCGGGCGCGCCCCAAGCGGCGTATGGGGCATATGCATCGACCTTGGCGATGTGCTCGACGGTCAGCACATTCTTGTCGCCTTGGTGCTGCGGAGCGTCGGAGGCTCCGAAGACGATCGGCGAGGTCTGGTCGAGTTGCAGCGGGGAGCCGTCGAGCGCCAACGCGCCGGCGATGATGCGCAGCAGCGCATCACCCACTTGGACCGAACCGCCGTTGCCGTCGCTGAGGATAATCTGGCCGCCGGCCCCCATTTTGATGTTGCCGGACGGCCCGAAAAAGAGCGAGCAAAGGCGCCCGAGGAACACATTGACGCCTTCGGGATTCACACTCGCCGTCGGGTCTTCGGCGGGCTCGCCGCCGAGCCGGACGCCGTCGCCCCAGGTCATTTTGTCGAGATCGCGCAGGGCCTGCGGATTGGCATAAAGGCGCGTCAGATCGAGAATTCCGAGCGCGGCCTTGCGGAGCGCGGCGGTGAGAACCGGATCGATAGTCGCCGTCGTTCCGTCCCAATTCGCCACGCCGATCGCGAGGCAATTGTTGGCCGCCGAGCCGTCCCCCCCGCCGATCTGGAACTTGCGCAGGAAGATTTCGAAGCGCGGAAACGGCGCGGCCGTGTTTTCGGAGGCGTCGATATAGAGGGTATAGGGACCGGCGGCGTCGCCGACGCCGAAATCGACGAAGGCCTGGTTGACGTCAGTCAGGAACATCCCGGCCGAATAAATGAACTCGCCGTCGGCCGCGTTCGGCGCCGTCATTGTCAGGCGCGTGGCCGCGGTCGCGGTCAGCGCGCCGAGCAATGAGGCCGCATCGCAGAAGAGGCCCGGCCGGAGTCCGTTTTTGAATAGACGAAAAAGCGAGTTGAAATAGGACGGAAAAATCGGGCCGCCGTCGGGGGTTTCGAATTGCTTGCCGTTTTGCATTTATTCCTCTCTTACACGTATGCGACCGCGTCGCGGCCGGCGCCGCTGATGCCGGCGAAAAAGCCGCGGCGGCCGAGGCAAAAACCGGCGAAGCCGGGCTTCACGTCGCGAATCGCCTGCTCGGCCGAGGACCAATCCCACGCAGGGCCATTGATAATTGCATCGGTGATTTCGACCCAGAAAAACCAGATCAAATCGCCATAAACGTCATAATTTTCGAGCTCGTGAATGACGGGCAAATCCGCGCCGGCGCAGCCGACGAGAAACGGCGCGAGTGCATCGAGCACCGCGCCCCAGGCCAGCGATGGCGATTCGTTGAGCTTGGCGCGCACCCGCGCGCGGCGTTGCGCCGCCGAGAGGTCCTCGCGCGCGGCGAGCGCCAGGTCCCGCTCGAAGTCCGGCAGCCCCTCGATCGCGTCGGCCGACTCCGGGCAAATCTGGTCGTGGCAGCGTCGATTCAATTCATTGCGGCGCTCGCGGCCCGCGGCGATCGCCGCGAGTACGCGGTAGCCGACCGACGATGGCTCGGGCGACCAGGCGCGCTCGGTCGCGGCCAGCAGAATTTTCAAAAATTCGTCCCGGACGGCGATCGACGCCTGCGCGATCGGCGCGCCGGCGTCATAAATCATCACGTCGGCGCGTTCGTTCGTGCGCATGAATTGCGCCGTGGTCACCGCCAGCGTCGTGTCATCGACGCGCACAATTTTGACGGCCGCCACTCCGTCGATCGTCGCCGTCGGGTTCATCGGAAAGACACCGGCGGTCGCGGTGAGCGTGAGTATCTCGGCGGCATGGAGGCTCGTCACATCCGGCGTCATCGTCGCGCCGATCGGCGCAGCGGGGGCCGGCGGCGCGAAGCCGATGGTGTCGAACGGAAAGCCGAGTGCGCCGAATTGGGACATTTACGCATCCACAAAAATATATTCGAGCATGAAGGTCGCGAGGCCCGCGGCGTCCGCCCCGCTGTCCGCCCCATCGATCTCGATGCGCGGCGTCACGCCGCTCTCGATCGGGCCGTCCACGTTGGTCAGCGCGCGGATGATGGTCTGCCAGATATGCTGCAATTGCGTCGGCTGCGTGTGGCCGGCGAGAACGGTCAAACCTGCGCTGACGATATAAAGCGCGTCACCGTTGAGAAACTGGACCGTGCCGCCGCTCTGCACCCAGCTATATAGATTCGTGAAGATGCACTTTTTGCCGTCCGGCACGGTAATCGTCGCATCGAAATCGACGAAGCTATTTGCCTGCACCAGATTGACGTTGCGGGCATAGGTGCGCTGCGGGCCGCCGGCCGCCGCCAGCGCGTCCGAGAGCCCGGCCACGTCGGCGATTTGAATTCCGCACAATTGACCGAGGCGAATCGGATTGCCGCCGGGAACGGCCAAATAGAGCGTCGGAATCCCATCATCCGGCCCGACGACCCAGAGACCCGGCGCGGTGACGCCTGAAACGTCCGGGATCATGTTATGAATCGTCAGATCGATATCGCCGGGCAGCGCATCAGATTTGATCAACCGCGGAACGAAAGCGCCTCCGCGCCACCAATACAATCCGGGGGCGGCGACGGTTGGGTTGTCGGCGGCGTCCACGCGAAGCAGACATCCGCCGTTTAAGTCGCCAAGGTCGCCCCCGTAAAAAACCCAGGACGTTCCGTTCCAGAGCGCGCGATTGATCGAACCTGTGCCGCCCCAGGCGCCCGTGCGCGCGGCAGAATCACCGAGGATATAAAGGCCGCCGACAATTGGACTGGCCGGCGGATGGATGGCGCCGATGTCCACGACGTGACGGGGAATCCCCGGGTCGAGCGGCCAGAACAAGCCATCGAGCAGCGCATAACGCATTCCCGGCTCGTGCACGCCGTCGTCACCGGCGAGAGTGACAATGGCGTCGCCGATCGGATACGTCGAAATATGCCATTGCGAATCCGCACTGGTGAATGCCGCCAGATGTCCGGGATTTTGCGAGGCCGCTGGGTGAATGAGATAGAGCGCGTCCGGCGCAGGAACCGCAATTGTGGACGGGTCGAAGGTCACAGCCTGCAGGCGCAGGACGCCGCGGCCATAAAGCTGTTGCGCCGCGGTCAGCAGGCCCGTCAGCGTCGTCTGGCGACCGAGCGGAATTCCCGCAACCGGGTAAAAATCGAGAACGACATCGTCGGTAGTGGGGGCCATATTAAGACTCCATCGGCACAATGAGGATTGCGCCCGGGGTGCAAATTTCCACGACATCCGCGCTGACAACCGGCCGCACCGTGGCGACCGGCGCGAGAATTGTTACGTCGGTGATTTGCGCCAACGTGAATTGATCGACCGACATTGACGGCGAGAGCGCATCGCCCGGATCGAGCGCGTAAAACATCTGCAAAATGCGCTGATAAAGCGTATTGAACGCCGCGCAGCCCCCGGTCACAACAGCGCCGGCCGCCGGCACGATCGGGCAGGCGCTGGCGTTCGTGAGCGCGATCGCGTTGCCGGTGACCGACAACACGGTCGCACAGAAAGGAACGCCGCCGACGCCGGCGCCGGCGATGACGATATTCATGCCGGAGCGAATCCCGGATGCGTCGGAAACGTTGACGACCGTTTGGGTGCTGCCCGCGACGACCAGTTTCGGGCTGCCGATATTCGACCAGACGGTTTCGACCGCGAGCGCAAAATCGACCGACCGCGGCGTCGCATTGAGGGCGTAATAATTTTTGATCCCCACAATCCGAAAATCGCGGCCATTGATGGCCGCACTCACGGCCGCGAGCTGATCGGCCGAAACTGGCTCGTTGTTCGCGCCGCAAACGGCGACCGCATGGGTGCCGAGACCGTCGAGTTCCGGGAAGTCAACGGCCTTGACGATGCCGGGCAGCGATTTCGCCAGCATCGCCAGGTCCCCGTCTCTGCCGCCGGCCGGCTTGTGCTGCACCCAATCAAGGTCGCGCTGCCGATACGCCTCGGGGTCTTCCTGGTCCGTGCCGCCGGTCGCATCGCCGCCGTATACCGAGGCGTTCGAAAGCACGTTCGGCGTATTGCTGGTCACCTGCAGCGCCGTGCCGTTTTTCAGCATGCCGACCGCGCCCGGCGTTTCCGAAACGGCAGAGACGACGCAGGCATTGAGCGTCATCATGATCGGCAGCAGGCCGACGAACTGCGTGACCTGCATCTGCACAAATGCGCCGCCGCTTGTCGTTTTGACTGTGACGCCGGAATTCGGTTCGAGCAGTTCGACACCCGCGTCGAACGGTTCCCCGAGCGTCCCCTGCAAGAGCACGTTCATCGAAGCCGTCGTCGCCGGCAGCGGCGGCCCGATTTCCGGCCCGGCAATTTTCGCCATCGCGTCCGGATCGGCCGTCCCGCGGAAGCCGTTCATCATCGCGCGTTGAATTCGGCCATCGATGCCCGTGTCGATCTGCGCGAGCGCATGCGTCAGGCCGTGAAAAAACCCGTTCGGGTCGGCCGCGTCGCCCTCGGGGATCGTGGCGACAAAGGTGTTCTGGTACTCGGCCTGCGTTTGCGCGTATGTTTTGATCGTCGGGTCCACGTCAATCCCCGATCGCGGCGAAGACATTGAGCGTCGCCGGCGTGTTCGAAACGAGGTCGGTGTAGTTGATCACCAGGTCGTATCCGGCCTTCGCGTAATTTGGCGTCGCGGTCGCCGTCACGTCTTTGATGAGGCCCTGGGTGATCAGCGCCTGCAAAAGAATCGTCGCGCGCGCTTCCACGCGCGGCGCGCTGCCCGGCGAGACTTCGCGGACGATTTCGGCCTCGGTCGCCGCCGGTTTCGTCGCGTCCCACCACCAACCGTCAAAAATGGCCGCCAGGCGCACGT
The DNA here is from genome assembly GCA_964534375.1 of uncultured bacterium. Lineage (GTDB taxonomy): Bacteria > Lernaellota > Lernaellaia > Lernaellales > Lernaellaceae > CAZHPN01. The sequence continues at coordinate 48,474 of CAZHPN010000005.1, read as the reverse complement.
AGACGGCCGTGGCCGCGCTTGGATCGGCGACGGGCCTTCCTGTGGGTCCGAGGACGAGGCCCACGCCAGGCTGGCAGAGAAACGGGCTCACGGGCGCCCCTTGCCGGGAGCGCCGGCGCCCCCGCCGGCGTTTCTGTCGCCGACGAGGGCGTCGGCGCTCCCAGCGAATTTCGCGCCGAGCGCGATCGCCAGGCGTTTCCACAACTGGGCCCAGCGGTAATTCGGCCGTCGCGGATTTTTCGCGACCGCGCGCAGGCCGGCCATAAAGCAACGCGTTTCCGCCTGCCCGCGCAACCAGGCGCGCAGTCCGGCTTCCGGCTTCCGGCTTCTTGCTTCTCGCTTTTTCATGCCATCACCTTTCGCGTGCCGCTCGCCGGCGTGCCGACAATCGATCCGGTTACGGCATAGGGACCGGCGGTCAGTCCGGTAATAACGTCGCCGGAGCAGACGACCGGATGCGTCGCCAGCGGGCCGCCCAGGCGAATAATGCCGCCCACGTCGAGCAGCACCTGGTTGCCGTCCGACGGGTTGAACAGGCGCGCCTGGCCGGGCAGCACGACCCCGGCGAGCTTGATCGCGATATCGCAGGCGACGGCGATCGCCGCCGGCGCCCCGCTCGATAACTGCGAGAGCAGCACTTCGAGGCCGGCCGGATTCGTCGGCAGAAAATCCGTGCAGCCGTTGCCCCACAGTTCGACGTTCGCCCGCGGCCCGGCCGCGCCGCGCAGCAGTTGCAACACCAGGCGCCCGGTCGGCGACGGCAGCATGGCCGCGACCGTCGCGCGGCCCAATTCGGCGAGTTCTTCGCGATCGCGTTCGATTGTCATGCCGCCAAACATCCTGGATCGATCAAACTGAGAAGTGTATTGAAGCCGCCGTTCGGGTCGTCCTTCGATCGCTTCGCCGTGAGCCGCGCCGCCGCCACAAAGAATTCGCCGTAAATCTCGCGCCTGGCGTCGGCAACCTGGGCCATGCGGATATCCGAATACGGGACGCCTTTTTTGTCGCACCAACCGGCGAGCTCGTAGCCGAGCCGCGTGGCTTGCGCCAGGCGTTTTTTCAATTCCGCCATCGGCCGCTGGGCGAAGTCGCTATATTTCGCGCCGCGGCCGTGGATCAACAGCGGCCGATATTCCGCGAGCTCCGGATCGTCCGGTTTTCGCGCGAGCGCCGGCAGCGGCAGGCCCTGGGCGAACGCGGGAACCGCCGGCGCGGCGGCGACGTTGTCGATCGTGGCCTGGATTTGCATGTCCGCGATAATCGAGCAGGTATTCATCTTGAGGCACTTTTCATCGTCATAGGTGAACCGTTCGACGTTGTTCGCGGGATTGCCCGGAATGCGGAAAATCTGGATCGGCGGCAGCTTGCGCGCCTGGGCCAGCAACGCGGCGTATTCGTCGCAGAAAATGACGCCGGCGACCGGATCGGTCCAGGTCGCCAGCCCGGCTTCGTCGGCCAAATGTTGAATGGCGTGATACGGCCGCTTGCCGAGCAGCGGTTCGAGAATTTCCTTGGCCGCGGCGCGCGGGCCGGGCACGAAGCCGATCTTGAACGGCCCGAGCACCGTCGGCATCGCCGCGCCCATCGTCAACGAGGTCAAATCGGCAACGTTGATGATGTCGCAATCGGCCGCGACCGCAACGCTCTCGCGCCCATCGATGGAATATTCGTCGGGGTCGCGTTTTTCATCCAGATGCGGATGATCGACGACCCCGCGCAGCACCGGCTTGCCGTTCAACGTCACGACGACGCGCCAGGCGGCCCGGAGCGCCAATTCCTCGGCGATCGTTCGCGGATGCAGGCGCAGGTGAAAGCCGCAGAGTTTGTCGAACGTCAAATCCACGTCCAACGCGTCCCACTGTACGACGGGCAATGTGTCGAACGACACGATGACGGTGTGCTTAAAGATCATTTAAAAGGCTCACACGGAGGCGCCGCAGAGACGCTGCGGAGTCCGGATGCTGACCACTGACCACTGGCCACTGACCACTGTTCACGCCGCCTCCGCCGGAATCCAAATTTTCGCGCCGACCGGCACGCGAAGCGTGTCGGGCAGATCGTTCGCGCGTTGAATCTCTTCCAACCGCCCCTGGTCGATGCGGTGCTCGGCAAGAATGAGAAACAACGGCGCGGTTTTCAGCACGACGGTTTGCCGATAAGCGCTGCGGATGCGCAGGCCGTTCATCAGTTGCCGCAAACCCGCGGCCATATCCAGGCACGCCTGCGCGGCCTGGCCGCCGGGCAGAATCGTGCGCGCCAGGCGGTGGCTCTTCTGAATCTCGCCGTAGCAGGCGTTGACCGTCATCGTCGCCTGCGCGGCCGTCAGCGTGCCGGCCTGGTCGGCGTCGCAAAGCATGCCGCTGGCCGTCTCGATCATCGCCGCCGTGAAGCCGACGCGCGCGCCGGCCATCAGGGTCAGAAACGCGTGCGTTTGCACGTCGGCGCTTTCCACGTCGGCCGGCCGGCCGTTGGCGAAGGGCGAGGAATCGTAGACCCGCGCGCCCGATTCGTAATCGCGCAACGTCTGCACCGGAAAACCCCATTCGTTCGCGTAGGCCAGCGAAAGATTCTTCCATTGCTGCTGGCAGGCCGCGGCGAGGTCTTCGGGGTAATTGCAAAGGCTTTTCATGGCGCTCATATCCGCGGCCATTGCATCGGCCACGAGCGAGCCGAACTCGCCGATTTGCGACGCGCCCACGTCTTCGAGATATTGCGCGGCGTAACCCAATTGGCCGAGAAAATTGATCCAACCCAATATCAGCGATCGCAGCGCGTTGACGAACGCCAGCAGCCACATGAGGAGGGCCGCGAGTTGCGAGAAATCGGCGTTCACCGCGGCGATCGCCGGCGCGCTGACGATCGTCGAAGCGATCGGCGGCGTCATCGCGAGGGTTGGCGTCGGCGTGTCGCGGACAACGTGGATCGTCCATTCGTGCCGCTGCGTTCCGGCCGTCCAAACCGAATCGCCGGTCTTCACGGCCACGGGCATCGTCCCGTAAACCGGGTGCGTGAGCACGAGCGGCGGCAGCGTATTGTCGATGAGCGCGCCGAGCGCGCGCTTGTTTTGGTGCGCCGCGATGCCGCCGAGCACGACAACGAGATCCACCCAGAGCGGCTCGGCGCCCGCGTCGTCCACGTCGCCGCCCGGAATGTCTTTGTAACTGTGCACGGCCAGCGCGCGGGCGTGGTGATCCGTGAACGATTTAAGCGGCAGTTGCATGCCGTTTAACGTGCAGGGAACGAGCAATGGGTCGCGGTCGGCCATTATTCGGCCCCCTGCGTGCGAAGCTTGACGTTGCGCGGCTTGCGCGAGCCGCCATCGACCTGCGTCTTGGTGCGGTCGTCGTCCACCTTCACGTTGACGGTAATTTCCCAGGGCATCGGCGCTTCTTCCGACCCTTGATCGTAAGGGCCGGCGGGGCGCGAATACTGTTTTTTGCCCGCGGGCAGCGACATATATTCCGTGTCGCTGTGGCTCTGGCCGGTAAAATCGGTCCAGTCTTCCGATGGCGGGAAAAACATATTGTGCGCGATCGAGCCGTGCGCCAGCGGGTCATTCGGGCCAGAGAGCAGCGGCTTGCCCATTCGTTGGCGGCGGTAATTTTCCGCGGCCTTGCCCTTCAATCCGCGTTTCTTGATTTCCCGCTCGATCGAGGCGTCGCGGGTCTTCGCGATCGCGCCGACGCCCGGATGCGGCAGACGGTTGAGATAATCGAGATCGTCATAAGCGGCCTTGGCCTCGTCGCCGGCTTTGATTGCGGCGATCGCGGCCAGCACCAGGCCGGCCGAGCCGGCGACGGACGCGAACGCGCCGAGCGCCGTGCTGGTGTTGGTCAGGTTGGCGCCGAAGGTGGTCAACCCTTTGGCCGCCTCGCCGGCGGCGGTCGCCTCGGCTTTTTTGCCGAATAGAATCGCCTCGTCGGCTGCCGACAAACGCCCGAGTCCCGCGCCGCCGATCGCGCCGCCGCCCCAGCCGCCGTTCGGCCAATTGACGACGAACACCTTCCTCAGGTTTTTGTCGATTTGCTGCATCGCCGTGCCGGCCAGGTCGCCGGTGACGGCGCTCGAACCGAGGCCGAGAATCTTGGAAAGGCCGCCGGCCTGTTTTAATGCCCCTGCGCCGCGCACGAGGCCGCGGGCTGCGAGGAACGCCGCCAGGCCGCCCGCCACAAACTTGCCGCCTTCCAGGCCGTAGGCGAGGCCGCCCTGCACGTTCTCGTTGGCGGCCACGTCGCCGCCGACGCCGAGCACGCTATTGAGCAGGCCGTACGCCCGGCCCTTGTGTTCGGCCAGCCGCTGGCCGGCCAGGTCGGAAATGCTTTTCAGCGTGCTCTTGGCGATCGCGGTCTCGTACTCGGACGACCCTTTGAGCCCGGCGATTCGTTCTTCGGCGCCGGGCGCTTTTTGGTATTTTTCGCGCGCCGTCTTGGCGCGATCGCCGAGGTCCATCAAAACGACGGCCAGGCGCGCGGCTTGCTCGCCGAAAATTTTTACGAGTTCCGCCTCGCGCTTGCGGGCGTCGGTCATGTTGCCGAATTTTTTGTTCAGCTCGTCGCTGATCTGAATCCAATCCTTCAGGTGCCTCGTGCGGTCCTTGCCCGTGCCCGTGGTTTCCCACAAATTCAGGCCGCCCGTGCCGTGATGCCCGCGGCCGGCGCCGCCGGCCATCCGCGCGAGGAAATCGCCCATGTAACGGCCGATCGCCTCGGGCTTCGCGCCGCTGGAGACGCCCAGCGAAATGCCGAACACGGTCTCTTCCAGGGCCTTCCAGCGCTGCTCTTGCGTGCGCGCGCCGAACGCCGACTTCGCCAAGGGCCCCACGTATTCCATTTGATGCATCAGGTCGGCCGGGTTCACGCCCATCGTCGAGGCGCGCGTCAAAATGTCGCCGAAGCGCGCACTTGAGCCCGTCAACCCGAACATGCGCATCGCCTGCGAAACATCGACGGCCGCCATTTCCGCATTGGCATAATCGCGCTTGAAGATCGTCGCCATTTTCGACGCGGTCGCCGCGTGGCCGCCCACGCCGAGGATGTCCGACGTGCCCCACTGTTGGCCCTTGAGATACTTCTGCGCCTCCATCACGTCGGTCATATCCACGGCGAATTTTGCCTGGATCATGAACGCGTTCTGGCTGTATTTTTTGATCGTCTTGTCTAGGTCGTCGAGCGGCTCGGTCGAGAGATTGATTTTCAGATTTCGCAGCGACGTTTGCAGCCGGGCCGCGCCGGGCTCGATCCGCTCGATCATACGCCCGGCGGTATAAAATGCCCCCAACGCGGCCGTCGCATTCTTGATGTCCGACGTCATGCCGCGCCAGCCAGGACGATTTTTTTCGGTGATGAGGCCTGTTTTCTCCAAGTAGGTGTTCATGCGCGCAAGACCGGCGCTGGCGTTGCCGCCCAGGTCGATCATTAGCGCCGCACGCATGATATCCATCGCCATCGTCAATCACCGTCTCAGCCCATGAACGGGCACCGATCCTCGCCTTCTTCGTTTGCGATATCCCAGAGCAAAACCGCAATGTCGCGGGGCAAGGACAACGCCTCGCCCAGCGACATGCGGAAATGCCTAGCCAGTCTTCCCGCCGTTTGCAGCCGCGGTCGCAGGTTGCTTGTCACGAAAGGTGCTGTACTTTTCGTACAATCTCCCCGCGGCCATATCGAGTTCGCCGCGATCGAACGACGGCAGCTCGAGAATGGCGGTGTGCGTGAGCGCTTTCGGATCGAGGCCGTCGAGCGTGATGCGTTTGGCGATCAGCATCGCGGCTTCTTCGTCGGCGTTTTTGGGATTTTGGGCGGTCACTTCCGACTGAATGTGGCCGGTGAGGATACGCATCGTGCCCGTGCGAAAGACGTTGCCGGCGATCAGGACGCCGCCGGTGAGCGTGAACGGCTCGGTCAGTTCGCGCATTTTGCGGACGATGTCCGCGTCGTTGATGGTTGCCATGATTTCCCCCTCGGGTTCCGGGTTTCGGGGTCCGGGGTCCGGGAGGCCGCAGCCGAATCCCGAGCCCCGAATCCCGTTGGTTGTTACCGCGGCGTGAGCGAGGCCCAGCCGATTTTGATGGGGCGACTGAGCGCCGCCTTTTTGTCCTGACGGAACGTCGCACAATTGATGACGTAGAAGTTCTGCAAGTCGAAGCAGCTGCCGATGCCGGCGATCGGCTCGAAGGACGCCGCCACGTTGTTCATCGGCGGTTGGCCGTTCATGCTTTCCCAGGGGATCAATTGCGCTTGCGGTTCTTTCGTTTCGATCGAACCCGAGCCCGCGCCGAACGTCAGCGATGTCCCGACGCCCATGAGCAGATCCTCGGCAACCACCTGGTCGTGGCCGTCGATGTTGAAGCTCACCTGTTCGAGCACCGGGAACCCTTCGATTTTCATGATGTAGATGCCGGCGAGCGGCACCTCGATCGCGGTGATGCCGACGGCGTATGCCATCAGGCCGAACAAAATCGCGAGAATGAGCGTCGTCATGTTAATTGTCCTCCGGCGGCGAGGCGTTGCTGACCTGCTGCCCGAAAATGCCGACGATCGGCGGCGCCGGCCAGACTTGCGCGCTGACCGCGACCTGGCCTTTGGCGTAATCGAGCACCTGATGCTGGTAGTTCTGCGCGAACGTGCGCGAACTGACGAAATTGAGATAATGGTTTTGTTCGAGGTCCAAATCCTCGGCGCGGGCCTGCAAGGCGAGCGCGAGCGATTGGTCCGATTGCAAAATATTGACCTTCGAATTGTCCGGCAACGTGACCGTGACCGTCTTGGGCTGCGTGCCGACGCGCATCGGCCAATTGGCGTCGCCGGCGCGCGACCGCGCCCAGCGGGCGAGCACGCGGTAAAGGCGATAGGACATCACGCCGCTGAACGTGAAGAATTGCAGGCCGATGGTCAGGCCGGTTTCCGGGTCTTTGAATTCCGACCACACATCGCAGCCGAGCACGTCGTCGCCGCTGGCGTTGACGATGCAGGGCGAAACGCCGCGATCGAAGCAGGCGCGCCACTCGCCGGCCTTGACCGAGAATTGCTGCGTCTGGTCCCACGCGCCGGTGAGGCCCGTGACGAAGTTCTGCAGCGCGTCGTTCGGCGAGACGTTGCAATCGCGCCGCGCGCGTTCGGCCATAATGACGGCCGTGCGGGCGTAGCTCGGCGAGACGCTGCCCGGCGAGCCGATCACCATCAGGTGCTTCGCCTGGATCGCGTTCGCCAGCGCCAGCACATTGGCGTAAGTGTCGAGCGAGCAAAGGCCGCCGACGGTCGGTTTGCCGACCGCGCCCGACCAGAAGTCGGCGAGCCAGCGGGCGAGCGTCACGCCGTTCGTCGCATCGTTGACCGCGCAGGCGAGATAGTTGTAACCGGCGTCGCCGACCACCGATTCGACCGTCGTCAGATCGAGCGTACCGAGGCCGCCGGCCGGCTGCGCAACCGTCGCCGACAGGCCGGCGTTTTCGCCGAACGTCGCGCGCAATTGCAATTCGTTGCCGAGCACGCCGATGTGCTTGTGATAAACATCCAACTGCGCCGGCGTCGCCAGGTCCTGCGCGACCTCGGCCTGCAGGCCGGGCTGCGCGGCGGCCGTCAGCAACGCGGCGACCGCGGCGCAAAGATCGGCCGCCGTGTCGCCGGTTTGGTACGTCGCGACGACCTCGACGTTGTCGCCGATATCAATTGTGACGCTGCCGTTGCCCGTCGCCGCGCCGGCGAACAAAATGCCGCCGCGCGCGAAGCCGCCGCCGGTCGTTTGGGTGACTGCGGCGGTTACGCCCGTGCTGCCGCCGGAGAAGGCCGCGGCCAGTTGGACGATATTGCCGCGGCCCGGAATTTGCGTCACGTTGAGTTTCGCCGTGTTGTCGGCGTCAACGGCCACCGTGGCCTGCAAACCCGGCTGCACGCCCGACGTGAGCAGCGCCGCGACGCCGGCCGCGACGTCCGCCGCGGTCGCATCCGCCGCATGGGCGAACGTGACCGTGACATTGCCGATCGTGACCACGGCGTTCCCGGCGTGCGTCGCCGGGCCGGAAAAAATGATGTTTCCCGCGGCGGCCCCGACCGTCGGGTCGGCCATCGGCAAGACGCCGATCGGCAGGCCCTGCCAGATGCGCCGCGCTTCTTTCCACATCCGCCAGCAAATCGAGCCCGCGCCGAAGAGCGAAATCACGTCGTTCTCGCGCATCGGCGTATAGACCTGGCCGGCGCCGGCGGAGCCCGCGCCGAGCTTTTGGCCGATCAAGAGCAGCATATACGGCTGCGCGCCGACGGATTGGCCCGGCGTGAACACAGTTTCCATATAAAGGCCGGGCGAATGATCGCTCGGGTCGAGGTTCTGAAACACGATCCGCAGGCCCCAGCAGGCAAAGGTCCAGAAGGCCAGCAGGCCAAGCCAGTGCCACATCATGATTGACCCCCTTTCGCCGCCGGCGCATCGACGATCGTTCCCTCGCCGCGCGCGACGCAGCGCCGGTAATAGTTGGCGTTCTCCGCCGTGAGGCGCTCGCCGGCGGCCGGCACGTCCCCACGCGCGGCGCCGTGGCGCGGAATCACGACGCCCGTTTTCGGCACGAAAAGTTTTCCTGTCATTTTCCCTCCGGCATTTTGTCGGTGCGTTGAAAGAAGCGGCGCCCGTCAACCGCGGCCGTGGATTGCACGGACGTAATCGGCGGCGCGAACGTCGGCTCATCGCAGATCTGCGCCTCGTGGAAGAACCGCCCGAGGTAAACGCAGCAATTTCTTTTTTTTGATTCCCACAGGCTTTGCGCGCCGCCCCAGCGCACGGGCGTGTCGCAGCCGGCGGGGATAAAATTGACGACGGCGCGGCGCACGGCGAACAAAATCGCGAGCGCCGCGTCGGGCGCGGCGACGGCCGCGTCGTAACTCGACCGCAGATTTTCGGCGATGACGATGACCGCCCAATGCAGGCCCGAGCGGTCCTCGGTCAGTGCGCCTTCCTCGTGCATATCCTCGCGGTCGAATTTCACGAAGGCGCAGGGCGGCACGGGCACGTCGCCCGCTTCGAGATCGTCGACGAGCGAGTCCAGGTCGCCCATGTAATAGCCGACGGCGCGCAGCGGCAGCGGGCCGCCTTTCAGCGACGCCAGGCGCACGATGAATTGTTTCGCGAGGGCGGCGTACGTCGTCACGCGACCTCCGGAATAACGGCATTTTTCGACAGGATCAACAGGATCAATACGATCGCCACGGATATTTCGAGCCAGCGCGGAACGTCGATCTGGGTAATGCCCTTTTTGTCTTCCTCCTGAATGACGAGGTACGGCCGCGGCTTCATATAGAACGGGTGATATCGCGACCCGGTCATGCCGCCGAGTTGGTGAATGCGGGCATAGACCAGATTGGAGCCGATCATGAACAATAGGCCTTGGAAGAAATAGGATATCGACCGCCGGAGCCGGCCGCTCATCACTAGAATTTTTTTCAGCGCAACCTTTTTCAGATCGCTCGCGCGAACGCCGCCGCGCTTGCCGAACAATTGCGCCTTGCTGCGCAGGCCCGCGGCCATCAGGCGCGTTTCGAGCTTCACCGCGGCCCAGCGATTCGGCCGGCCGCCGACCTCGAAGTTCTCGTCGATCGATGACGCCAGGCGTTCACCGACCGCGTTCCACAGCCGCTCGGGGCTTTTCAACGATTCGATCCGCGCGCGGATTTGCGCGCGGATGTTGTCGTCAATGAATTCGAAGGCGTCAGACACTAAAACCCCCAGGGCTTTTTCTTGCCGAACATCGTTTGCGGCGCGTTGCCCGCGGCCTGCGCGCCGGAAATGCCGGACGCCGTTTTTCCCTGGTCGGTCACACCGACCAATTCGTCGTCGCCGTCGGCGATCGCCTGATATTTGTCCAGAATTCGTTTTTCTTCTTTGCCCATATCGTCGTTTGCTTTTTCACGTCGGCGAAACAGGCCGATCTTCGCAAGCCGCTTCACGTCGAGCCGCACGCTATTTGGAACAACATCGAGCGGCAGGTTCACGCGCCGCCGCAGCTTATTGTTGATGTTGTCCTGCGCATCGCGCAGGAAGGTTTCGACGATGCTCCAATCGGGCCGATAAACGCCGTCTTGATCGGGCTGATCCGCGCTCAGTTCGACAACCTGAGCGAGGGTCATCACGGTCAAAATGTCTTCCGGAGTATCCCAATAATTGCCCATTGCGTCTCCGGCCGGGCGACCCTTCGCAGGGCCGCCCGGCCCTCCGTTGTTACTTTTTCTCGACGATGACGAGCAACGGGTCTTTCGCGATTTGTCCCCATTGCTCCGCCGTGAAGTCTTTGCCGTTCACGGTCTGCGCTTCCGTCGTCCATTTGTGGCCGCCGCGCCAATAGGCGCGTTCGCGTTTCAGGTGAATCACGAAGACCTGATCCGGGCCGGTCTCGGCAACGTTGTTTTTCGCCATGATTTTCTCCTCACGATCCGGGGAAGGCGGTTTCGCCGGTGCATTTGAGCGACGTGGTCCACTGCCCGGCGTGAATCTGATACGCGCCGAACGTGCCGATCTTGATCGCGCGGTGTTCGAACCAGTAATCTTCGTCCACCGATTCCTGCCATTCGAGCCGCCCGGCCCTCAACGCCTCGGCCGCGGCCATGTCCGTCGTGCCTTCGAGGCCGGCCGTCAGGCCCGCGCCGATTTCCGAATCGTACACGCCGGTGCACGGCGCATCGGCGCCCGCGCGGCGATCGACGAGCACGAATTGCCCGGGCGGCATTTGCCGCCATTTGACCGGCTTGATGTTTTTCGAACGCAGCGCGACGTTTTCCGTCGCGCTGATGTAGCCGGCGAGCAACGCCGTCAGGACCTGCTCCTCGATGTCCTTCGCGTAGAGCACGTGCGTGCAAACGCGGTTCATGTAGAGGCCCGGCGAGAACGGGTCCATCAGGCCCTCGAAGACGCGGATGGCGTCCCAGAACGCGTCCTTGGAGAACTTCCAGCGCAGCAGATTGCTCTGGGTCGGCGCGCCCTGGTAATAGCCCGGGTGGTCCGTGTCGTAGAGGTTCTGGCCGTCATAGCAAGGCGTGCTTTCGCCGTTCGCGATCATGAGGCCCGCCGCATTCGATTGCGCCTGGGCGTAGGCCGGCAGCCAGCTTTGCACCGTGCGCATCCACGTCGCCATTTTCGCATTGAGCAGCTTCACGCTGTCTTCGTCGAGCTTCACGCTCTGGGTCCACTTTTTGTAGTACATGACCCATTGATCGAAGATCATTTGGGCGTACTGGCGGCCCTGCTCGGTGAATTCCTTCGGCGCGCGATCGAGGCCGAGGAACGCGCCGTCCACCAGCAGGATCGGCGTGCCGAACCAGTCGACGAACTCCCGCTCGGGAGTGTCCTCCGGGCGCGGAACCGGCGGCGTCTGATTGAAGATCGCCATCAGGTTCGTTCGCGCGGCGAGGAGCTTGTTAAAATTGACAATGCTGGGCATGGTCCGAATCCTTTCTCCGCTTACGCGGGCGAACCGTCGTTGTCGTTGTTGTCGTCGTTATCGTTATCGTCGTTATCGTTGTCGTCATTGTCGTTGTCGTCGTTATCGTCGTTGTCGTCGTCGCCGGTTGTCGTCAGGCAGACGCACGAACCGCTGATGCTTGCCGAACAGGCGGCCAGGAGAGTCGTCGAAGTGACCTGGCCGAACGCGCAAATTCCGGGCGAACACACGCTCGCGCAGGTCGCCGTGCTGGCCGAACGAACGTAGAAGCCGCCGGAGACCAGTTGGTTGCCCGCGTCGATCAGCGGCGGCGTCGAGGCGGTCGCGTAATCGAGCCGCACGCTGCCGCCGACCTGCAAGTTGACGCTATGGTCGATCTGCGGGGCGGTCTGCACGGCGTTCGCCGGCGATGGCCAATCGAGAGCCGCGATCGCCCCGGCGACGAGCAGCGCGAAAACCGAAAGAATCAAGGTTAGGTTTTTCATGAGCGTCTCCTTTCCGCGCTAGAGCGCGCGGCCTTTCTCCTGCCACCAGGTCGAGCCGCCGGCATTGATGCCGACCAGCGTCAGATTCGAGCCCTCGCCGAGCGTGGCCGACGCGCCGCCGGCGAGCTTCACCGCGGCGAGCGTGGCGGGAATGGTGATGGTGTTGACATTGTCCGTGCCGAACAGCGTGATCTCGCGGCCGGGCACGACGGCCGGGACATTCGCGTCGGCGAGATTCGCCGGCGCGGCGGCTTGCAACGGGAAGAAATCGCAGCCGGCCGCGAGCGCGATCGCGCCGGCGCCGACCGTTTGCGGATCGGCGAAGCGCGTCGCCGGCGTGGCCAACGCCGACGTGGTGATGCGCGCGTTGGCATCGAGCGCCAGGCCCGCGCCGAAAACGTCGGCCGCGATCTGGCCGCGGGCGATGATCGGTTCGCTCGTCATCTTGACCCATACCAGGGTGTTGGCGGGGCCGCCGAAGCCGACGAAAATGCCGGCGACGCCGCCGTTGCCGGCCAGCGTCATCGTGTCGTTGTCTTCGAACCGCACCTTCTGGCCGAGGTTGGCCGCGACCAGCGGATTGGCCGTCGAGTTCGTCCACAGGAAAATGCCGAACGCCTTCAGGGTGATGGTCGCCGCGCCGTTCGCGCCGCCCGTGTTATCGACCTCGGCGTCGGCGACGAGGCCGGACCATTGCAGCCCGGTCGGATTGCCCGTCGCGGCATAGGCATAGCCGCCGCGGATATCGACGCCCGAGTTCTCGAAGATGTGCTCGCCGGCGGCCACGGGAATGCCGCTGATGTATTGCACGTCGTACAGCTTGGCCGGGCGGCCGATGTTTTGGATCTGCATGTTGCGCCGTCCTTCCTACGCCGTTTTCGGGGCGTGTTTGCTGAGGAATTCCTGAGCCTTCGCCGCCGTGAAGCCGTGAATTTGCATGCACAGCGCGATTTCGTCGGCCGTGAACGTTTGCGCCCCGGCGGGAGCGGAGCCGCCGTCGGCCGCCGCGCCGAGCGGCAGCTTCGGCAGAATATTCGACAGCATGGCGAACGTTTTCTTCGCGCCCGCGAGGTCTTTGTCCACGTCGAGGCAAAACGCCTTGAGCGGCTCGCCGGCGAGATACTGCTCGGCCGACTTTTTCAGCGCCTTCGCGTCTTGCTCGTCGAGCCGCACCTGGAGATTGGCGACGTTCGTCGCCTGCTCGCCGGCCGCCTTCGCCGCGAGCCCGAACGCCTTGACCTTCGCGAGCACTTCGTCGGCCTTGGCGTCGGCCGCGAGGTCCACGGCGAGCGCGAACGGCCGCACCGCGCCGGCGGCGATCGCCGCGACGACTTGTTCGCCCGTCGCCGCTTCCGTCAGGCCCGCGCCGGTCGCCATCGCCGTGAACGCTTGCGCGCGCACGTTGAGCGGCGCGATCCGTTCGAGCACCTGGTCCTCGGTGGCGTTGTCGCCCAGCTTGAGGACCGCAAACAATCTCTTCATCTCGTCCTCCTGTCGTTTGCGGCCCTTTCCGCCCGCGGTCATCGCGACGTAGGGGCCGACGTTACGCATGTAGGGGCTGCCGCAGATGGCGACGGTGGGCATCCACGGTTGGACGCCGAGCGCCGGATGCGGCGTATCCATCGGCGCGGCCGAGGTGTAGGGAAGGCCGCCGCGAGCCGCCGTCGCCGCGCCGTCGTCCGTCCATTTCTTCATCACGACCCAGAGCACGCGCTCCGGGGCCTGGCCGCGCAGTTCGAGCGTGGCGAAACCGAGCGCCTCGGCGTCGCGGTCGCCATAAGCAAGCTGATGATTCTTATCGATCGCCACGAAGACGCCGTGCTCGGCGTCGTAGGCATGGCATTCGAGCACCGCATCGAACCATTGCTGATCGATGACGATCGTGGGAACCGATTCGTCCCAATAATCGTAATATTGACCCTCGGCGATAACCGGCATTTCGTTGGGCGCCGAGTTGGATTCGGCCAGCGGCTGGCCGAAATAAAAGAACCGGCGGCGTTCGCCTTTTTCATTTTGGCAATCGACGAAATACCGCTTGCTCATTGCGCCTTCCTTTGTCCGACGATGATCGGCCGGCCTTTGTCCGAACCGAATGTGATAATCGCGGGAACGTCATAACCGCTGAGCAGGCCGTCTTCGTGCGACTGCGCGACCAGCGCGTTCAAGCGTTCGTCGGCGCCGGCCGCCGCGCTCATCGTGTGCATGAAGCCCGGATCGCAAACGTCCGGCGGCGTGCCCGGCGTTTCGGACCAACCATGCGCGGCCAGATCGGCGGCCGTGTAGGTGTTCCTCTCGCAGCGGCAGCGGTAGCCGTTTTTTGGCGTGTTGCGCTGCCACCAGGGATGATCCAAATGCTTGACGACGCCATGCGCCGCGGCGTGCCGCGCGCGCACGCGGCCGTCGCCCATCGTCACGTAACGGCCGTAGGGACGGTCGGCCTTGGTTTTTTCCTGCCGGGCATAGCGGCCGAACGCCTGCGCCGTGCCGACGTTTTCATCGAACAAAAATCGCAAATAGGATGTTGAGGGCGGATTGGCGAGTTTCGCGCGCAGATCGCGCACGACGCTATCGCGCGCCGCCCCGGTTTTTAAAGCGTTGTTAATGGCGTCATAAGCGGTCTTTAATTCTTCGCCCGTACCGATTTTCGCGGCAAAAAAGCCCCGATGTTTGTAGGCATCATCGAGCGCGGCCCATTCGTCGGCCGACACGATGCCCTTGCGCTCGAAGTAATCGATTGCCTCTTGCATCGGCACGTCGGCCCATTCGTCGATGACGGTTGCAAACGCGCGTCCGCTTACGGAGGCGAGGCCGTCAGCCCGCAGATCGCCGAGCTTGCAGAGACGCGCCAGGCGCGCGCGGTGGGGCAGCCATAGCGCGCTGCGCGGCCTCGCCGGCGTCTCGCCGTGGTCGCGCATGTCCGACCAAATGCCGGCCAAATGCGCCAGCGCCTGCACGCGGTAAAGCTCGTAGGCGACGCGGCCGGTGTGAGAGATTTCGACGGCCGCCATCAGGTCGCGTAGCGCCGCTTCGGCCGCGGTCAGCGACGGCGCGTCCTCGATCGCCGCGATTGCCTCGGATTGCAGGCGCGCATCGAGGGCGAGAATTTCGTCGGGCGCCGCCGTGTCGCCGTCGCCGCCGCCGTCGTTGCCGGCGGAGAATCGGCGGGGCGCGGGTCGGGCGACAAAGGTCTGTCCGCCCGCGCCCCCATTGTTTTCCGCAGCCGCAGCCGCAGCCGCATTGGTATTATTGCCCGGCGCCAGCGTGTCGTCCGGCCCGCTCGGCGGCTGCCGGTTGTAGCGCTGGTACGTGTCGGATTTCGACAGGGGCACGCCAATCTGATGCAGACCGGTATCGGTCGCCATTTCGAGCTTGAGGTCGGCCGGTTTTTTATAATTCAGCCAGGCATAGGGATACCGCTCTTGCGGCCCGAAATTGATAATGACGATCGCCTTGACGAGTTGCTCGGTCAGGCAGCATTCGGCCAGGTGCTTGGCGTCGCGCGCCCGCAGATCGTCGAGTTCCTGCGCATGCACGTTGCCGAGCGCCTGGCTGCCGACCGTGCCCTGGTCCGTCGTCAGTTGCGAGCCGAGCAGCACTTCGCTGACGGCTTTTTTCGCACGGTCGTGAAAGTCGGCGTGGGTCGCGCGGCCGGTCATGATTTCGCGCTTGATCGAATATGCCGAATTCATCGCGGTCCAAAGCGGCGTGCCGCTGCCTTCGGCGATGGCATTGGCCGTGTTTTGCTCGCCGCCTTTCACCGCGTCATAGGTGACATCGGCCGAGCCCTTGCCGAACAATTCGAGCAGTTCGCCCCACTGCGTCAGCGTCCAATTGATCGCGAGCACCGGGAAAACCAGCTTGATATAAAGGCCGGCGAGCATGGCCGACCCATCGTTGGTGAACCAGTTGACCAGATACCGCGCCGGTTCGAGCGGCGCCCAACCGAACGTCTGCGGGTTCAACGGCTTTTGATTTTCGACGATCTGCGAGCCGAGGCCGACCCAGCGTTGGAACTGCGAATGATCGGCAGGGTTCGGCCGGAAATCGCGCGTGCGGCGTTCGCGCAGCTCGACGGGCAGCAGCCATTTCGTGCCCTTGCTCGTGCGATGGTCCCACCGCATTTCGCAAACGCGCCAGCCATAGAGCCGCCCGCCGCCCAGGTGCGCCCGGGCGCCGCCGAAATTCGGAATGCGATCGATCGCCTCGGCGCAGAAATCCGCGATCATCTGCTCGCGATCGTTCGCCGGGTCCGCCGGCGTCTCGAACGGGCTCACGCCGAAATCGACCAGCTCGAGCTTGCCGACCCGTTTTTCGCTGTCGGAGGTAACGCGCGAATCGAAGGAAATGCGGAACAACAGGTCTTGCAGATAAACGGTCTCGCCGATTTCCGCGCGCATGACCGCGTTGAAAACTTCCGTCGGCTCGATCGTCGCCTGCCGCCACAAACGGCGCTGCGTCGTCAGCGTCTGGTCCGGCCGCATCGGCGCGGTCAGTTGCGCCGGTTTGATCGGCTGCCCGAACTGGTCGACGAGCTGCGACACTTAAAACCCCATCGCTTTTCGCGGGCGTTTGTTGACGGCGGCCTCGGCGCTGCCGGGCGCGGCGCGATTCGCGAGCGCCTGGTCGTAGGCTTCCTGCAAGGCGTCGGCGCAATCGTCATGCACGCGGGCGTTGCGGATATGGCGAAGCTCGGCGATGAGGATTTCCTGCATCGGGTCGCCGCGCAGGAACTTCATGCGGCCGGTATTGACGGCCGTGTCCATCGACGTGATGCGGTCGATCTTGTCGCCTTTGGAATTGATTGCGTCGATCGGCGGATACAATCCCTCGTCGGCCGCGGCTGCCGCCAGTTCGTCGAGGAACCAAACCTGAAAGGTGTTCGCCTCGCCGCGAATCCGCACCGTCGGATCGATCGCCCGAAGCTCTTTATAGTTATCGAGCGCGTCGGCGACCATCTGCGCCTTCGTCGCCTCGCGCAGGCGATAGAGGCTGTAAACATAGAGGTCGCGGGGCCGCAACGCCGTGCGGGCCAAGGCGCAGCGGGCGTAATAGTCGGTGTCTTTGCCGCGCCGCTCGCGCAGATTGGTGATGCCCGGGATGAGGTCGAAGCCGGTGAAAATTTGCAGCGGCAGGCCGTCGAGTTCGCGGCGGTCGTAATAATGGAAAGTGTGGAAATCCCGCGTCAGGCGCGACCGCGGCAGATGCCGCATTTCCTGATCGTAACTCGCTTCGTTTTCGGCCCGCATCGCCGCGAGCGTTTCGACGGGGAACATTGCCGGCCACGCCGAATAGGAAACCTCGGCGTCCGAGGCCTCGCACATGACCAGGCGGAAGCGCCGCGCAGCGATCGGCTCGGACGAATGCAGGCCGGCCATGATGCCGTCCACATCGTGGAGCAACTCGGCGTCTTCGATCAGTTGGCAGATCGCATCGCCGTCTTCGACGATCGTGCCGACGACGATGATTTGCACGTCGATATAGAGCTTGGCGATTTCGTCATAAATCCACGCCACGAGGTCGCGGCAGCGCTCCGGATTTTTGGCCTGCTCTTTGGTTTGCAGATCGTCCAAAACGACAAGCTCGGGCCGCACGTTGATATAACGCGAGCCGCGCACGTCGCCTTTTCCGTAATAGATCGCCTCGACGACAACATCGTCGGTGGTAATAAAATATTCGTCCGTCCAACGGTCGGATTCGGTTTTCAGATTGCCATAATCGCGCTTGATCTGCGGGTTGTGTTCCAGTTCGGCGCGCAACGTGTAGACCATTTTTTGCGCGTTCGCCGCGACATACGAGCCGATCATGATGTAACGTTTTTTCTTCCGGCAGATGCAATAAAGCGGATAAATCACGGTGCAGATAATCGATTTGCCAAAGCCGCGGGGCAGCACGACGAGGACGCGCTGCGCATAAAGCAGCGCGGCGAAAAGCACGAAATGAATCGTGGCGAATGGCGTCTCTTTGCCGGTCTTTTGGCTGCGCAGCAAATGCGGACAATACTTGCGGCCCCAATCCGCGATCGCGTGCGCCGTGTCGTAGGTTTCGAGCATCTTGCCGATGCCCGGCACGCGGTCTTGTTTTTGGTCGGCGAAATCGAGCAGCGCCAGGAACATCGAGATCGCGGCGTTGATGCGGGCCTGTTTCGGCAATTGGCGCTTAAGCATTGAGCGCCTCGCCGTAATCGAAGCGCTCGGCTTCCGTCGCCAGCCGTTTCGCGATGCCGCGGCCGTGCTTGTCGAGCAGCGGCTGCACTTCTTCCCACGTGCCCAAAATGCCGAGAATCTTGCCGGCGACGAAATCGAAAACCTTGGACGCCGGCGGCAGTTCGAGATTGTTGTCGGCGGCGAGTTTTTGCTGATATTGCGCGATTGTTTGCTTGAGGCGCTGCGTGTCGAGTTCGAGGCGCTGGCGTTTGATGTCCATTTCGTCGCGCTTGATTTCCTGCTTTTTCAGTTCGGCGAGCAGCCAGCCGAGATCTTCGGTTTCGACGCGTTCCAGACCCTGCCCCTTTTTGAGCATGGTCATCTGCGCCCAATTCATGATGAGGTCGTAGGGGTCGCCGCCGTCCTTGGCGGTCGCGATCTGGTCGCGCAGCCGTTTGATTTCCGCCGTGCGTTTGGCGGCCTCGGCCGCGGCCGGGCCTTCCTTGTTTTTCCACCAACGGCTGATCGCCGATTCCGTCAGGTGCGGCACGAGCTTCGCCGGCCGCGGATCGACGCCGTTGTAGGCATCGACAATGAGATTGACCGCCACGCAGATTTCCCGATATCCCTCGCCCTCGGTGAACCGCCGATAAAACTCGGCGTAAATTTCCGCGGGAAATTGTGCGATCGTCGAATCGCGGCGCATCGACCGCCGCGAGACGGTCGCGAGCGCGCGCAGTTCGGTCGGGGGTTGGCGGCGGTCTTTTTTCAAAGCAATGTGACGCCTTCGTCGGTCAGGGCCCCATCGACCAGGTCAACGCCGAGCGGCGCGAGTTTGACGCCTTCGTCCTCCACGAGCACGAATTTCGAAATCTCCAAATAGCGCAGCGCCTTCGCCAGGCGCTCGCGATCGAAGCCGCTCATGCCGAGCTTCGCGAGCAGGGCGCCGGTCAGGCGTTTGTCGGAAACGTGATGCGGATATTGGCCGAAGAGAAGCTCGATGACGTTGCCGGCGACAAGCGCGGTCTGCATATCGCAGCATACCGTCGCGCGGCAGCCGGCGGCCGTGAGCGAATAGGCCCATTCGTGGCCGGCCTTGCGCCAGGACACGAACTCCGGGCCGCCTTCGTCGTGCAGATAATTCAAGCCCGCAAGGATTTCCTTATCTTCGGCGCGACCGGCGAGCGCGCGATCGATCTCGCGGCGCCACACTTCGCGCGGGAAGGCGTCGGCGATCAGTTTCAAAATCACGTCGCGGAGATCGTCGTTATTCATTTTTCTCCAAGGCCTCCACGCGGCCGGCGAGCCGATCGACGAGGCCCGCGAGGCGTTCGGTCTGCCGTTGCGTTTCATGCGCCATCGCCGCCGCGCCGGCGCGAATGTCGTTCAATTGATCGGCGCCGACGGACTGCGCCAGGTGACTGATCGCGGCCGTCTGCGTCGTCAGGCCGTCGGCGATCGCCTTCTGGCCCGCGGTGAACTGCTCGATGGCCTTGCGCCACAAATCGGCCTGGACGTTCTGCGAGTCGCGCAGGATGGCCGTTTGTGCGGCCTGTGCCGCTGCCTGACGCTTGACGAAGCTCAGCGTCGCGTAAATCAACGCTCCGGCCAGCGCGAGCACGGCGAGGGCCAAGGCGCTCGCCAGACCGAGGTTTCCCCAAGCGCGGATGACATCGCTCGTCGGGATCATTGGTGATGCCTCGCGCGGCGCGCGGCGCGTTCGGCGTCGAGACGCGCGGCGGCGCGAACCCACGTATTCGGCCAAAGGTCGGCTTCGGGAATCGGGGTCATTTCGGGTTCGTTGGTCGCGGGCGCGGCAAGCGGCGCCCCTGCATGTTCCGCCGCGAACGCTGGCCGCCGGCCGACGCAATGCGCCGCGATCAGCAGCACGACAATCAGCACCAAGCCGACCGCCAAGACAACGCGATCGGGGCGCGCGAACGGCAGGCGTTTCGGGTCGAAACGGGCAACGGCGAGACGCGGCGTCATTGCGCGTTCTTGCCCCAATCGGCCATGCCCTGGCCCATCGTGAACAAGCCCGCGGCGGCGGAGAGCGCCTGGCCGACCGGCGCGGCCCAGGGGAACGGCAGATGCGAACACAGCAGGCCGAGGCCGGTCAGCAGGGAGCCGTAGAATTTCTTCGATTTCCAGACCGGCTTTTCCGGGGTCGAGGCCGCCAGCAATTTCGCCACGGCCTGTCCCGCCTCGGCTTCCTTCGCGGTGCTTTGCGTCATTTTGCTCTCCGTTTCCTGCGGCCCGGGCCGGCCGCCCAGCCGGCCCGGACCTGGTTGAACTGAAAACCTTCAAGAGATCGACTAACGAGTTGAGATATTTTGCGCCGGGCAAACCGCTAATTGCAAGTAAATTGACATTCGTCTCGCGTTACATGATGTTCACGAATGGTATCAAATCAGCATCAATATCAGCGAATCAGATCAAAAAATTTTTCACGGCGGCGCCTTTTTTTTCGCTTTGCGGAGGACGTGCTGCCGCGTTGGGTTCGGCGAGCCGAGAAAATCGAGCACGCTCTGGCGGTAGATCATCGCCTTGCCGAGGCCGCCGGCGCGGCGGACTTTCTTCTCGCGCACCCAACGATGCACAGTGGGAACCTCGACGCCGCAATGCGCCGCGATTTCGGCGGCCGGCAGCAATTCGGCGTCGCGGAGGGTCATTGCGCGTCCTCGCGCGGGGCGAGCGGAATCTCGAACCGGTCGCATAGGTCGGCCGCCCAGAGAATCGCGCCGATTTTCAGCGCGTTCGGTTTCGCGGTCGCGAGAAAATCGTCGAGCAAATCACGATCGGCTCCGAACAGGCCGTCGCGGTCGAGCTTCGCGACGCGCTCGCCGAGTTGCAGATCCTGATACACGATCGACTTCAACGCCTCGATCAGATTCGAGGCCTGCCAGCGCCGGCCGGCGATGCGCCAGCGCCAACGCTTCTCGCACATCGTCTGCAAATCTTCGGTGGTCATGCCGACGCGGGCCGCGAGCTTCTGAATGGCGCCGCGCTGCGCGGCCGTCGCGAGGGCGCTGGGGTTGCGGCCGGGGTCGAACGATCCCGAGCCATCCGCAGATTTCACAGATTTCGCAGATTCCGGCCGGCCGACATTCGCCATTCGCGATTCGCCATTCGCAATCGGGCTGAGCGCGCCGGGCTCGCCGCGCTCGGCCATGCCCACGCGCCGGTCCATTTCGTTCAGCACCGCCCGCCAGCCTTCGTCGTCCAGGTCTTTCGACGATCCGTCTTTATTTCCCGTTTGAACGGCGATTAACTCGGCTTTGACGAATGCATTAACGACGGCCGCGGGCTCGCCGGTGTGCTTCACGAGCAGCGATTCATAGTGCCGCCGGGCGCGGTTGTATTTGCCGAAGGTCTCATCGCCGAGCCCCAGCGTTTGTTGGCGTTTCGCTTGCGGCATCAGATTCTCGCTCCGCGCCCCAGCCCCCTTCCCGGCGGCGGGAAAGGGGCCGAGGGAAAAGGTTTACTTCGCCGGTTGCGCCGCCGCGGGCGCCGCGGCCACGGCCGGTTTCGGCGCGATCGCAATGCCGAACGCGCGCGGCGCGACCTTCGCGCCGGCGTGCGCGGCCATCGCCGCCGCCGCCGCGCCGATCAGGCCGCTGCCGATCGCCAGGCCTTCCTTCGAAATCGGATCCGGATCGAGGCCCGACGCCTGCCCGGCCATCTGCCCGATGTCGCGGACCAGCTCGGCGTAATCGGCCAGATTCCAGTGCACGCCGCGTTTGCACTTTTCGAGGATCAGGGTCGCCAGATCGAGTTCGGGGTTCGCGTTATTCAGATTCGTCACCGTCATGCTTCGTCCTCCTTGTGATACGCGACGCCTGTGACCAGGTGCAGCAGCGCGCCGCATTTGGGGCAGTTTCTAAAGACCGGCTGGCCGTTGATCCGAACGCCGGAAACGGCTTTATCGCAAAATGGGCAACGGCCCTCCCAATTGATAACCCGGCCATTATTGTTGGCATCGTGCGCGCTGAAACCCTTTGTTTTCAGGCTTTCCGTGCCGATGTGGCCGATATCGGCGGCGGCGGTTTGTGATATCACTCTATCACCTCGATTTGCCCGGCGACGATTTCGACGCGGGCCGCGGCCATCTGCGGCTGCGTGTGAATGAGCTTGCCGCGCACGACCGCGCGGTCGCCCTCGCGCAAATTGACCCGAATCCAGTTGGCGGCGGCCGGCCCGGTCGCGACGACGGAAAACGCGTCGCGGCGATCGGCGCCCGTGTGTTTGTGATAAAGCGTAAACAGCGCGATCGGCACGCCGCGTCCGTTGGCCCGCTGCTGCATGCCGGCGACCTCGCCTTCGAGCGCGACGTTGTTGCGCTCGTCGCGTGGTGAAAATTCCGGGCTGATGAGATTAGCCATTGAGCACCCCTGCGTTGCGGCCGTCGCCGGCGACGCCGGCGCGGATGTCGATCTGGGAGCCGGCGAGCATGCCTTCAAGCAGCGCCATTTTGTTGCGGCTGCACGATTTGTATTGTCCGCGCCTCGTGATCGTCCAACCTTCGCGCTTCAAAAATTCGTCGATCGCCGCGTCTTTAGCCAAGACGAGCGCCGTTCCCGGCTCCGAATGCAGCCGTTCGTCGCCGCGCTTTTCGTCAGCAAATTTCGCCGCGATCGCGGACACGACGCCGACGTAATATTCCCGGATCGAGGCCCATTTCATGCGCGGGTGCAGGTGTTTATATTTGTTCCCGAGACCGGCCACCTGGCGCAGCAAAAACGTAAAAAGATATTGAGCAACCTGGATGTCGCTCGACCGGCCGACCAGAATCAACCGATCCGCCCAACCGGCGCGTTCGACTAATGGGCGGCAATTCAGATGTTCGCCAACGGCCGTAAAAAGCATCGACTGCCAAACCGGCCATTCTTTTTTCTCGCCCACATACTCGCTGCGCACGTCGCCGGCGATCTTCCCGAGGTCGGCCTCGGCCAGGTCATGTTCGAGCATCAGCGATCGCGCGTTGCCGGCCGCGAGCGCGGCCTCGGCCGGGTCGGGATTGTTGCCGGCCAACGCGATCAGCTTGCGGATTTTTTCGAGGATCGCGTCGCGGTCGATCATTTCGTTTTCATCCTGATCTCGCCCTTCGGCGGCCTGATCTCGACCGTCAGCGCGTGCGGAACCGTGCCATGCATTGCGCGTTTGTCCGCCGGATAGAGCATCGATCCGCAGGTCTCGCATTTGCGTTGGCGGTATTTTTTGTTCGAGACGTGGCCGAAGAATCCGGCGCCGCAAAACGGGCACCAGCCACTGTAAAGGTCGGACTTGCGCAGTTTCACGATTTCGCGCCCTCCGCGCCCTGCGGGGCCTTGTGCGGCCCGAACGTCAAGCAAAGCTGGCCAAGGATTGCCGCGGCTTCGGCGCCGCCCACGAGGCCGCGCAGGCGCGCGACGATCGAAGTCAGGTAGTGGGTCAGTTTGCTTTTTTCGCGGGCGATTTCGTCGGGACGCGTCATCCAGTAGTAGCCGCCGCCGGGGAAATCGTTGCTCGAGGCGCGCGCCGCGATCGGCAGGCCGCGCGTCGAAACCAGGGAAGCGATGATGCGCCGCAGTTCGCGATCGTCGAGTTTCAACGATTGCGCCAGCGACGATCGCGCCGCCGCCTGGGCTTTGCCGCAATGCTTCCGGAGCGCCTCCGCAACGCGCCGCTCGTCGGCAGACAAGCCCGGCGGCAGTTGCGGCGCGGCAAAGAGCGCCAGTTGGCTCGCATCGACCTTGGTCACATCGCTCCCCTGGTTAAAACGCGCCCATCGGATAACGAGGAACGGAGGCGGGATTCGAACCCGCGACCTCGGCCAAGTCTGGGGTCGGTTTCATCCCGGCCCCAGGTTCGCCGCGCGCTTCCTGTCTGCGCCACTCCGTTCAAAATGGAATCGCCCCCGCCATTTCCGCGTCGCGCTGCGCTGTGCAGCCCGGGCAAAAATGTTGATGTTTGTCGCCAACCAGAATCGACCAATTCCGACACATGGCGTATCGCTCGGCCGCGATCCGGCCGCCCTTTTTCACGTACACGGACTTTCGGCAGCCTGGCGTGTCGCAAACGACCGTCGTCCCGGTGCTGCCGCGGATGCCCTTCGACCAGGTGCGCGTGGTGCTCATTAAAAAGACTCCTGGCCTTCCTTCGACAAATAGGACCAATCGATCGCATCCTCATCGTCGGGGTCCGGCGCGGCGGCCTCCGGATCGTATTTGTACGGGCAATTCGCCGGCACTTCGGCGCGCGTTTCGGGGCAGCCCGGGCAGTCGGCGCGCTCCATACATGCATCGCAAATGTCTTGACAAATTCGGCAGAGGGACGGATCGCCGCCGACGATGCAATCCGAGCACGCCGACCGTCCGCACGCGTCGCAGGCGCGGATGCAGCCCGAGCATACCCGGTGACCGCAATCGGCGCAGGTGAAAACGTCGGTGTGATTTTCGCCGTGGCAGCACTGGCAGATCATCATCGTCGTCATCCTCAATCGCGATCGTCGGGCACGGCCGCGGCCGGCGCGTTCAGCACGCACCGCGGGCACAAATGTTCCTCGACGAAATGAACGCCGCAGCTCCGGCATTTGCGGGCGGCAGCGGGCGGCTCCGACAGGTCTTCGGCCTCGGCCTCGTCTTCCTCATCGGGGCTGATCTTCGAGCCGAACTGACCGGCCAATCGACGCGCGGCATCGGCCACGCCGTCAACCTTCGAGCGGAGATAATCGTTAATGCCGGCCTCGCAAAGCACGCCGGCCAGACGCGTGATGTTCGTGTCCGTGCGGCAAATGATGTCCGCGAGAATATTCTGTCGTCTGGCGGGGTCGGCAACGGCCGTCGAGCACGTCGAACAAAGGCTGGCCGACGTCATGCCATAGCCGCTCGTCCAGCCGCGAGCTTCGACGACAACGTCGCCCGGCGGCTTGGGCGCGCCGCAAATCAGGCACGGGCTTTGCGCCAGATTCTTTTCCATCGTTACGCCTCCTTGACCTTCGGTTCTTCGTCTTCGATTTCGATTTTCGTTTTCATTTCGAAGCGCTCGGTCGAATCGACCCGGCGATAGCCGGCCGCGGTGATGACATTGTCGGCTTGGCGTTCGAGCACTTCCAAGACGACGCGTTTTTCGATCTTTACCGCGCCGGCGACGCCGAGACCTTCGAGCATGACGATTGCGTCGTTTTCGTTGCGGCCGTCGATCAGCGTCAAATGGCGCGGCGTGTCGCGGAACCCGACCCGGCCCCAGGAAAACTTGACCGATTTGTTTTCCCAGGCGGTGCGCAACCGCTCGGACGCTTTTTTGATTTTTGCCTTGAGGCCTTTGATTCCGTCGTTCTCGATTTTCTTCGAGGCCTCCAGCTTTTCCTTGGCCTTTTTCAGCGCCACGTCGTAGGCGATTTCCGCCTGGCGCAGCGCGAGTTGGCGTTCGCAAATGCGGCGCAGCGCCTCGTTGAGATCGTCATTGGTCCATTTTTTCACGTCGGCCGGCAGGCCGATTTCCTGAGCTTCCATCAGTTCCTCCAAAGTTTGCGCGCGCCGGCGCAGCCGGCCGCGAAAATTCCGACGCCGATGATTCCGCCGATCAGCGCCGGAATGGTGATAATTTCGCCGAGCAAATAGATCAGTGCAGCCACGAAGCCGGCGGCCAGCGCGAAGGCGATCAGGATAATCGCCAGCAGGCGTCTACAGCGTTTCATGGGCTTCCTCGGCGGCTTCGGCGGCCTGGTTTTGTTTGCTCATGCAGGCGGTGCAAAGGTCGGGCTCGTCTTCGCACCAGGCGCAGGCCTCGCCGTCGGCATCGACGCAGGCGTTGTCATCGGTGCAGCCGCAGGATTTGCAGCGGCGCGGCGAGTGCATCGTGTACGAGCCGGCATGAAAAATGGTCCAGCCGACGGCATAACAAATTTCGTCGTTGCACTCGGGGCACATCATGGTCGGCCCGAGGCCGTCGTCGTCGGGCACCGAAAAGCCGATGCCGATTGAATCGATCGGCTTTTTGCACGACGGGCAGGCCTTCGGAATTTCCAACCCCTCGATTTTCGGCGCCGTGACGACCGTGAATTTCCATTCTTCCCAGACCTGGTAGGCGTCGCATCCGAAGGTTGCGGTCGGCGAAAGATCAATAACGGTGGGGTTTTCGCGCGTCGCGGTCCCGCCGATATAAAAAACCGGCTTGATCGTCTCGCCGCATTTCGGACATTGGATGCTGGCTGCCGCGCTTTGGCGATTGTTCGCCGCGTCGAGTTTCCGCGCGGTTTCCTGGGCCTTCGCGAGCAGATCGGCGCTGGCGCGTTCGAGCGCGTCGGCGCGAGCGAGCACGGCGTCGATATCCGGGAACTGACCACTGTTCGCTGTTCGCTGTTCACTGGTCATGGCCGGTTCCTCCATACGAGAAACGCGCCG
This sequence comes from uncultured bacterium, assembly GCA_964534375.1. Taxonomy (GTDB): domain Bacteria; phylum Lernaellota; class Lernaellaia; order Lernaellales; family Lernaellaceae; genus CAZHPN01. Next base: position 22,043 of record CAZHPN010000005.1, on the reverse strand, counting down.
ATGACGAACACGAAAAGGCCGCCATAGGAATAACCGCTCTGCATCGTGCCGAGGGCGCCGCAGGCGATCAGCGCGCCGAGAATGGCAAGCAAAACGCTGGGCTTGCGGGGGGCCGTCGTCGGCTCGATTCCCGTTTTCTGCTCTCGCCCGGGGCGATAATAGGTGCAGAAAACGCCGCCGTTTCGCCACAAAAACCGCCGGAATTCGGCGCGCTCAGGGGCCATCACGCGCCTCCCTTCCGGTCGGCGGCGGCAGAGACGATCAGCGCCCGATCTTGTTTCCGGCCTTTTTTGCTCAACGCGGCCAGCGTCTTGGCGCGTTGGCAAGTCGCAACGACGTGGCCGATTTGCGGAAAAAGAATTTCATCACAGAGGAACGAAAGCGCGTCGTCGGTGATCTCCGGCAGGATTTGCCGGACGAGTTCGCCCATCAGGTCGGGCTCGATTTTGCCGCGTTTGACTTCGGTGTGCGAGATGCGCCGATCCACGCGATCGTAGGTCTGCGAATCGTGCCGTTCGGCCGCGACGATCTTGTCGTGCATGATCGGATGGCCGACGAAAGCGATGCCGCAACCGGCGGCTTCCTGCACGTCGCAGGCGAAATCGAACACGTCGAAGCTGAGGCGCTGCCCCTCGTTGACGATGATGAACCGCGGCTTGCGGATCAGCGAATTAATCACTTCATCCGCCATTTTCTCCAGACGGCTGTAGACGATGGTTTGGGTCTTGGCCAGCCGCGCGTTGAGGATGGCGAGAAACGCTTGCAGGCTGTGCATGCCGGCCGTCGTGCGGAGCAAAACGTTGAATTCGGGGTCCTCGCCCGCGAAGAATTCCACGGGAAACGTCTTGCCGACGCCCGGGTCGCCGTAAATGTCGGCGAGGCTGCGCTCGCGTTTCGCAATATCGAGGGCCTTGATGACGGTCTTCCATGAGGGAAACTCGACCGGCTCCAACTCGATTTTGACCTCGATGACGTTTTCCTCGCGATCGAGAAACGCGGCGATCGATTGCGCGACGGCCACATTGTTGCCGTCGTAATTTTCCGCGAGAAAAAGCGAGATGCTCGGATAGCTGTAATTGGTCCCGGCCGCGATCGAGCGCATCGAGCGCCCCGCCTCGGCTCTGATCCAGACCGCGGCGCGTTCGCGCACGGCGCGGATCGTTTCCAGTTCGGCGGCCGTATAGGTCCGCGTGCGGCGCAACGGCGTGGCCGCATTAGTCTCGGTCATGGTCAACCTCCTTGGTTTTCGTGGTTTTCAGCGGGCGGTAGAATTCGTCGGCGTCGATCGCGGCGGATTTGGGCGGCGCCGCGGCCGGGGCTCGGTAATAATCGTCGATTGAAGCGTCTCTAAAGGCCGTTTCAGCGGCCTTTTCTTCGAGTCTTTTTTCCGCCGTTTTCGCATCGCGCGCGGCCGTCGAAATCGGCAGAATTTGCGAGACGGAGCCGCCGGCGTGGTCGGCGATCGTCGGCTCCGGCGGCAGATCGGCGCGCTCCGGAATGCCGGCCGATTGCGCGAAGGTCAGATTGCGGATGCGGGCCGCGTGCAGTTGCTCCATGCCCACGGCCTGTTTGAAGGCTTTTTTCTCGTGAGCCAGCGCCTCGTTGGCGGCCTTGCTCATCGCCGGCACGTAGCCGGGCACTTTCGCCACGCGAGGGGCGACGCAGATCAACTTCGTCGTCGCCGGGTCGCAAACGAAAACCTTGTCGAGATAATCCGGGTTGTAACGGACCTGGACGGGGCGGCCGTGCCAGGGCATCAGGGCGACCGCGTCGCGGAAAATGCAGTCTTTGAACAAGGTCACCTGGCAGTTGCGCACGGTGACCGATTCGACGGTGAGCCAGAGCATCCAGAGGGCTTCGCGATCGACCGTGCGGATGGTGTTGTCGCCGGTCTTCCAAACCTCGGCCGGGCTCACGCCGTTGAGGTCTTCGGCGTCGCTGCCCGTGCGCGTGTTGAACCAATGAACGAAGTGATCGACGAAGCCGGAAAGCTCCGACCAGGTCGGCAGCGTGCCGTGATCGAGACCCACCGGAAGGCCCGCTTTAATGCGGTCTTTCGTGAGTTTTTCGAGTTCGGCGAGCTTCTCGGGCCGCTCGTTTTTGTTCCGGCCGCGGCAGCCGACGATGGCCGGGCAGAAACGCTCCGACCAGTTGCGGAACGCGCGCTCGATCGTCTTGGCCTTGGCGTTTTTGACCTTCGAGCGGACGATCTTGATGTGCAGCGTTTGCTCGACAAGCAGCGCGACGGCCTCGGAGAGATAATCCTTGCCGTTGTCGGTGTTGGCGATATCCGGCAGGCCGTGCTTTTCGATGCCGCGCAGCAGCGCCGTTTGAATGCTCTGGCCGCTCGGGCTCTCGCATTTTTCGTGGCCGACGAGCATCGTGGATTTGTAATCTTGCCAGCCGGTCAGCCACATCGTCGCGAGGAAACGGCCGTCGGGCGAAACGCAGCGGATATCGATGTTGTAGTGATCGCCGACCCAGGCCAGATTCGCCCAGGCCTCGGCGCGGGTGCGCGTGATGAACGGGCCGAAGCGGTCCATCGCCGCCTGAATGCCCTTGCGCGCCGCGTACTTCAAAATCTCAATTTCCGGAGTGGATAACTGGCGCAAAATCGTGCTGTAAGTCACCGGCGATTGCCCGAGCGAGCGGCAGCGCATGGCGTAATAATCGTAGACCTGCGCCACGGTGCGGTTGGGGCATTTGCGGTCGAGATAGAGGCTGAGAATTTCGCCCCACCGCTCGGCGTCGACGCGCGTGGTGCCCTTATTCGTGCCGTAGTTCTCGGCCAGGTCGGCGAGGCGATGGTTGGCCTCGTAGGCGGCCGACCAGCGGTGCAGCGTCGCGCCGCTGATGCCGTGCCCGGCGGCGAAGTTGTCGCGCGCGCCGGTGCGGTCGCGGTCGAGCGAATCGCGCCGGGCGATCCAGCCGCGCACGATTTCCTTGCGGCGCAGGGCCTCGGGCGCTTTGTCCGGGTTGGCCGCGACCCAGGCCGAATCGTCGGCCGCGCGTTGCGCCTCGGCGCTGTTGATTTCGTCGAGCCGGCCGGTGCGCGCCAGGTGCAGCCGCTGCACGTCGGGCGGCAGCGCCGAAAGGGCGATCAATTGCTTCTTGCCGATGCCGGTCGGCACGACCGCGTCGGCGTGGTTTCTAAAGTACCGTTTAACAGTCGTTTCCGACCAGTTAGAAGCCTCAACAACTTCGGCGGCCGAAAGAAAATCATCGGTCGGGGTCGCACGCGGAGGCGCAAAGGGCACGGCGGGCTCGGTGAAATCGACGCGCGGCTCAGTCATGGGCCGCCTCCAGGAAGGGAAAAATCCGCGCGATGCGTAGCGAAGGAGAAACGCTCAGATTCAATTCTTCGCATCGCGCGGGGCGTCGGTAGATAATGCGGGCCGGGTCTGGATTGGCCCTGTATTTTTTGCACCCTGGAGCGTCAACGCGCATCGTTGTCGGACACCGCCTTGTTTGTCGTTGTTGTTGCGACCCGGCCCGCGGGACACTCTCTGTGCGGTCTGCCACCCGCCCCGCGCTAAGATGGACGTCAACTTGGCTGAGTGGACGCGTTGCATCTTGGTGGGACGGGACGGGTGGCAGGCCGCGCAGGTTCATCGGCCGCTCCCTGTTCTCTCTGTAACGCGCGCGCGCGCGGTCATTCTTTGTTCGAGTTCCTGATCGAGCGCCGCGCGAGCCTCTTGCAGCTTGGCGATCGCCAGCAGCTCGGCGTCGGCGGGGCCGATGATCGAGAGCCGCGCGGGCGCGACGATCGCCGCCGCAGTCCGGTGCTGCCCCGTGACATAGATGAACGCCTCGATGTCATCGACGCTCGGCAGATGGGTTGGTTTCGAATCGGCGGTCCAGGCGTCGATCGTGGCGCGCGTCGGGGTGACGCAGCCGGTGTAGCTGCGCATGCGCTCGGCGATCTGGTCGCGGCTCAGAGGGCAGGCGCTTATGTCCGCCCGCAGCGCCTTTTTCAGCGCCAACGGATCGAACCGCGGCACGAAGCCGAGGCTCGTTTGGGCTGGATTTTCCGGTCGTTTAGACATTGCTCAGGCTCTTGTTCTCTGCTAGTTTTTTTTCTGCGAGGCTGAGCGGACGCGTGCGGACAAAGGTTTTCCGCGCTTCGGTGTTGGTTTGTTTGGGGTCTCCCACGCTCAGCCCTCGTGGTCGTTTTCTATGGTAGTCAGTAGCTTACGGTAAGCTACTTATGTAAGTCAACATAAAAATGCACCAAAACAAAGAATTTCCAGATCGAATTCGGGCGGTCATGACCCGCCTTGGACTGACGCAACAGAAATTTGCCGATTCTTTAGGAGTTTCGCGGTCATTCATCAGCATGGTGTTGGCTGGAAAATCGGGAGTGAGCAGTCTGTTTCTGACTTCTTTGGCGACAAAATACGGTGTAACCCCTGCTTTTTTGAACTTTGGCGTCGAGCCGATGTTCGACGAACGGGTCAAGGGACTGATGGCTCCGCTGGAAGGACCTGGGCCGATTCCGCCGACGCCCGCGGAGGCAAAAACATTCGCGGAACGCTTGCAGGCGATGCTTTATCGATCGCCGAAAACCGGCGCAGAGATCATCAAACAGGTCGGCATTGACGAAAAAACGATGCGTGATTTTGTAGAGGGACGGGCCGTTCCGAAGATTGCGGTCGCTACAAAACTTGGTGAGGCTTTGATGGTCGATCCGCTTTGGCTCCTTCACGGCATCGAAGATGTGCCGACCCGCGGCGGTGCTCCGATCACGGCGAACGTCACATTCATAACGACGCCACTGACCAGGCGTTCGACGCGCGAAAACCCGGTCTTCTATCTTTTGCCGCTAATCTCGGGAGCCGCGGCAGCCGGGCCGCCGGCGGCGATTGTCGAAGATGAGATCGAGGACTTTATCCCGTCGATCAAGCATTCGGACTGGTGCCCTCATCCGACAAAAACCGTTTGCCTTCGAGTCGCCGGCGAATCCATGCTCCCCACGATTCCGGACGGCGGGCTCGTCGCGATCGACCTCGCCCAACGCGACCCCGAGCAGCTCGTCGGCAAAATCTGCGCCTTCCGATATGACGACGGCGTGGGAATCAAAAGATTGGTCCGCGCGAAAAACGTGTGGATCGCGCGGCCCGACAATGCGAGTTCGGGCGAGATCGCAACCTTCAAGGATGACGAGATCGCTGCGGCGCTGATCGGCCGCGTGGTTTGGTGGTGGGGGAGGGAATGAAGCGCAGTGGCTGGAAATCCATCCTGCGTTTCATTGCTGTGTTGCTTGGCAGCCAGAGATCGACGACGGCAAAATCGCGTTCGAAGAAACGAACGAAGGAAAACTTCATGAAGGCAGACGACACGTTCGAACTGGGGCTCATGTTGGAAGCCGCCTCGATCGAAAGGGCTCCAAAATCGCCGAACGGCCAATTCGCGGTCCTTCGGATAATCGGCGGCAGCATGGGGAACCGCGGAACTGTCGCGCTTTATGAAATGCGATCAAGGAAGCTTCTGTGGCGCGCGTCGCTGAAAAAGGTCGGGGCACGCGCCGTTTCCAATAGCGGAATAATCCTCGCCGAAGAGGTTTCGGGGCCGGCCAGTTGTTCGCTGGTCGCGATCGAGAACGGCGCGCAAATCTGGCGGAAAAATTTTCGCCGGTTTTTTGAGTTTGCCGGATTTTCTCCCGACGGCGCGATCGTCACGATCTATCTTCTTCCCTCGCATGATGAAAAACGCTTCTATCTGGCGACCGGCGAAAAGGGCGGACGATGAACCCCAACAAGACAGTTCCTACGGTTTTCTCGGTCGTGGTTATCGTGGCGGCCGTGATCGTTTTGATCTGGTTGTTTCGCGTCATGTGACCGGATCATTGCGCCCGCTGGGCTTTCGGATAACTAAAACGCCATTTTTTTGACTCGGGCCAGAGCAAAAAACGTGTTTTTACTCATTCGCTTTATTTATCGGTTACTTAAGTCGGTGGCCCGACTTTTGGCCCAACCGAGTTGATTTCCTGGGCCACCGTTCCCGGTGCCCGCATCCTAACACTCGCTCTTTTTCTTTTATCTGCGCTCGCTTGCGCGCCTGCCATGCGTCCCGCCGTTTTTTCAAACCACATGCTCCGCCCGGGCCGTTTGCTCCGCGTTTTTTGCAAACCTCATGAAACGCCCGGCGCTCCCGTCGCTGCAATTAGTCGTTTGTTTTTCGGGCTATCCCGCGTTGTTGCGGGTTGTGCCGCTTTTTGCATATCCCGTGCGCGTTAACATCTGTCAGGGAACTCGTCGCCGGGCGACGGCTCAAGGATCAAAGGCGCTCCGCCACGGGCGTCGTTCTCCGGGTGCGGTCACGCCGCTGCGGCGGCGCGCCGGACGAAACGATTCACCACAAAATCCTCCCCGCGGACGGTCATCGCCCGAACCGCCGCGGCCAGGTTGCGTCCCAACATCATCTTCGCCTCTTTCTCGTAGCCCTCGATTTGCCGAGACGCCTCGGCCTCGACCGCCAGCCGGCCCGTTCAACGTGCTCCGGAACGGCGCCGGCAGCTCCACCTGCGCCAGCCACGCGTGACCGGTCGTGCCGAACAGCGAGCGCACCGGCGGCCTGCGGTTGTCCGGCTTGAGCAAGCCGCAGACCAGCCACGGCCAGTTGCACCCGGCCTCCACCGCCGCCACGATCCGACCGGGGCAACGTTGCCGCGCCACGTCCAGCGCCTCCCAGGCGTTCGGCGCGCTCGCGCTGAGCACGACTTCCCCCGACGAGGCGACGCCGTACAACGACGAGGACGCCACGTGCAAATCAATCCCCCGATACGTTGCAATCTTCCTCGGACCGGCCTCCTTTTTGGTTCCATGGGGTTGTACGCTATTCATGCCGACCATTTCGACGGCCGAGCATCTACGACCGGGAGTCGGTTTTTTCCATGATTTGTCAAAAAAAAAGCGCCTTCTATGTCGGCCACGTCTATATTTTCGGCCCCAGCAGCAGGTCGCGCAAAATCGCGCCGTAGTGGAAATTGCGGCCGAGCACGCGCCATTTGATTTCGTGCGGCGCGTTGGCCGTGTCGGCGCTGGCGCGGTCGGCCTCGTCTTTCAGGCGCGCGCGTTCGCGGGCCAGCAATTCCGGGTCGCCGGCCGCGAGGAGCTCGTCGAACTTCGCCATCAGGTCCACCGCCCGCCCGATGCGTTCGTCGACATATTGCCAGGTCGCCCGATCAAGCCGGCCGCGTTCGAATTTCAGGCGGTTGAGCCGTCGCGCGGCGCGGTAGGTGACGTCGACCAGCTCGTCGCGCGTCATCCAAGCGGTTTCGTAGTTCAGCGCCTGCTTCCAGGTCGGCGCGGCGATCGCCGTGCGGTAGGACGCGAAATCCTTGAAGAGAATTTTGTAGCCGAAAGCGTCGGGGTTTTCATAAGCGAGCGAGCCCGGATCGAGAAACGGCGCCAGCGGGCTGATGAAAATCGCCAGCCGCTCGTCGAAGCGCGCCATCAGCTCGCCCGCCCATTCCACCGTGTCCATCACCGACGCCGGCGACTGGCCTGTCAGGCCGATCATGAAATAGATGTCGAACTTGCCGGCGCCGGCGTTCAGCGCGCCGGCGACGGAGTCGAGCAATTCGCGATTGCCGTAACGTTTGCCGCCGCGCCGCCGGATCGCCTCGTCGTGCGTCTCCGGGCTCATCTCGAAATTGAAATGCGGCGCCGCGTCCGCCACGCGCCGGAAAAACTCGCGCGGCGCGCCGTCGAACAACTCCAAAATCAGGTTGTTGCGCACGCGATGCCGCCGCAGGCCGTCGAGCACGACGCGCGCATATTCCTCGCCCGCCTGGTTCAGGTCGCCGATGAGGAAGATCGGGCCGCTGGTGTACCGCGCCACGCGCGCCACGTCGCGGACGATCAACTCGGCCGGCCGAAACGCCGTGCGCTCGCGCGCCGCGTAGCCGCGCACCGCCGGCCCGGCGCCGCCGCAGATCGCGCAATGCTGGGTGCAGCCGCGGCAGGTCATCACCGCCGTGATCGGGTAGCTCCACCAATCGTGAAACGGAATCTGCGCGGCGATCGAGCCGAATTTGACGCTCATCAGGAACATGTTGAGATAGTTGTTGCCGCAGCGCTCGAGCGTCGCCGGCGTATGGGTCAGGTCGTTGACGTGCGCCGCGCCCGCGCCGTCTTTCCAGGTCAGGTTCGGAATCGCCGCGAGCCGCGCCGGCGACAGGTCGCCGTCGGCGAGCGCGCGCATCAGCATGCCGACCGGGATCTCGGTCGAATCGCCGCGAAACACATAATCAAAGCAGTCGTAGCCGATCAGTTCGCGGTGAAAATACGTCGCCGCCCAGCCGCCGACGAGCACCGGCGCGCCCGGGTGATGTTTCTTGACGAGCCGCGCGACTTCGACCGCCCCGTGCGCGTGCGGCAGCCAGTGCAAATCGACGCCGAAGGCGAGCCGGGGCCGCAGCCGGCGGATCGCGCGCTCGGCGTCGTAGTCGGGCGAGGCGAGCATGTTGACGGCGAGGTTGACGACCTGGGTTTCGAAGCCGAGCGACAAGAGGGCTTCGGCGATCGTCGTGAAGCCGACCGGGTACATCTCGAACACGGGCATCGAGGGAATCACATCGGAGATCGGCCCGTAGAGAATCGTCGACTTCCGGAAGTCGTAAACGCTCGGCGCGTGCAGCAGGACCAAATCCGGACGGACGAACACGGCAACTTCCTCGCGGGCCGTTAGACGGCCAGGCCGCCGCTCGGAACCGCGGGCGCGGGCGGGCCCGGCGGGCCGAGGAATTCGAGAGCCACGCCGGCCGGCAGCGTCGCGGCGAACGCGGCCAATTCCTGCAACAGGGCGCCGCTCGCGGCGGGGTCGGTCGCATAGAACGTCACCGCGGCGCCCGCGGCGCTGATTTTTTTGCCGCTCAGCTTCAGCCGGGCCAGCGGCGTCCACATCGGCGGCAGCTTGTTGTCGAACCAGTTCGGGTAGATCGCGGCGACGGTGACGTGCTTTTCGGCCGCCAGCCGCTGCATCCACTCGGGCGCCCCCGATTGCCGGCCGACGCGCGCGGTCTCCGAGCCCAGACCGAACAAATCGAGCACGTAATACGGATTGTCATAGGCGACGCAGCCCAGGTCGTTGACGGCGAGCGGCCCGTGGTGAAAATCGACGGCGAAACGGTGCATCTGATATTGCTGCTCGTAGATATTGCGCGCGGCCAGCGGGTTGACGATCGCCGGAAAGTTGATGAACCAGCCCAGCGGCAGCGCGGCGACGGCCGCCAGCGTCACGGCGGTCGCCAAGCGGCGGTTGTCGAGCAGCGCCGCCAGAAAGCGCCGATAGAAGTAAACGGCGAACGCGGCCCAGGTGACGAGCACGTAGCCCTCGTAGCGGAAGAGGCCGCCGTACGAACCGAACAGCAGGTGCGCCGCCGCCATCGCCAGGCAAACGAGCAGGATCAGCCTCACCGGAATCGTCCGCAGGCTCTTGAACAACTGCGTGGCCAGCAGCACGACGAACAACCCTTCCAGGAACTTCGCCTTGCGCAGCGCCACTTCCCACCGTTCGCGCGGGTTCGCCAAAATGCCCGCAAAATCGACCTTGGCCAGGATCGACCCGGGCAGGAGCGGCAGACCCAGGTAGTGCAGCGCCGCGCTGAAGGCGGCCAGAGGCAACGCCATGCCGAACAGCAACGCGACGGCTGTGCGCGGCCGCAGCGTCGCCAGCACGCCGAGCATGGCCAGCGACATTGGCAGCGCCTCGTAGCGCACCAGCGGGCCGACGACGATCGCGATCGGCAAGCGCCAGGGCAGGCGGTCTTCCTCTAAGAAGACGATCAAGCCGGTCGCGCCGGCGATCGCCAGCGCGAATTGCAGCGAATGCTCCATGCCCGTGAAAACGATGCCGAAGGTGTTGGTGTAGACGATGAATCCCACGGCGAGCAGCGCGCGCCGCAGCGGCCGGTCGAGGCTCGCGAGGCCCGCGCGCGCGAGCAGTTGCAGGGTCATGGCCAGCGTCGCGAGCATCGCCAGCAAATTCACGGCGAGCGGCGCGTACTCGTGCAGCCAGAGCGGCGATGTCGCCGCCAGCAGGAACGGGTAAAGGATCGACGACGACGGCGACGAGAACTCGCCGGCGTTCAGCCCGTAGTGGCCGTGAAAAATGTTGTCGCTGAGCGCCAAATGAATGTACGGATCGTCGAGCGTGTAAAAGAATTTCCCGTCGCAAAAATAGACGATCGCCGCCGTCTCGATCGCCGCCAGCAGCAGCACGATCGCATACGGCGCCAGCCGCCACAGCCAGCGCGTCAGTACTTTCACGTCGTTCGAAGCCTCTCGCGCGCGCGGCCCGGCCGGGCCGATTCCCACCCCGTCGCCGCGACGCCGGAGCAAAGCAGTATCATCAACCCGGCGATTTTTCAACGATCCCGGCGGCTTCGCCGCGCCGCATTGGCCTGGATTCGGGGTTACATTGAGAACGAGCGAGGAGAGGGAGAGGATCCATGACCAGCATGCAGGCCGTCGCCGCCATTCTGCGGGCGGAGTTTTTTCTCGAAGTCAAACGGTTCCTGGACCGGCGGGGCGAGCGCTATCGCGACGACGACTCGCGTTGGCGCGTCCGACAGGACGCCCTGATGGATCTGAAAATCAAATTCCCCGGATTGTCGCTGGAGAGCCTGGAGATGCTCGCCGCGGTCTTCGGCGGTTCCGCGGCGTCCGCCGCCACCTGGATGAACACGCCGAATCCGGCGCTTGAAAACCAACGCCCGGCGGAGATGGCGGCAACCGCCGAGGGCGCCCGCGCGGTGCAGTTTCAGATCGAGCGATTTTTCCGCCGGCTGAATTAGGCGCCGCCAAAAGCTATACTGCGGAGAATAATTTTTCACCACAGAGGCACAGAGATCGTAGAGGACTGGGTTCGGGATTCGGGATTCGGGGTTCGGGCTTGGCGGTCGGGGCCTGCCCCGATCGGCGTCGAGGGGCGTCTTCGCTCTGAAAAAATCAACCCCCAGATATCACATCAATAGTCAATAGTCTCTGTGCTCTCTGTGTCTTCCTCCGTGCCCTTTGTGTTGAAAACGGATCTCGCCAAATTCGCCCCGAGCCGGCCGCCCAGATGCCGCACCGTGCGCCGCACGATCCCGCAATTCGGATACGGAACCTCGTGCAGCGACGCCCAGTCGTAGACATACGGAAACGCGAAGCACGCCTGCGGCCGCCGGACCGGATTTTCCGCCACGAGGCGGCACAGGTTGCGGTCCGGGTCGAACGCGCGGCAGGCGTACCACGAGCCCTCGGGGGTCGGCGGCGGCTCGGCCAGCGGGGTGAACAATTCCAGCACGGCATCGAGATCCGGCGGCAGGCCGGCCGCGTCGCCGCGGTCGAGCCGGTCGCGCCACTCGGCAAGCGTTTCGTCGGTCACGCTGAGGAAGAACGCCCGGCAGCAGGTTCCGCAACGCTCGCAGGCGAACTCCAGCGGAATATCGTCCGGGGCGCCGATCCGCCCCCAAGGCGTCTCAATCCAGGCCATCTGCTCGGCAATCCGCGACGGAAATTTGTCTCACTCGGCGTCGGCGAGGCCGATGTCCGTGCCGCACCGGCGTTCGCCCACGGGATCGGTTCCGGCGGCCGCGACCTGCGGCGGCACATCGTCCAACGCATAAACATATGCCGCGCCGGGGAGTGGATAGGTGCTGCAAATGATGTAGTTCTCCGGCCGGTATCCGTTGATTGCCTGCTGCGGGGGGTAGTGGTCATTGAAAACGCGGAAGATCCTGAACTTACCGGCGATGGACTTGCCTTCGTCGCCGTCGCCGAATAAGGCGTTCACGGTTGTGGCATCCGGCGCCGCATTCTTGTCGAGATAATGAAGCATCGCTTGTTTTTGCAATTGGCGGATCTGGTCGAGCGCCGCCAAGATATCGATCTGCTTTTGGACGTGGGGGAGAATTCGATTCACGAGCACGGCAATCAGCACCGAGATAAACAACACCGATGCGGCGACCTCGATCGCCGTGAAGCCCGCTTGTCGTCGCCAGTTTGCGCTGGTCCAATTCATTGCCGTTTTGTCCAGTCGCGCCTCTCTCCGAGGCGGTCGACATTTTCAAGAAACATGATCGACGGGGAAAATATACGCTGGTTGGGACCAGGGCGTCAAGCCGATGAGCCGCTCTCGCCGTGAGTTGGGCGCGCGTCGTTATTTCCATAAACGTCGGGGCCCCGTTCCGGCCGATCGACCGAAGCGGAGCCCCTACCACGCAGCCAACTTGACCAAGTCACGCGCCGCCGACGGCGTCGGCGGCGCGTGTTCAAAACATCAGCAGCTCACACCGCCGGCGCCATTCACGATCAGAATGAGTCCCAGGCCGCTGGGAACGGAGATCGTCCCCGCCGGCATCGCCGTCAGCGAATTGTCCGAGTTCACGCTGCAGTAATCTTTCGTCAGCGTGTAGTCCACCGTCGCGTTCGTGCCGTCGGCGCGAACCAGCACAAACGTCTGCATGCCCTGCGAGTTTTGATAACTGCGGGTGAAGATGCCGTTGGCGCCGGCCGTCGAGTCACAGGTCGGCGAACCGATGTCGCGCGAGAAGATGTCGGACCACGTGCAGTCCTCCATCGGCGAGTAGGTGGACCAGGTCGGCCGCACGATGAACGCATCCGTGCCGTTCTTGAAGTTGTAATACGCGGCCAGATAGAACAGGGTCTCCGGCGGATCGGGGTTGGTGTTGCCCGAATTGTAAAACGTTTCCAACGCCAGATAGCTGCCTTCGGCGTTCAGCGCCTGGGAGAGCGTGATCATCGTCTGTTGCCGATCGGAGGTGCCGAACGGGCCCCACACCGGGTAGGTCAGCGCCTCTTCGCACCAGACCCCGACGCCCTCGGTCGCCAGGGCGGCGATGCGGGCGTTCGAGCCGCTCCAACTGCAGTAGCTGGCGCCGTTGAAGACGAACTGGGCGTTCGGTTCCACGGCCACCGTTTTGGCGCGGACGCCCACCAGGAACGAGTGCACCGCATTCTGCCAGTAGGTGTCCAACCCGGCTTGCGAGGTTTGTTCATCGGCCGGGATTTCCATGATGTTGATCGGGTCCAAGAGCACCGGAATGCTGTAGCCGTCCTCGGGCGGGCTGCCGAGATTGTCGAAGCCTTCGCCGTTGAAGCCCAATGTTTGAATATCTTGCAGCGTCCGCCATGAGGTGTACTGCTGCGCGCAGGCCGAATTCATGTCGAACAGCCACGAGTAGCCGTCCCAGATGAGGGTTTGAATGCGCGCGGCCTTCATCACGCCGTTGGCGCTGCCGTCCAAACCCGGCTGCTGGATGACGATCGGGCAGTTGCCCATCGGCTGCCACGTGGCCTGGATTTGGCCGTCGTTTTGCGCGTGCAGGAAGCAGGTCTCGCCGTCGCCATATTCCGGATAGGCCGCGAGGAAGCCGTTGAAGTCCGCGGTGTCTGTCGCCCAATCCGGGTACTGCGGGCCGATTGTCGGCGCGGCGCAAGTGCCGGTGGCTTCGTAGGTGTAGTAAACCTGCGGCGGCCGCCAGTTGAGCCACGTGCCCACGGGGTTGTCCTTGGCGATTTGCTGCCACGTCTGCAGCGTGCCGTCGTCGCACGTGCCGATAATGCCAAGTTGCACGTGACTGGCGACCCAGAGTTGGTCGGCGTAGAAGACCGCGCCCGTGTAGCCGCCGAGGTCGTAGTAGTAGTCGAAGTCGGTGACGCCGAATCTCACGCTCGGCGAGTAATTCGGCGCTGCGTCATTGTCGTCGTCGTTGTCGTCGTTGTCGTTATCGTCGTTGTCGTCGTTGTCGTTATCGTCGTTGTCGTCGTTGTCGTTGTCGTCGTTGTCGTCGTCGTCGGAGTTGTCGTCGTCGTTGTCGTCATTGTCGTCGTCGTCGTCGCCGCTGCAGCCCTCGTTGCTTTGGTAGGTCGCGAAGCCGCTGTGCAGGCTGGCGACGCCGGCGTGACTGACGCCGCTCAACGCAAGTATGACGAGGAAGACACCGAGAGGCAGTAACCAGTGCGCTCGTTTCATGTCCAAGCCTTCCTTATTCCAGAAGACCCTCACATGAAAAGCGCGACGAATGCATGGTACGACAGCTCGGCAGCAAAAATCAAGATAAAAATGCAACCGATTACTATTTGCAATAAACCGTTGCTGATTCCACTAGTTCGGCCTCGATTGGACGATGTCGGGGCGCCTTTCGGACGCGTTTTCGCCCGCGACGGCGCGGCGTTTCCACGCGCGAAGTCTTTCCATCGGCGCTGAAAGTGACTAACTTGCCGAAAACAAAACAGCGGAGGGAGATCTGATGATTCTGATCACGGCTGCGAACGGCAAGACCGGCCGGCACGTCATCCCGCAGCTCGCGGCCGTCGGCGAACAAGTGCGGGCCTTCGTTCATACGCAGGACGCCGCGGATTTGAAGAGCCTGGGCGCGGAGGAAGTCATGGCCGGCGACCTGCTCGACGCGCCGGGGCTCGCGAAAGCGATGGCCGGGGTGCGCGCCGTCGTGCACGTCGGCCCGCCGTTCCACCCGCACGAGACCGAAATGGGGAAGGCGGTCATTGACGCCGCGGTCGCGGCGCAGGTCGAACGCTTCGTGTACTTTTCCGTCATCCACCCGCAGCTCGGCGCGCTGGTCAATCACCGGGCGAAACTACCCGTCGAAGAACATCTCCTCGAGTCCGGTTTGAATTACACGGTGCTGCAGCCGATGCACTACATGCAGAACATTCGCGTTCGCGACGTCGTTCAGAGCGGCGTGCTGTGGCAGATGATCGATCTCGACCGCCGGCTGTCCCACGTCGATCTCGCCGACGCGGCCGAGGTCGCGGTCAAGGCGCTGACGGAAGACGGGCACTTCGGCGCCACGTACGAACTGTGCGGGAACGATCATTTGTCCGGCGTCGAGTTGGCGGCCGTCATCAGCCGCGAGTCGGGCCGCCCCGTCGAGGCGCGACGGTTGCCGCTCGAGAACTTCTTGTCGTTCGGCGCGATCGCGGCGTCGGGCGATCACCAAAAAGACGGCATGCGGCGGCTGTTCGAATATTATGGCCGCCATGGGATCTTCGGAAATGCCAATGTGTTGACCTGGTTGCTCGGCCGCCCGCCGACCACCTTCGCGGAATATGTCCGCCGCGAGATGAATGCCGCCGGCTGACGAGTCGCTGGCTGTCCGGCCGGAATTTCATCCTTTTATCGCGGGGCCCACTGCGACGGCGAGATATGTCAGCCGTTGAAATCTTGGCGGCCTTCACGTAAGAACGTCATCGTCGCAATATTTAACGGAGGCCAATCATGAGCAGAACCACGTATTTCGTGCGCGCGGCGCTGTGGGCGACGGCGGTCTTGGCGATGGTCGCTGGCGCGGCGTCCGCGGCGTCCGATCCGGAGACGGCCGGCGCCGCCGCGGGCAGCCGCCACGAGGGCCGGTATTGGTATGTTGTCGACAATATCGCCACGCAGCCCGGCCAGCCGGCGAGCGTGACGCTGTGGGCGGCGTTGCCGCTGGAACGGCCGGGCCAGCACGTCAGCATCGGCGAGATCGTGCCGCCGCCGGCGGACATCATCGAAGACCCCGTGGCGGGCAATCGCGTCGTCCTGTGGGTCGTCAACAATCCGCTGCCCGGCGCGTCGCTCGTTTTTCACTACGACTTCACGGTGGAAAACACGCCGGTCGTGTTTCACATCGATCCGCAGAAAGTGCAGCGGGCGGCGGCCGATTCGCCCGAGGCCCGGCGCTTCACCGTCTCGGAGCCGTGGGTCGAAATCACGCCCGAGATCGCGAAAAAAGCGCGGGAAATCGTCGGCGCGGAAACCAACCCGTATCGGCAGGGGCGGCTCGTTTTCGATTGGGTCGTCGAGAACCTCACCTACGATTACCCGGACGTCCTATCGCGCGGCGTCGTCAAATGTTTCCCGCGGCTGCGCGGCGATTGCGGCGAGTTCAGTCATATCTACATCGCGATGATGCGCTCGCTCGGCGTGCCGGCGCGCGGCGTAGCCGCCAACTGGTTTCAGGGCGGCGGTCACATGTGGGCGGAGATTTTTCTGCCGCCGTACGGGTGGGTCCCCGTCGACACCTCCGTCGCGCAACTCGTCAAGAACGGCTCGAAGGGCCAGGAGAGCCCCGAGCAGGTCAAAAACTTCATGGTTTCGCGCGGCTTCGCCGGTTCCGATTGGGCGTTCCTTTACGGCAATCTTTATCCCAATCGGCTTGAGGTTTTCGCCGGCGAGAACATTGCGATCGTTTCGAAAAAGACGGGCGTGTCCCAGACGTTCAATTTCATGCAGCCCGGCGGTTCGAACGCCTGGCCGTTCGGCATCAAGTTGACCGGGTTTGCGGCCAAGACGGTGGACGCGGGTTTTTTCGTGTTCGGCGAAAAAAGGGCCGACCTGGCGACAGCGTCGGAACTGGCGGAAGAGCATTTGGCCGCCTCATACCTCGAAATCGGCATGCTGGACAAAGCCATGCGCGGGCTCGAAAATGCAGTGCAAAAGACGCCGGACGACAGCCAGAAGTTGTTCCTGCTCGGCCAGGCGTATTTCGGCCTCAAGCGTTATCAAGACGCGATTCCGATGATGCAGCGCTCGATCGCTGGCAAGGGCGGCAGCCTTAAGCCGACGACCGACACTTGGGCGCATATCTTCACGGGCATGTGTTACGACGCCTTGCACAAGCCCGATCTGGCGGTGGCCGAATACGACAAGGCCCTCGCCGTCGGCGCGGATTACGGCGGCTCGCAGGCGATGGCCAAGAAATTCCGCGCCGAGCACTACCACCCGGACGACGACGCGCCGAAAAAATAACCCGTAGCGCGGCGATCGTCGCAGCATCTGAAACCTATGCGGCAGAGCGGCGCCGTCGTCAGGCCACCGTGAACACGATGCGCGGCATGTTTTCGGCCGTTGACCAGTTCTCTTCGACTGCGGAGAGCGGGACGGCTTTGGCGGCGATCGTGAACCGGCCCGTCGCGGTCGCTTGCAGCAAATCGTCGATCGATTTCACCAGGCGATTCGTCGGGACGCCGCCG
Source organism: uncultured bacterium (assembly GCA_964534375.1). Classification (GTDB taxonomy): domain Bacteria; phylum Lernaellota; class Lernaellaia; order Lernaellales; family Lernaellaceae; genus CAZHPN01. Next base: position 5,058 of record CAZHPN010000005.1, on the reverse strand, counting down.
ATGCCGCTGCCCATCAGTTGAATGCCGGAGGCGCGCAGCGCCGCGCTCGGCAGCGTGATGACCGGCGCACTGACGGAGCCGACTTGGACGAAGCGGATCGGCGCGTCCTTGCCGGCTTTGGCGCCCGCGATCAGCAGCCGTTCGGCGCTCGGGCCCCAGAGGTAATCGACGACAATATCGATCCCGACCGCAAACTGCGCCCGAAAAGCCTCTTCCAGCGAGTCGCCGTCTTCAACCAGCGGAATTGTGACATCGGCGCCGAGGCCCGCGAGCGATTTCAGGACCTCGACGTTCCGGCCCGTCGCAATGACCTTCCCGGCGCCGAGGTGTTTCGCGATCTGCACCGCCAGGCGGCCGGCCGCGCCCGTGGCGCCGTTCACCAGCACCGTCTCACCCGCGGCGAGCTTCGCGCGTTCCTTCAAGGCGGCCCACGACGACATGCCCGGATTGGCGATCGCGGCGGCCGTTACGTCGTCCAAACCATCCGGCAACGCCACACATTGCCCGGATCTCACCACGGTCCGTTCCGCCATGCTGCCGAACGGCGGCGCCGGCAGGAAGAAATACACGCGGCGGCCGTCATCGAGGCGGCCTACGCCGTCGACCCCGGCCACGAGCGGCAATTCCGCCGCGGAACTGTAGTGCGTTCCGGCGGCCCGGCTTTTCACCAGCGGGCTGAGCGCGGCCGTCGTGACGTTGACGCGTACCTCGCCGTCGCCGGGAACAGGCTCTTTGAAATCTCCATAGACCGGCGGCTTGCCCGCTTCGACTGCAATGGCCGCTTTCATTTGCGTCGCCTCCGTTTCTGTCGCCAGCCGTCTGATGTGTGTGAAATATAAACATGGTTGGCCATCCTGCTGGAACCAGAACGACCTTCGGAGACTGCCGATTTTCTCGGTGTTTCACGAACGACGGCGTGCCCCGCGATCATGCGGCTTCGCCCCTCGATTCGTCATTCCCGCGGAGAGCCTGCCCCCCGCGAGGGCGGCGGCGGGAATCGAGACAATGTAAGCGCGCCGTTCGCGGCGCGTTTTCTCGGATCGCGCCCGGAAGGGCGCTCTCACAGCTTCAACGTGACGCTTCGCGGGCGTTGTGCCGGCGCGCGATTCTTCGCGATGCCGAATTTATCGATGCAGCCTACTGATTGAACAAATCCGTCGCCGGCCAGGCCGCCGTCGACTCCAGGATCGTCGTGATGCCCGTGATGGTGTTGAAGAAAGCCGTGATCGCCTGCATGCCGCCATTGAGCCGCATCGGCAGCCGGTCGAAGACGATCGCCCATTCGATTTGATCCGAGCCTCGGTACACGAGCGAGGCCGTGCCCGTCGTCAGCGCGCCGGCGTGCGACCAATTGTCGTGCGCGTCGATGCCCCAGCCGTTGTAGGCGTGGGCGCCCGTGATGCCGGCCGGAATTTCTTTCATCGCGTCGATGGTGTCGGCCGTCAGCAGGCTCGGGCGATTCCCGAAGCCGTCGATGGCGGCGGTGAACTTCAACAGGTCGATCGGCGAGGCGATCCAGCCGCCGTGCGAGTCGATCGTCGGAAAATAGATCGTGCCGTACGAACAGGGAACCTGCCGCCCCGAGCCGTCGTACATGTCGCCGACGCAATACGGCATATCGTAATAAATCACCTCGCCGTCGCGGCGTTCGTTTTCGAGGCTGCCGGCGATGAACATATCCGTGACGCCGATCTGCGCCAGCAGCGAACGGACGTAATTTTCGTACGTCTGGCCGGTCGTCTTCTCGATGATCCGGCCCAGCGCGTTGTAGCCCACGTTCGAATAGAGATATTGCGCGCCCGGCGCGAACACGAGCGGCATGTGCGAAAGCACGTATTGCAGAATCGTCGCGTTGCTCGCGGGCGGCGTCGCGCCCATGGCGTCGGCGATGGTTACGTAGTCGTATTGCGGATCGCCGGCCCCTTCGCCCGGGAACCCGGACGTGTGCGACAGCAGATGCCACAATTGGATGTCGAGCACGCGCGGGTCCTGGATATTCTGATAGATCTCGTCGTTCAGAATGCCGTCGGGGCCGAACACGACATCGTCAAGGCTGAGTTGGCCGTCCTCGATGAGCTTGGAAACGGCCATGCCGGTGATCACTTTCGTGACGCTGGCGAGGCGGAACGTGCTGGTCGGTTGGACGAACGACGACGTGCTCTGGTCGGCGTAGCCGAAGCCCCGCGCGTACACGAGCCGGCCTTTGTACGAAACAGCGAGCGACGCCCCGGGAATGTCATACGACAACATCAGGCTCTGCATCGTGTGATCCAGGCTGCTCAGCTCGGGCACGGCGTCCCCCGTGATCGGCACGGCCGTCGCCGACGTGAAGTGATACGGCGTGCAGGCCGCGAGGCAACAGACGACGGCGAAAACGGCGCACATGGCCGGAAAGCGCAGCCAACTCGGCGCAACCGGGGAAGAATGTTCGTTCATGGCATAAATTCCTCGCTGGTTGCGGCAACCGTACCCCGCATTTCCGCCCAAAGCAAATTGCCGCATCACGACCGCGCCGCCGTCAATCAACGACGGAAATCTGCACTGCATAACCGCGAAATTCTTTGCACCGTGGCAAATTAATTGGTTGCCGCGGGTGGCCGCGTTGCGTCCTCGGCGGTGTATTTCTGGTTTTTTTACCGCAAGGACGCGAAGAGCGCGATGAGAAGGGCGCTAGCCTTGCCAGTCTTTGCGTCCTTTGCGTCTTCGCGGTGAAAAAACTCCTTTGGTCGCGGCCCGAACGGCCGCGCTAAGAAATCTGTACGACTATCCCTTTGTTTCTTGTTCTGGTGCAAAGATTTTACGCGGCTAGCTCCGCCAATTTACGCGGGCTGGCGTTGCGCGCGGCGGACAACGCGAGGAGCGCCAGGCGGCCGTTGCTGGTCAAATCGCAGTGATGGGAGCATCGGATCTTTTTTGAGATGATGGGCGCGCAAGAGGCGGAGCAAGCGCGAGACGCGGACGGAGCGCCTCTTTTCCTCGCTCCGGTCGCTCGCGGGCGGGCCATACTGATGGGTTCCCAAGTCGCGGTTGCGGCAGCCGTGGGACACGAACTCGCCGCGCGTGATCACGGCCAGGAGGGGCGCGTCGTCGCCTCCCAGGTTCAAGCCGCGGCAACGGCAGTGATGCCAGGCGGTGGGCCGCGACAAGCGGTCCAGTGCGGAGCACGCGGCCTTGCCTGTCGTACATCTTCAGCCAATTCGCATTGACCCGGTGCTTAACCCGCACGCCCTCGGGCCGCGTCTTCAGGTCGGTCACCACCTCGCCGGCGAACGGGCCGGGGGTCGCCCCGTGCGCCGGGTACGTTGGGAACCCGACCGCCGTCCGCCAGGCTATGAGCCGCAGCCGGTGCGGCTGGACGACGAAGAGCCGCCCGACGGCTGCTGCTGGACGGCGATATTGCAGGTTTTCAGGGTGCAGTCGGAGAACGCCGCGCACGTGGTCGCCTCGGCCTTGCAGGCCTCCAGGCACGCCCAGCCGTTGGCGGGGTCGTTGTTCTCGCACATCGTCTCGGCTTGCTGGCCGAATATGGGTTGGCCAGGGGTAAAGATCAGGTTGTAGTGGCAGTACTCGTAGATCGTCTCCAGCAACTGGCCGCACGTGTCGTCGCCGAACACATCGTCGTCGCCGACGGGCGCGGCCGCGGTGATCGCGGCGGGCGCTGGCGGCGGCAACTCGGTCGGGCCGTTGTCGGCTGCGGCTTGATGACCGCCGAGCCAGGTCCAGGCGCGGCAGTTCGGCGCGAAAGCCGGGGCGGCGAGCAGGCACGCGCCCAACAATACGGCGCACGCGCCAAGACGTTTGGACAACATCATCAACTCCGCCTCGTCAAGCGATCCGGTCTTGAATCTAAAGGTGTGACGCGATGGCGACAAGGCCCTCATTCGGCCGGCTTTCCCTGGCGCCGCTAATGATTATGATTTTTCGTGGGTGAGCAAGGTGGGCGGCTTGTACGTCTCTCTCGGAGGCGGACGGCGTCGCGCACAACAAAAATAAGGTGGGAATCCATGAGGACATTGGCGTTTGCCGCACTTTTGACCATGATGGCCGTGGGAACCGCGCACGCGGCGATCGTGACGAAGACTGTCGTTTACCAACAAGGCGGAACCGATCTGGAAGGCAAGGTCGTTTACGACAACGCTTCGATGGCCCGGCGGCCGGGCGTGCTGGTGTTCCATCAATGGATGGGGCCGACGGATTATGAGCTGCGGCGCGCCAAGATGTTGGCCGAGTTGGGGTACGTCGCGTTTGTCGCCGACATCTTCGGCAAGGGCGTGCGGCCGGCGACGCCGAAGGAAGCCGGCGAGACGGCGGGCAAGTTCCGCGCGGACCGCCCGCTGTTGCGCGCGCGCGCCGCGGCGGCGCTGGCGGCCCTGAAAGCCGAACCGCTGGTCGACCCGAAGCGCGTCGCCGCCATCGGTTACTGCTTCGGCGGCGGCGCGGCCCTCGAACTCGCCCGCTCCGGCGCCGACCTGGCCGGCGTCGTGAGTTTTCACGGCAGTCTCGACACGCCCAACCCGGCCGACGCGCGGTCGATCAAGGCGCGGCTGCTGGTGCTGCACGGCGCCGACGACCCGCACGTTGGCCCGGCCGCGGTCGCGGCGTTCAAGAAGGAAATGGCCGACGCGAAGGTCGCGTACGAATTCATCGCCTATCCGGGCGCGGTGCACGGCTTTACGATGAAAGAGGCCGGCGACGACCCGTCGAAGGGCATGGCCTACAACGCGGCGGCCGACGCGAACTCCTGGCAGAAAATGAAGGATTTCCTCGCCGAGATTTTCAAATAAACCTCAGTCCCATGCGGTAGCGACGCCAGGTGGTCGCCACGTAATCCACCATGTTCTCGGCAAACGTGCCGCGGCGGCGAATCAACGCCTGCGCGCGCGGCAGATTGGCCAGAAATTCCGCCGCATCGGCGAACGGCTCGATGCGCAGGTGCGCGCGGCCGAGCCGGTTCTCGACGTGCGCGTCCGACCCGGCGGTGATCGGCTTGCCGTAGCGCTGCGCGATCCGTTGCGCGCGGGCGTCGCCCTGCGCCGATTCGTTGCGGGCGTTGACGCC
>CAZHPN010000004.1:19119-79560 GCA_964534375.1 uncultured bacterium | reverse complement strand
AGCACGATACATAGTCTTGGCGACGGCCCCGGTGGTGAGGGGACGTGCCAGGGAGGAATGTGCGTGCCGAACTCCTGGCCCGACGACGACACCTCGCAAGATGACGATGACGACAACGACGACGACAATGACGACGACAGCGCCCCTTCCGGCGACGATTCGGGCGGCGACGACTCGGGCGGCGGCGACGACTCGGGGGGCGACGATACGGTCGTTGGCGACGATACCGTGGTCGGCGACGACTCCTCGCCCGACGACGACACGTCGCCTGACGACGACGCGGCGGCGACGGCATGCCAAACGGCATACGCCCTCGTGTACGCCTGCGGCGCCGCGAAAGACGACGATTCCGATTTTGAGCTGTGCAGCGACGGCAACCCGGTCGCAATCGACGACGCCATAGCCGACTGCACGTCGTCGGACGTCTCGCTATTTTACCTGGACGTCGAGTGCGTTCAGAACGCTGACCCGAGCGATTGCGATGCCATCCTCACCTGCGTCGCGGACCTCCTTTGCGCGGACGACGACGCGTCGCCGGACGACGATGACGACGATGACGACGACGATAATGACGACAACGACGACGACAACGATAACGACAACGACGACGATAACGACAACGACGACGATAACGACAACGACAACGACAACGACAACGACAACGACGACGACAACGACGATGACACCTTCCCGGGCGACGACTCGGGCGGCGACGATTCGGGCGACGGCGATGATTCCGGGGACGGCGATGATTCCGGGGACGGCGATGATTCGGGGGACGGGGACGATTCGGGGGACGGCGACGACACCGTAGTCAACGAGGACGACGCGGGCGATGATGACGATGACGACGCTTCGCCGAATTGGAACGGAATTACGATTACGGCGGCTAAGGCGCCGACACAGAGCGAAGTCGATGTCCTATTTAGTGGCGATCCGCACGATGACGCAATTGAGAACAACAGAAATTACTCCGTGTCTTCCCCATACGGCACGGTCGCGGTCATCGACGCAATGTGCGCTGATCACGATGACGCCGGGAACTGCACTATTGACCCAAGCACGGGAAAGCTCACGGTGATTTTGACCACGTTGGCGCCTGACGATGACGACACTGTCGACGACGGCAACGACGATACCTCCGGAGGCGTGCAGAAACTTGGCGTGCAATACGTCGCGACATTGATCCCGCAGCAAAACGGAATTAGTTCGTTGTTGTCGCAGCCGTTCTGGTCGGCCGACACAGCGATATTTGAAGCGAATGACTACAAGAACCACGGATCCAATACGCCCAATGGTCGTAAATCGGTTTATGCGACGCGTACGGACCCCGATCCGTCGTCGGGTTGCTTTTACGCGCCTCTTCACAGCGTCGTATATATTCAAAATGACGACTCGCGCAATGACACACCAACGCCAAACGTTCCGATGTGCGGCACTGGCGGGGTGGAAGATATGATGGGGGCGTTCGATTACATTTACCATGGCGAGAATACCCGTTGGCTTGGCTCAGACGGGGGGGCGAATAATGACAGCAACGGCGACAGGGTAATTATTTTGGGCGAAAATACCCTCGGTTATACCGGTGGTTACGTCCTTGACCCATACCCAGGGAAACCGGAAATAATTCATATGAACGTCGGCCAGGGACAGTTCAATCCGACGGGAACGTTCAATCCTTCGGACTCGGCGCATGAATATAATCACATATTATATTATGTTGTCGGGGGCCATTCGCAGCAGCGCGTTATATGGGATTATCACAGAGAGGGGTTCGCGGAAGTGGCGGCGTTTCTTCTGTATCCGAACCAGAGAGCAGATATTAGGTGTATCTTGAGCGATAATAACTCCAGGTTCAGGGACGGATTGGTGTCGCTCACGAATTGGGGTTCCGGTTCCTTTGAGCATTACGCGTACGCATTTATGTGGTGGATGTATTTGGCTGGCCAAATCGGTCTGCTCTACGGGGATGATGGAGAGAGCGTGCTACCCTGGATGTTCAGTTTGACTGGCGATCCTGGTGCCGGCGGACCATTTGATATAGGGACATACGTGAACGACGAATTGTCCGTAGATTTTCGAAGTGCAATGGTGTACCAGCAAGCGGCAACCTGGGCCCAGGCAGTTTACAACCCCAATGCGCCTCTGCCCCAACCCTGTTATACGAGCATCCTCAAGGGCATGCTGAACGGCCGGCCGCCAGCGACGCTGCCCCCTACGGACCCCTCATGGACGATCGCTCCGTTAGCTGGAACGTACTATGCCGTGAACGCCAATCAGGCGGCATACGCAGGGCCGTTGCCGACGGACATTCAGTTCGTTGGGCTTTACGCTTCGGGCAATGGATATGCAGCTTCGATTGCCGTCCAGCCGGGCGGTTCGGTCAATATTACTAACGGCGTTTTGCTCGTCGTAAACACGAGCTGGATCACTCCAGAAAATCCGGGACCAATTGGCCCGCCGGGTGCCGTCCAGCCGCCGCGGGACGACCCGGCTTGCGGCGTGAACGTGCCGGAACCCCCGCCAACGTCGCCGGAGACTTTGGCTGAATTTGCCGTTTGGTGCGAGAATCGCGAGGCCGAGATGGCGGCCGAGGGTAACTGATATGGGACACGTAAAAAACGGCGCGGCTTGGGCAATCGCCACGATCTTGCTACTTTTCGCAGCAGGCCGGTCCATATTTCCGGGCTGGGCAACCGCCCGTGCCGGCGAGAATCCGCCGGGAAAAAAATTGCCGGGGCAATGGATACAGGTGGACACGACCGCTTTCGACTTGCCGGCGGCGGGGGGGGGGTTAAACACCATTTGGGGAACATCGGCGACAGATATCTATGTCGGCGGCCGTGAGGGCTTTGTTCTCCATTACGATGGCAGAAAGTGGCGGGAAGTCGAAACCGAGACGAAGAACGACGTAATACAAATCGTCGGCGCCTCTCGAAAGGACGTTTATTTGCTCACCGAGGGGGATAACGGAATGGGCCTGACGCGAGAGCACGGGTACGTTCCGCCGCGGCAGACCAGTACAGACACCCCGGTATGGACGCCTTATTTGTTTCGCCTGGACGGCGGCAAATTCGTGCCTTTCTCAATCAAACAAGACACGGCCGGATGGTGGCACGCGCAAAAGGGAATATGGGCAGCATCGAAGAACGACCTTTTCATTGCGTGCGCGGATGGCGGTGAAATATTGCATTTTGACGGACAAAACATCTCGCGAGTCTACGGCTATTTCTCCGGGTTGCCCTGGGGACGACGCCCCGACCAAATAAAAGGAGACGAATTGCGACTGAACGCCATCTGGGGCGCCCCCCCGGAAAACATATATGCCGTTGGGCGCGATGCTGCGCGCCACGTGGCCATCGTCCGTTTCGACGGTAAGACCTGGGCGCGTGAGTCCGTTCCAGAAACATACGGACTGCCAATAATCTCGGCATCGTCGGCGAAGGACATTTGGGCCAGCCTACTGCATTTTGATGGCGTCAAATGGTCGTTGAAATCCGGCCCTAAAGACGGCTGGGGACTCGTTAGCCTTTGGACGTCCGGTCCGGCGGCTGTGTTCGGAGTCGCTGCCGGACGGGTCTATTTTTTTGACGGGATCGAATGGTCGATTGTGTATGAAACCATGAAGAATAGACTTTTGGGAATTTGGGGTTCGTCGCCGAGCGACGTTTGGGCGGTCGGCGACGGCGGCACGATCTTGCATTACGCGGGCAAATGACGGAAATAAGCGGGAACCAACCCGCAACTGCTGCGCAAAGGAACGGCGACATGCAAAAGTTGGCGCAAATCGTATGGTTTCTTCTGTTAGCGGCGTTTCTTTTTTTGGCTTTCGTGACCTGCGGCGGCTCCGGCGGCGGCGGAACCGCCGCGCGGCTCGGCGGCGACGACGACGATGATTCGGCGACGGCGGACGACGACAACGACGTTTCGGGCGACGACGACGACAACGACAACGACGACGACAACGACGACGCCACGTCCGACGACGATGACGATGACGACGCCACGCCGACCTGGACCGCGATGAACGTGCCGGCAAATAATGGCCTGGAAAGCATTTGGGGAGCTTCGGCGACGGATGTGTTCACGGTCAGTTTGGACGGCGAAATTTTGTATTACGACGGCTCGGCGTGGTCCATCATGTCGAGCGTGGGCGCGGTGCTGTGGGGGGTATGGGGCCTTTCGTCCACGGATGTTTTTGCCGTGGGAGACCAAGACCAAACGCCATCGCCCTCGGCGATTGTTCATTACGACGGCGCGACGTGGTCGCCGATACCGTGCCCCGACGCCGGGATTTTGTCGGCCGTATGGGGAAGTTCGTCATCGGACGTATTCGCCGCGGGCGACCAGGCAACGATTCTGCACTACGACGGTTCGACGTGGGCGGCGACGCACGCCGGGTTCTCGGCAGAAAGCGCGTTTACCAGCGTTTGGGGCGCCTCGGCGACGGACGTATATGCGGTTTCCAGCCAGCTTTTTCATTACGACGGGTCGTCTTGGTCGGCCGTTGCGGGCATACCGTTCGGGGGGGATTACTGGGGGGTTGGCGGAACCTCCGCTTCGAATGTATTCGCCTTGGGTCATTGGTGGACGCCCGACGACGGGGCGATCATTCACTACGACGGATCGTCGTGGTCCTGCGCCACGGGCGGCGGACCGGGCATTGATTTCGAAGCGGTTTGGGAGAGTTCGCCGTCGGATGTTTTTGTCGTCGGAGGACTGGGCCATGAGCCCGGCGCCGGCGCGATTCTTCATTTTGACGGTTCCACGTGGTCGCCGATGCCATGCACGGAAAAAGCGGATGTGACTTCCATCTGGGGCGCCTCGCCGACGGATGTGTTCGCCGTCTCTGCCGACGGCCGGATTCTCCATTACGGGTATTAGGCCGGCGCGGTTCGGCAGGCGTACTGGGCGGCGAAATTGCGTGGGTCTCGGGCGAACAGGGAACCGTGAGCTGTGGCCGGTGGCCAGTGGTCAGCCCGGCCCGACGAGGCATTGCCGAAATTGGGTGGCGAGTGGCCGGCGGGCATTCAACAATGACGAGTGCAGTCGGGAAATCGGAAACGCTTCGCGGCACGGTTGCGACTTTGACGTTCAGCCCCGACCTCGGCCCGACGACGCCGGCGGATTGCCCGGACGACCTGACGAGCACGATTGTCGACGGCAGCAGCCAGCAACCCGTGAGCGGGGCGACCGTGCAATTGCTGCAGGCGACGAAGGGCCAACCGTTCACCAATCCCTCGTACTTGACGACGACCGACCCCGACCAAGTTCGCCGTCCTCGGTTGTGCGGCGAGCTGGACCAACGGCCGGCAGTCGCAGCCGGTCGGCTGCGCCTCCTTCGGCGTGGGCATCGGCTTCGCGTTTATCTATCCGGATGTGCGGGAACGGTTACGGAAAAGATTCACGGCGCCAGCCGCCGCTTAGTGGATCAAGGGAAGCAAAGGAGACGGCCCGCAGACTTTTTCCTTCTTCCTTTTTCCTTGTTCCTTTTTTTCTACCACCGGGCGTAATGTTCTTCGCAGAACCCATACAGGTCGACATCGAGTTTTTCGTCGCGGATCGCCAGCGAGCCGACGAAATGGCCGAACGGCTGATGCAGCCGGCTCGCGACCAGGCCGAAGTTGACGTCTTCGAAGCGCTCGTGGTCGGGGCGGAACGTCAAGTCGACCTCGCCGTCCGCGGTGGTGAGCCGCCACGGCACGCCGAGGATATTGCGCGCGTCGTATGCGAACGACACGCCGCCGACCATCTGCGTGCCGCCGTCGAGCCAGAGCGTGTTTTCGTGGAAGCTGTACTCGTTCAACCCGCAGCCGAAATTGAGGCCGACGGCGCGCCCGGTGGCGTCGCGGCCCGCCGCGGCGGCCCAGTTCCAGATCGTTTCGCGCGGCGGCGTGCCCGCGGACCAATCGAGCAGGGCCAGCGCATTGGGCGATAGCTTGCGTTCGACGCCTTCCACCGTCACCGTGCCGGCCGCGGGCAGGGCGACGCTCTTGTAGCACATGTTGAAGCCGTAGAGCACTTGCCGCACGGAGGTGGTCACGCCCGGACCGATCTCGTCGTACGCGAACTTGGCGTGCAGCTTGGTTCCGAACGAGACATCGACCTCGCGCCGGCCGCGATTGATGGTGTTTTCGAACACGATCGACTGGCCGCCTTGGTGAATTTCGGTCGCGCCGCCGACGGGCGAGGGCGAAAAACGGGTGTTGGCGGCGAGCGGCGACTTGATATTGCCCTCGATAATCTTGCCGGTCCGCCGATCGTAGACGTAGGCGAAGCCCGAACTGAGATAGTTCAGGTGCACGACGGCGGCGCCGAACACGAGGTCGTCGTCGACGACGCCGACGAACTGCCAGCGCTTCAGCAGATTTCGGGCCCACGAACGCGTCAGCGTCCACGGCGGGCGGCGCAGTGAAGTGAAATCGAAGGCCGCGAGATTGAGGTCTTGCACGGCGCCGGCGAAATTGCCGAACACCGGGCGACCGTCCGCGTCGATCAATTTTTCAGGGGCCGGGGACAAGAGGTGACCGTTCATGTGTTGCCTCGGTGCGCTTACGGGGTGAAGGTCAGTTTTACATCGGTCGACGCTTGGAATTTGACATCGGGCGTCGCGCTCGTCAGCCCGTGCGTCGGCATGTTCAGATGGACGCAAAAGCCGAAACTGCCCGTGTAGTCCAGAAATTGCGCATCCAGCGTCGATTGGCCGTTGGTGGTGAAGTTTCCGTCGGTCCACTCGGGCACGTTCGAACCGGCGGCGGGGATCGGCAACGACGCCACCATATCGCCTTGGCTGAGGTTGTCGGCATTGACGATTTCCCATTGGGAAGCGTCGATGCCCAATTGGCTGAGGCTGAGGCCGCCGGGCAGCGGCAGCGCGGCGGGGATCTGACCGACCAAATACAAATCCACCGAACCGCCGGCCGACTGATTGGCCTCCGTCGCATAGACGATGTCCAGCACCGTCACGGCGGTCAGATTGTTTTTTACCGCGCTCCAGAGCGAGGCGTAACTGCTGCCGCTGACCAGGTCGTCGACCGTCATCGGATTCGCCGAGCAGAGCGCCGTGTAGGGCGTGCCGCCGATTTCAACGGCGTACAGCGGCGTCCAACTCTGGGTCAAGTCGATGGAAATCGTCTCGCTTTTTTCGAGATGTTTCTTGAGGTAGTTGCAGGACGCGAGGCTGCACAAAAAGACGGCCGTCGCCGCCAACGCGAGCAAACGCACGGATTTTCGCATCGGTTTCTCCTCGTGATGCCCCCACCGCGCGAATCATAAAACGATACGGCCGCCGATGCTAGAGGGTCGCGGCGGCCGGGTCGCGCCGCAGCCCCGCCTCCACATCGATCAGCGGCAGTTGCGGGCAGGCCTCGGCCAGCGCGGCAAAAAATTCGACGGGCGGAAACTCGCGCAGCAGGCCGCACGGATTGGCCGCGCCGAGAATCAGCCGCAGCGACCGCCGGACGAAGACGCCCCGGCAGACGCGCGTCAGTTGGCGCCAGGCGCGCGGCGACAAAAATATCTTCGTAGCGTCATCCACAAAAAGTTCGACGCCGGCGAAGCGGTCGAGGTCGTCGGGCAGAAGCGCGTCGGTAAGCGGCCCGACGCAGGTGACGGCGCCTGGGAGCCAGTGGAGACCCAGCGTGATTGCGGATTGCGGATTGCGGATTGCGGATTGTCCGGTCCCGAATCCCGAATCCCGAATCCCGAATCCCGCGACCTTCCGCGGGAGCCCAAAGACTTCGCACTGCACTGCCAACCACGCCCCGGCCTCGGCGGGCGTCGGCGCAATGTCCGCGCTGACGGCCAGCGCCAGCCGGGCGCCGTCGCGTTCCGCGACCTGCGTGCGCCGTTCGAACGCGCCGTCGATCAGTTGCAACTCTGCGCCGCGCGCCCGCAACCGCTCGATCGCCTCGTGCAACTGGCGGTTCGTCTCCGGGCCGACGATCTCGACGTTCGCCGCCCGGCGCGCGCGGCCGAGCACGACCTCGCCGAGCGCCGTGGCGAACGGCAGCGTCTCCAGCCGTTCGGCGGCGTCGCCGAGTCTCGCCAGTTCCGGCGCTACGGTGACGAACAACGCGCCGGGGTACAGGGCGACGGGCGGTTTCGGATGGCGCCACACTGCGTCATCCGCCTCGCCGTCGCGGCCGATCGTCGCCAGGCCGAGCGGCGCCGCGGTCAGGCCGCGCAGTTCCGCGTGGAGATAGTTGAGCAACGTGGTTTTGCCGGCGTTCTTGCAGGAGCCGACGATGAATAGCGGCCCGGGTTCGGCCGCGATCGTGCGCAGCAGGTTCACTCGTCGAGATTGCGGAAATTGGGCTCGATCGCGAGGTGGTTTTCCTGCATCAGCCGCGCCGGGCCCCAATGGACCTTGTATTTCGGATCGCTGCACGCCGGGTCGTAGCCGTGCACCGACTCCACCAGTTGCGGCTCTTTGTACGATGTGATCTTGCCCTCGAAATTGCGCAGGACGACGCGGTCGTCGCTCCGGGTGATCAGGTAGTCGGGCATCAGCGGCACCTTGCCGCCGCCCGCCGGGCAATCGACCACGAAGGTCGGCACGCCGAGGCCGGAAGTGTGCCCGCGCAGCGATTCGATGATTTCGATGCCCTTGCCGACGCTCGTGCGAAAATGGCTGATGCCGCGCGAGAGGTCGCATTGATACAGGTAGTACGGCCGCACGCGCGCGCGCAGCAGGCCGTGGACGAGCTTTTTCATCACGCAGGTGCAGTCGTTGACGCCGCGCAGCAGCACCGATTGGTTGCCGAGCGGGATGCCCGCGTCGGCGAGGCGCGCGCAGGACTCCATCGCCTCGGGCGTCAGTTCTTTGTAGTGGTTGAAATGCGTGTTGACATAAAGCGGGTGAAACTTGCGCAACATGCGGACCAGCGGTCCGGTGATGCGGAACGGGTTGACCACCGGCGAACGCGTGCCGATGCGGATCATCTCGAGATGCGGGATGCGGCGCAGGCGGCGCAGCGTCGCCTCGAGGCGGCGGTCGCTGAGCGTCAGCGGGTCGCCGCCGGAAAGCACCACGTCGCGGATGTCGGGCCGTTCCTCGATCGCGGCGATCTGCGCGTCGACGATCTCGTTTTTGAAGACCGCGTCGACCTCGCCGACCTTGCGCCGGCGCGTGCAGTGGCGGCAATACATGTTGCAGGTTTCGGTCATCAGCATGAGCACGCGATCGGGGTAGCGCCAGGTCAGGTGCGGCGCGATCACGTCGCGGTCTTCCTCGAGCGGGTCGTTGAGGTCTTCGGGGGCCTGCGTCAACTCCTGGATCGCCGGAATCGCCTGCTGCCGGATCGGGCAATACGGATTCTTCACGTCGATCAGGCTCGCGTAGTACGGCGTGATCGCCATGCGGAAATTGCCCAGCACGCGCTCGATCTGCGCCGCCTCGACGTCCATGATCTCCGGAAAAACCTCGCGCAGGTGCGGCACGTCGGTGATGCGGTTGCGCATCTGCCATTTCCAATTGCTCCATTCCGCGTCGGGCACGTTGTCCCAGAAGGCGGCTTTGACGGTCGCGTTCACGGCGATCTCCTTAGCGGGCGTAGCGTTCGGCGTAGACCCGCTGAATATACGGCGACTCGCGCAGCAAATTGAGCGCGTGGGCGGCGTGGTTTTTCGTGTAGCCGTTGCCGATGATCATGGTCACGTCCTTGCCCACGCCCTCGGCCCCCAGCGCCGCTTTGGTGAAGCTGGTGGCCATCGAGAAGAAATACACCAGTCCGCCGTCTTTGCAAGGCAAAATCGACCCCATCTCGCAATTTTCCCGGCTCACGCAGTTGATCACCACGTCGGCCAGCGCGCCGGCGGTGACGCCCTCGACCGCGGCCAGCATCGCCAGCGCGTCGTCCGCGGCGGCGACGATGATCTCGTCGGCGAAGCCCGAATTCTTCACGACCGGGATAGCGTCGGCGCGGCGCACGCTGGCGATGACCTTGCCGGCGGCGCCCGCGCGCTTGCGGGCCTCGTACAGGCACAGCAGGCCGCTCTTGCCGTTGGCGCCGATGACGAGCACGACGTCGCCCGGCTTGACCAGCTTCGCGACCTGCGCCGGCGCGCCGGCCACATCGAGCACGGCCAGCGCGAGGCGTTCGTCGAGGTCGTCGGGCAGCTTCGCCCAAATGGCGCTCTCGAAAAGGATCGCCTGGCCCGTGATGTCGACCTGGTCGTTTTCCTTGCGGATGGCGCAAATTTCGTCGATGCGCAGCGGCGTCAGGCTGAGACTGACGAGGCTGGCGATTTTATCGCCGACGCGCAGGTCGATCTTGCCTTGCAGTGCGTCGCCGATTTTCGCCACGCGGCCGATGAACATGCCGCCCGAGCCGGTCCACGGGTTCTGGTGCTTGCCGCGTTCGGCGACGATGCCGCGCATGATTTCGGCGATTTTTTCGTCGCGCCCGCCGGCGCGGTCGAGAATCGCCTTGAAGCTGGCCGAATCGACGTTGAGCGTGATCACGTCGCAGAGGATTTCGTTGTCGTAAATCTCGGCCATATTGTTGTCGATTTTGCGCGCCGGCTGCGGCAGCGCGCCCGGCGGATCGATCACGCGATGCGTGCCGTACCGATTGCCTTTTTTCTGCATGATCAGCCTCGTTGCGCCGAAATGTGCTGTGGTTTTCCGCGCAGACCTCTCCCCGGAAATTTCGGTTCCCGAAATTTCCCGCCCCTCCCCGACGCAGGGAGGGGCTGCTGATTCCCCTCTCCCCAGCGTGGGAGAGGGGGAAGGGGTGAGGGGTCCGATAAATTGAATTTTCCCATAAATCTGTGCCCGCCGCTCAGCCCAAACCGAGCAGTTTTTTCGTGTCGTCGACCGCGGCGACGTCGAGCCCCATTTCGCGAATGAACATCGCCGCGCGCTCGACCAGCCGCGCGTTCGAATCGGCGACGACGCCCCGGCGCACGTAAATATTGTCTTCGAAACCGACGCGCACGTGCCCGCCGAGCAGCGCGCTCGCCGGCGTCATGAACGCGGCGGCCCGCCCGATGCCGATGCCGCTCCAGAGGCTGTCCGCGGGCAGAGCGTCGACGAGCGCCAGCAGCGAGCGGATGTCGCCGGGCACGCCGCCCGGCACGCCCATCACCAGGCTGAAATGGTGCGGCGGCGTCAGCAGGCCCTCGGCGATCAGCAGCCGCGCGTTGTGCACATGGCCGAGGTCGAAACATTCGAGCGTCGGCTTGGTTCCGGCCGCGCGCATGCGGCGGGCGTATTCGCGCATCTGCGGCAGGCTGTTGGGCAGAATTTCATCGCCGAAATTGACCGAGCCGCAGTCGAGGCTGGCCAGTTGCGGCGCAAGCGCGATCGGCTGGAGGCGCTCTTCGTCGCTCATGCCGATCGCGCCGCCGGTGGTCGTTTCGATGAGGATCGGGCAGGCGTCGCGGATGCGCGAAATCGCCTCGGCAAAAACGGCCTCGTCCTGCGTCGGCGACCCGTCGGGCCGGCGGACGTGCAGGTGCAGGATCGTCGCGCCGGCGTCGAACGCGCGCTTCGCCTCGGCCGCGATTTCCGCCGGCGTGATCGGCAAATTCGGGCACTTGGCGCGGGTCGTTTCCGCGCCGGTGACCGCGCAGGTGATGAATCGTTTCGTCATGATTTTCGCCGCCGCGCCCGCCGGCAAATTGCCGGCTTTTTCAAGCGCGGGCAGAGTCTAATCCGGCGAAAATAACGCGACAACCCCCGGCGGAACCTCGGCGTTGACAGCGTTTGCCGGAGCGGGGTGTGAGGAGTTTTTCTTTTGCGGCAAAAAAAGAAAAGGCGTGTTCGAATGCGTTTCTCGAAAGTCCCGCGGGCCTGTGCGAACCGTGGGCCGATGAAACGGCGATCCCGTGTTGGGATCCGCGTTCACTGCGGCCGCTTGCGGAATACCGGCCACGTCGGCTCTTCGGGCTCGTGGCGTTCGATGCGGAAGGGCAAGGCGAGCCGCACGCCCGGCTTGTCGAGCGTCAGCCCAATTTCGCCGACCAGCCGTGCGCCGGGCCGCGCCAATTCGGCTTGCACGAGCAGTGTTGCGGTTTCGCCCGGCGCCAGGCGCAACGGCAGGCTTCTCCCCGCGAAGGCGGCGCGAACGTGATCCGCCGGTTTGATCGCCAATTCCTTGATCGTCAGGTCGCGGTCGGCGGCGTTGGCGACCTGCACGGTCGTGCTGAAACTCGGGTCGGGGCTTTGGGCGTCGATGCGGCGCGGGTCGAAGCGCAGCAATTCGCGGACCACGCCTTCGAGCGTCAGGCGAATGGCGCGGCGGTAGGGGTCGTCCGTGTGCAGGATGACGGTCTTCGATTGCGGCCCCCAGAGCCGCGCCGTGTCCAACTCGACCCAGACGGACTGCGTGTCGCCCGGCAACAGAATGCCGTTTTCCAGCCGCGTGGCCGTGCAGCCGCAGACGTTCTCGATGCTGTCGATTGTCACACGATATGGCGCCGTGTTGCGGATCGCGAATTCGACGCGGATCTTTTCGCCTTGGTAGACTTCGCCGAACGGGCTCCGGCCGACCTGATCGGCGACGACGACGGCGCTGGCCGCGGCCGGCTGCGACCGCGCCGAGGCGCACGCCCCCAACGCGAGCATCGCGAGAACGATGACCGGCCGAAAAAACTTCATCGAGACATGGTTGCAAAATGCGGCCGAATGAGCAAGGGCAAAGATTTGTGGAACGGCGCCCGCTGGCGCGAAGTCCTCTCGTGGACGGCTGGCCGCCGATAAAAAAAAGGCGGCCCGTCGCCGAGCCGCCTCGACTAACAGTGGTTGAATCGCGATCAGTCGTCGAAGTTGTCGACCTCGCAGCCGCATTCCGCCAGCGCTTTTTTCAGCGCTTCTTCGCCGGTGGTCACGCGTTTGAAGAAGCTTTCAGTCTTCTTGACGGCTTTCGGGTTGAACGGGCTGATGCCGATCTTGCCCATCATCATCGACATCATCGCGCTGCGCGGCCCGCCGTTCAGACCGTCGAGCATGAAGCCCAACATCGTGCCCATGCCGCCCTGCAACAATTGGAAGGTGATGGTTTCCCCGTCGCCCTTGTGGCCTTCGCCGCAGCAGATGGCGCCGGCGGCGTCGAACGCCATGTGCCAATTCGGACTGGGCACGCGGCCCGGCTCGACTTCGGTGACGAGATTGAAGACGATCGGGTCACCGGCCAGGCCCGTCGAAAGTTTCGGCAGAGCCTGCATCATTTTGTCCATTGGGACTTCACTTAATTTCATGGCCTCAGCCTCCTGGTGGTGCGCAATGCGCTAGGGTTGATTTCGTTGGGCCCCCCCGCGAGACCCCGATGATCGAGCCGTCGAACCGAAAAATTATAGCGCGCCGCGGCGCCGCGGGCAAGTGCTGAATGAGCCGCCATTCATTATTTCCGGATCGTCGGGAGGCTGTCCCGTTCTCACTTTGGCGGGTTGCGGCGCGCGGCCTCGACCTTGGCCAACAGGTCTTGCAGCTTTTCTTCGATTTTCCGGTCGATCAGCGGTTCCAACCGTCGTTCGAGCGCGTCCTCGAAGGCCTGATCGATCCGGCGCGGCACGCGCCGCAGGTCTTCGGCGATCGCCTCGTGGATGCGCTGGCGGAAGTAGGCGTGGTAGGTCAGGATCGCGATGCCGAAGCCGGCCAGGATGTCGGCGATGTAGTGTTGTTTGACGAGCAACGCCGACAGCCCGATCATCAACGTCACGAAGATGACCCAGACGCCGCGCCGGTGATCGATCGTGAAGACGGTCAACGCCGCCATCATCGACATCGCAGCGTGCATGCTCGGGAAGCAATTGGCCGGCACGTCGAGTTTGTAGACCAGGTTCAGCGCCCAGGTGGTGAAGTCGACGACCGCGAAGGTCGGCCGCTCGACCGCCACTGGGAAATTCCAGAAGACCAGGTAGCAGGCGATCATCACCGTGACGTACGACCAACCGAAGACCTTGAAAAACTCCCGGTCGCGGACCAGAAAAAAAGGCAACAAAAACACGGGGTAAAGCGCGACGTAGGGGTAGACGAAGTACGGAACGAAGGGCAGGCGGCGGTCGGCCGTCGTCGCCAGCGAGTAAAATGAGTGGTCGGCCGCGATCAGCTTGCCGACGACAAAGTAACCGAAAACCCACATTGCGAGCAGCGCGATGGACATGATCGGCTCGACGTTGCGGGCGAACCAGTTTTCGTTTTTCACCGCAGCCAGCCTTTTTTATACAGCCAGACGCTGCCTGCCGCGCAACATGCCGGAAATACAGAGGTTGTCAGCGTCACCTTCAACCAGATCGGCGAGGGCGCGGCGATGAAAAATTCTTCCAGCCAGAGCGCGTACACGGCGATGATTTCGCCGACAAGGAAGTGGTAAATCAACCAGGAGACCTTGTTGCGGTCCCAATTGACGATTTTGTTGCGGTCCGGTCTGCGCGCATGGAGCATGGCGGTGATTATATCGGTTCGGCACGGCCCGACAAGGCCGCAAAAAGCGCAGGAATGTCAGCGGCAGCGCTGAAAAATCAGCGCTGAAGGCGGCTCTTTCGGCGCGACTTATTGACCTGAAATCTCAATACGACCGGCGGTGAGCGTCTTAAAAAAGGATTTTGCTTGAAATCCACCGATTTCAGGCTATGCCGACCGGCAAACCCGGTTTGGCAAGGTTCTTGCTCATAATACCCATGTTCTTTGAAAATCCGAACCTAAGCTGGGGGCGCCGGCTGCTTGCGTAAAAAACAAAGAGATCCTCACATAAAAGCCGACCCGACTACAGGAAACCTCTAGATTGTGCTTGACGACGTCCCTAGCTTCATTTTTGAAATCGAAGCCGTTCATAATTTGGCCTGCGACCGAACGGCTAAGATTCGCCAGGCCGTGCTCCCCCACGGCCTTATTTTTTTAACGTTGTTCGTGCTCGGAAGGCTCGCGCACACCAAAAAATGCGTCGAAACCAGGGCAAAAGCAGGTTTTTCGAATATTTGTCCGGACGGGCCTCATGCCTCGCAATGCGTGGCCGGATCTGTCGCGTCGAACGCTGGGAGAGGTCTCGTGCGGGTGACGCAATTCGAGGCCTCTCGGATCGGCCGAGATTCCAAAGGCGGGCAAAGCTGAGTTGGCAAGGTTCTTGCTACTACAAATGCCAGTTGCGTTGCGTTCTGTGAAAATCCGAAACTAAGCTAGGGGCGCCGGCTGCTTGCGTAAAAAACAATGAGATCCTCACATAAAGCCGACCCGACCAAAGATATCTCTAGATTGTGCTTCACGACGTCCCTAGCTTTACTTTTTTGATATCGAAGCCGTTCACATTCTGGCCTGCGACCGAACGGCGAAGATACCCAAGGCCGTGCTCCCCCACGGCCTTTTCTTTTTCTTGCGTTGGCCGCCGGCTGCGGCCCGGACGCGAGATGCCGCAGCGAAATTCGATTGCTCGCCCCAATTGCGAAATATCAATCGAGACGCGGCGCACCTAGCATACGAAACCTGTTTGGCAAGGTTCTTGCTTAGTAAACAAGCGGTCTTTGAAAATCCGAAACGAAGCTGGGAACGGCGGCTGCACGCGTACCTTGCGTTTGAACAACCGAATCCTCATACATAGCCGACCCGACCAAAGAATCCTCTAGTTTTGCGGCTGACGTTCCTGGCTTTTTCTTTGAAATCGAAGCCGTTCACAACTTGGCCTGCGACCGAACGGCCCAGATGACCAAGGCCGTGCACCCCCACGGCCTTTTCTTTTTAAGCTAACCCGCGACGCCGCTGGCGTGGTTCACCTGGCGCTGCCGGTTGGATCCGCCTACGCCAAGCCGACGTCCGGCAAATGATCGCGGAAAAAGCGTTCCAGCCGCAGATTCACGATATCGGGATACTCGGCGACGGTGTAGTGCGTGCCGTTGGGCACGATAAAGAGTTCCGCGCCCGGAATGGCGGCGGCCATACGGCGCGCCAACCACACCGGCGTCATCAGGTCTTTGGTCCCGGCCGTAATCAGCGTCGGGACCCGCACCTCCGGCAGATACGGGCTGGCGTCGTGCTCGTTGGTGAGATACATCATGCGCGAATAGACGCCAAAATCCATGGTCGCAAACGGGCGGATCATCTCCTCGAGGAATTCGGCGTTCTCTGTAAACACTTGCATGCGTTTGAGCAGCGGCAGCGTCCACGGCTGGCTGAGCGCCCAGGAAATGACGGGCGTGACGTCGCGGCCGTGTTTCTCGCCGAGCCGGCACAGGATCTTCGTCGTCTGTTCGAAACCCGGGAGGCCGCCGTATGCGCTCGCCAGGACGCGCCCGGGCGCGCCGTTGATCAGCAGCAGGGCGCGCACGCCGCGCGGCTGTTGATGATAGGCTTCGAGCGAGATCTGCACGCCCATCGACCAGCCGCCGAGCACGTATTTTTTCACGTGAAAATGGCGGGCGATGGCGAAGAGGTCCGCCGTGTGGTCTTCGACGCGCAGCTTGTCGCGATCTTCGGGAACGCCCGAGGCGAAAAGACCGCGCGGTTCCCAGGTGATGATGCGGAACTGCCGGCCGAAACGTTTGGCGACGAATTTCCAGGTGATCGGCGGCGTACCGAGACCGGGGGCCATGATCAGATCGATCGGCCCGTCGCCGAACGCCCAAACGTTCAGTCGCACGCCGTCGTGACCGGGAATCGTGACGTTTTTCGCCGGAGCGTCGATCATCATCGTGGTTCGTCCTCCAGGAAATCGAGCAATTTGTCCAGATCGACATCTTGCCAGGTCTCGCCGTCTCGACTCGGAGTTCGGCCGGCGCGGCGGCCGAGAACTTCTGCGAGCGGATCGGCTTCGGGCGGCTTGAGATTCAAATCCGCGGCCGCCTGGTCCGCCATCTCCGGCGTCAGCGCGCGGGTCCGCGCGAGAAAACCCTCGAGCAGCAGATTGTCGCCGAGCGCGTTGATTAGACGCGGCGAGCCCAGGCTGTGATGGTGAATGCATTGGGCCGTTTCGGGAGGGATCAGGGTCGGTTTGCCGCCGGCGATGTTGATGCGGTGGGCGATGTAGTCCTGCGTGTCCTGCGCATCGTAGCGCTGGAGATGGATGCGCAACGCGACGCGCTGCCGCAGCGGCTCGTCCAGGCGCAGGTTTTCTTCCACCTCCGGCAGGCCGAAAAACACGAAGTTGATCAGCTTGCGCTCGCGGGCTTCGATGTTCAGCAGGCCGCGAAACTCTTCCATCAACTCGCGCGTACCGAGCATCTGCGCCTCGTCGATGAGCAGGGCGACGATACGACCTTCTTCGTCGATGATCCGCAACCGCTCGTAAATTTGGCCCAGCAGTTCGAGCTTATTGTGTTTCGGTTGGGCGACGCCCAGCAGATGGGCGAAACGGTGCAACAGCCAATCGGCCGTGATTTCGGAGTGGATGACGACCAGCAGGGCCTTGTGAAAGAGCCCGTCGTCGAGCGTTTCGAAGAACTGGCGGGCAAGCGTGGTTTTCCCCGCGCCGATCTCGCCGGTCACAAGCATGAGCCCGCGCCGCTGGTGCAAGGCGAAGCTCAATTTTGTCAGCGCGACCTGGTGGTAGCGGCCGTTCCAGAAAAAGCGTTGATCGGGCGTGTTCGAAAACGGTTCGCGTTGCAAACCGTAGAAATCGAGATAGTTCATTAGAGATACCCGATGTTATCGTCTCCGTCGCCTTTTTTGGCGCCCTGGCGGTCGCATTCGGCGATCTCCGCCTTCGCGCCGCGATAATTGCTGGACCGCTGGTCGACTTCCATGAACAATTTCTTCGCGCGCTCCAGGCGTCCCAGTTTTTTCAACGTCGCCGCGAGCTCGAAGGTCAGATCGAGCATCGTTTGTTCGTCGTCGACGCCCTCGGTCAAGGCGCTGTCGAGGTATTCCGACGCCATCTCGTACTTGCCAAGTCCGGCGTAGCACTGCCCCAACTCGTAGTTGATGGAGAACGCGAGCGCGCCGTCGTCTTTGGTCAGAGCTTTCTCGAACTCGGCGATCGCCTCATCGCACGAATCCATCTCGCGGAAGGCGATGCCCAGGTCGAAGTGCGTCTGCGCCGAGCCGGAAACGCGGCTTTCCTGGGGCAAACTCGAGACGAACGCCTGGAAAATATCCTGGTCGGCCGCGCGTTCCGCCGTTTTTTCGGAGGCGCCCAGATCGCCCAGCAATTCGCTCAGGCTGTCGCCCGCCTCTTTGACCGGTTGCTGCGGCGTCCCGAAGATGTCGTCCAGCAGATCGTGGCCGCCGGCCGACGGCGCGGGGGGCGTCGGCCGCCCGATGTCGAGTTCCGTCAGCAGATCGGCCATCAGATCCTTGCCGGCCATGGCCGTGTCCGCGGCCACGGGCGGCAGCAGCTCATCCGCCGCCGTTTCCGTGAACGGCCGGAAGTCTTCGATGATGCGGCTTTCGCCGGCGGGCGGCTTCGGCGGCGGGGCGACGAACTCGTCCACGTCGAACTCGACGACCGCCAGCTTGGCCGGCGGGGCGACGAATTCGTCGGCAGCAAGTTCGACGGCCGCGGGCTTCGGCGGCGGGGTCACGTCGGCAGCGAAACGGTTGTCGACGTAGATGTTGTCCGGGCCCGAAACCAGGCCTTCGACCAGTTCGACTTTTTCGGAGTGGTCAGCCGGTGCGTCGGCGGCGAAACGTTCGATATCCGGCGCCGGCGGCTCCTCAGCCAGAAAATCGTCGGATCCCGAGCGTTCGACCCAGGAAGCCGGCTCGGCAGCGGCGGACGGCGTTTCGGCGGAGAGGGCCTCCTCGATCAGTCGATCGACCGCGGCCATCCGCTCGGCCGGCGGCGCTTCGACCGACGGCTCCGCCAGGGCGGGTTCCTCGAATTTGGCGGCAAACGCTTGGTTGGCCATTTCGGCGACACGGTCGAGTTCGTCGTCCGGCGAGGGCGAAGCGGCCGGCGGCTCGACCGCTGATTCTTCGGGTTCTGCCGGTTCGGCCGCGACCGGCGCCGCTGGCGCCGCTTCCGGCCCGGGCGGCTCGGCCGCCGGCGTCGCGTCGCCGAACACGTCGATGTCTTCGTCGCCGAGTTCGGCCTCGGGCGTCGCGAAAACGTCCTCTTCCACGGCTTGGGCCGCGGGCGTCGTTTCTTCGGCGGCGATGACGTCGGCGTCCGACGGCGCGCCCCATTCGATCGCGATATCTTCGTCGACGCCGGCCTTGCTTTCATCGAGCCGCTGCACGGCGAACACTTCGTCCGCGACGGGTTCCTCGATCGCCGCCAGCGACGCCTCGTCGGCGCCACGGGCGCCCGCGAGACGCGCCCGCGCTTCGACATTGTTCTGGTCGATCGACAGGATCTGTCGCAGGGCTTGCGTCGCGCCCTCGTGGTCGCCCGCTTCCCGCGCTTCTTCGGAGCGGGCCAGCAAGTCGGCGATCTTCTCTTCGTCGGTGACGCCGGACTTGAACAAGTCGAAGACCTTTTCCTTGGCTTCGGCGTTCGCCGGGTCGATTTCGAGAATTTCGCGCAGATGCGCTTCGGCGGCGTGCCGCTTCTTCGCGGCGATCTCGATGCCGTACAGATGGAACAGCATCGCGACCGTGTTTTCTTTGTCGCCGGCCACGTGGTACGCGTCTTTCAGCCGGCGCGCCACGGCTTCGTTGTCCGGCTGCAGCGCCGCGGCCTGCTCCAAAGCGCGCAGGGCCGTTTGGCGGTCGTTGGCCGCCATGTGCTGTTCGGCGAGTTCGAGCAGTTCCACGACCGCTTTGCCCGCCTGGTCCGTGCGTTCGTACAGTTCGATCAATTCGCGGCGCACGTCCAGGTTGTCCGGCTGCAGTTGCACGATCTCGACCAGCGCGTCTTCGACGCCGTCGAGCGCCTCCATTTTTTCCGCCGCTTCGGCGAGCAAGCGCAATTGGGAGACCGCGCGCTCGATCTGACCGTCTTCGACGAGCAGATTCTTCAGGCGGCGGCGCGCTTTGGCGTTGATCGGCTCGTAGGCGAGGGTGCGTTCGAGCCACGCGATCGCTTCGGCGACCTGGCCCTCTTTGCGGGCGCGATCGGCCAGCACGAGCGCCTGTCCGGCCGCGTCGGCGCCGCGCTGCTGGGCGACGTACAGGTTGATGAGCGCCTCGCGCGCGCGTCGGTTTTCGGCGTTGGCCGCGAGGATTTCCTGGTAGGCCGCTTCGGCTTCCGCAACCTCGCCGCGCGTCGCGGCCGCTTCGGCGGCGTGGAAACGGACCTCCAATTGCTTGCCGACCTGGCCCGTGGCGGCGAACAATTCGGCGAGCCGCTCCCAGGCCGCGGTTTGATGACGTTCGCTTGCGGTGGCCTCGCGCAGCAGGCGTTCGGCGCCGTCGGGATCCTCGGCGACGCGGCGCAACTCGGCCATCGCGAACAGTTCTTCGGCCAGCGCGTCGAGGTCGCCGCGGCGCCGGTGGCGGTCCGCCAGGCGGTCGTGCGCGGCGAAATCCTGCGGATCGACGGCGAGGATCTCGCGCCAGATCGCTTCCGCTTCGGCTTCGTCGCCGGCGGTTTCGAAGAGGTCGCCCAAACGGGCGAGCGTCGCCACGGCCGCCCCGTAAAACTCGCCTTCCTTTTGCAGGTCGGCGAGCAGCCGGAGCGCCGCCCGATTTTGCGGCTCGATCTCGAGGATTTCTTCGATGTTGGACAGCCGCTCGTCGTGGCGCCAGATCGGCCCGAACGCGCGGTCGGCGGCAAACAGCAACTGGACGGCCTTGGCGGGCTGTTCGAGTTGGAGGTAGCGGGTTTTCAGGGCGCGAATGGCCGGTTCGTTGCGTTCGTCGTGGGTGACGATTTCTTCCAAGGCGGCCAACGCCTTCTCCGGTTCGTGACGGGCATCGGCGGCCGCGACCGTGCGGAATAGCACATCGACGGCTTCGGCGAGATCGGCGGTCGAGAGATACGAATCGCGCAATTTGCGCAACGCGTCGGGGTTGCCGTCTTCGAGTTGCAACGCGCGTTCGTAGGCTTCGCGGGCGGCGACGTGGTTCTCGGAGGTTTGCAGCGCATCGCCGAAGGCTAGCAGCAACCGCACGGCGGCGGCGGCGCGATCGTTCTCGATATAGAACTGCGCCAGCTTTTCGGCCGCGTGCCGATTGGTCTCGTCCAAGGCGAGCGCTTCTTTGAGCAGCGCCTCGACGTCGGCGCCGCGGTCTTCCGCGCCGGCGAGGTCCGCGAGGACAAACAATTCGTCGAGCGCCTCGACGCGCTTGCCCTGCGCGCGAAAGGCGTCGGCCAGCAGGCGGTGGGCGCGCTCGAATTTGGGATCGAGGTCGACAATCCGTTGCGCCGTCTCGATCGTCGTCGCGAGATCGCCGGCTTCGATGTCGGGCCCGTAGAACCGCAGCAATTCGTCGATGACGGGGCGCGGTTCGCCGGCGTCGGCCAGCAGGCCAAGCAGCTTGGCGTGGACGGTTTTTTCGCGCGGAGCCAGCTTTTGCGCATTGCGCAAGGCGCGCGTCGCGTCGTCGAGCAGGCCGCGATTGATCTGCGCGTCGGCCAGGACGAGCAGGGCCTCGACCGCCGCGTCGCCGCGGCCGAGCATTTCTTCCAACTCGGCCTTCTTGCCGAGCGCGGAGAGGTTCTCCGGGTCGAGGTCGCGAATGCGATCCACCAGCGCGAGAGCGCTTTCGAGGTCGTAGCGCTGCTCGGCGGCGTTTTCGAGTTGGAACAGTTCGCGCACGGCCTGGCCGGTGTCGCCGGCGGCGATGTGGATGCGGCTGAGTTGTTCGAGCGCCGCGCCATTGGCCGGGTCAAGCGCCAGGATTTGCGCGAGGTAGCGTTCGGCGCGCTGGTAGTCGCCTTTGGTTTCGGCCATGACCGCCAGTTGGAACATCTCGCCGAGCGCCTCGCCGCCTTCGCCGGCGGCGATCATCAGGTTGACCAGCAACTCGAGCGCCGCCTCGTTCTCCGGCTCGATGGCGAGCACTTCGCGGAACTGGTTCTTGGCTTCGTCGGGGTCGTTGCGGCGGGCCGCCAAGTCGGCCAGGGCGAACAATTGCTCGACCGCCTCGGCTTGCTTGCCGGCGCCGAGCAGCAGGTCCTTCAGGCGATGGCGCGCCATCTCGGAGCCGCTGTCAATGGCGATGATCTTGCCCAGCCACAGCGCGGCGTCGTCGGCGCGGCGGCCTTCTTCGGCCAGGGTCGCCAGTTGCAGGTAGCGGTCGGCGGCTTCCCCGGCGTCGCCGCTCTCCAACGCCATTTCCGCCAGCGCCTGCAGGGCGCGGCGGTCGTCTTCGGCGAGGCGCAGCATTTCCAGGGCATGCCGGCGGGCGCGGTCGAGATCGCCGGCCTGGCGTTCGCGAGCGACGAACCCGAACAGCATGTCGAGGCCGGCGTCGAGACGGCCGGCGGCGATGTAGTAATCTTTGAGGGCCGTCGCCGCGCGGGCGTTTTCCGCATCGAGGCGGAGGATCTGTTGGTACGTTTCTTCGACGCGACCCGCCTCGCCCGCCGCCCGGCGCAACTCGGCCAACTCGAACAACTGTTCGACGGCTTCGCCGTTTTGATGCAGGGCCAGATGCACGTCGACGAGTTTTTCGCGGGCGACGGCGGCCTGCGGCTGGTGGTGGACGGCGCGGGCGAAGAAGTCGCGGGCCTGCGAGAGACGGTTGGCGTCGTAAGCGCGATCGCCGGCCGCCACCAACAACTCGACGGCTTGGTCGACGCGGCCCGTTTCGAGCGAGAGGTCGATGAGATGCGCGCCGGCGGTTTCGTTGTCCGGCACGTGTTCCAGCGCACGGGCGAGGGTCTGCATGGCGGAGTCGCGGTCGCCGCGCTGTTCCTGCAGACGCGCGACCGCCAGCAGTTCCGCCACGGCTTTGTCGATGTCGCCGGCCGCGACGTGCAGGCGAACAATGCCTTGCCGCGCCTCGAGGTTGTCCGGATCGACGCCGGAAATCTCGCCCCAATATGTCAGCGCCGCATCGTTGTCGCCCTCTTTTTCGGCGGCCGCGGCCAGATGCTGCAACTCCGCGACGGCCTTCGCCGCGACGCCCGCGTTAAGATAGAGGTCTTTCAACGCGCGGTGCGCCGCGAGCGAATCGGGTTCGATCGCCAGCACGTCGCGCAAGGCGGTTTCGGCCTTGCCGGTTTCGCCCGAGCGTTCCATGTCGAGCGCGATGCGGAAGAGCAGTTCGACGGCCTCGGGCGCGCGATCCAGGTCGCGCAGCACGCCGATCTTGCGCCGCAGCGCCGACTCGTTCCGCGGATCGATCTCCAGCGCCTGATTGAAATTCCGCAGCGCGCTTTCGAGGTCGCGGGCGTCGAGGGCGGCTTTGGCCAGGGTCATGATCTCGGCGAGCGCGCCGTCGTTGTCGCCCGTCGCCAGGTATAAATCGCGGAGACCTTCGTGGGCCCGCGTATTGGCCGGATCGAGGCGCAGGGTTTCGCGCCACGCGTCGATCGCCGCGCCGTGGCGGGAATTTTCGGCGGCGAGGCGGGCGATTTCCGCCAGTTGCGCGACAGCCGCTGGCGCGTCGTTTCGTTCGAGGTGCAGGTCTTTCAAACGGCTGCGGACGGCCACGTCGGCGGGATCCAGCGCGAGCAGCCGGCCGCTCAGGTCGATGGCCCGGTCGATCGCGCCGGCGCCGGCGCTGCGCTCGACCAGGCGCCGCAACAGTTCGGTTTCTTTAGCGGCGTCTCTGGTCGAGGCGTAGAGGTGCAGCAGTTCGTCCTGCGCTTTTTCGTCCAGAGGCCGATGGGCGAGGATGCGCTGGCCGTACGCTTCGGCGTCGGCCGCTTCGCCGGCGTCGCGGGCTTGTTCGGCGAGGCGGAAAAGTTCGGCGACCGCGTTGTCGATTTGCCCGGACTGCTCATAGATGTCGAGCAATTCCTGGCGCGCGCCGAGGTTCTCCGGATCGAGTTCGAGAATTTTGCCGAGCGCCTCTTCGGCGTCCGCGACACGGTTGAGATCGCGGCAGCGATTGGCGATGTCGAACAGGTGAACGACGGCGCGGTCGGGTTCGCGCACGACGTAGAAATCGGCCAGGCGGCGCGCCGCCGCCAGATCGTCCGGCGCGTATTCGACTTTGCGCGAGAGGTACTGTTCGAGTTTGTCGGGGAGATCGAGATGCTGGGCGCGGTCGATCAAGCGGTCGAGCAATTCGTCCGCTTTCGCTTCGTCGCCGCCGTCGCGATGCACAACCATGAGTTTTTCGAGGATCGGCAGCGATTCGCGGTGACGTTCCAGCGCCAGATTCAGGTATTCGATCGCCTTGTCGCGGAGGTTGTATTTCAGGTAGATGTCGATGGCTTCTTCGAGGCGGGCCGCCGCTTCTTCTTCGCTCATGCCGGTCAGATCGATCTGCTCCGGCCCGGTTTCCTCGGCGGCCGGCGCCTCTTCGACCGCTGGCTCGACGTCGAATGCGATCTCTTCCGCCGGCGCTTCCGGGGCCGCGGCTTCGACGGCGGCAGCTTCGGTCGGTGCGGCGTCGATGGCGGCGGCTTCGACCGGCTCGGCGGCGCGTTCGGGCAGCGGCCCCACTTCGACCGCGAACTCTTCGACTTCGGGTTCAGCGGCCGTCGCGAGGGGCGGCGTGGGCGGCAGTTCGTCGAGAACGATTTCTTCGATTACGGTTTCGTCGGCGGCCGAAGCAGCGGCCTCCGGGGTTTCCTCCTCGATTTCGATCGGGATTTCGTCGATGACGATTTCTTCTTCGACGACCTCTTCTTCCGCCGGCCCGGCGGGAGCGGCCGGCGGAGCGGCGACGGCCGCCCGCGGCGGTTGGACGGCGGCGCGCGGCGGCTGGGGAGCGGCCCGGGGCGGCTGGATGGCGGCCGGCGGCGGTTGGACCTCGGCGCGCGGCGCTTCCTCGGCCGGAGCTCGGCGGCGGCGTTCGGCCGGCGCCGGCGCCGCGCCGATCTCGGCGACGCGGGCGACGGCGTAGGGGTTGGCCGCGTCCAGTTCGAGAATGTGACGGCAAATCGCGCCGACTTTGTCGCGGCGGCCGCTTTGCAAGTACAGTTCGCTGGCGCGTTCCAGCGCGCGGATCGCGACGGCC
This sequence comes from uncultured bacterium, assembly GCA_964534375.1. GTDB lineage: Bacteria > Lernaellota > Lernaellaia > Lernaellales > Lernaellaceae > CAZHPN01. The sequence goes on along the minus strand of CAZHPN010000004.1, from coordinate 54,668 downwards.
GGTTTGCCCAGTTCCTCGGCGATTTCGGCGGTCAACTCGAGGGTGCTGCTGCTCCCGGCGAGTTCGCCGGACAGCTTCGCCAGGCGGACCAGCGCGAGTTCCGGATGGCCCTGCGTACGGTACAGTTCGACCAGCCGGTACAGAACGTCGAAATTTTCCAGCCCGCGGTCCAGCACGCCTTCCAGCAGTTTTTGCAGTTCGGCCGTCTTGCCTTGCTTCTCGAACACGTCGGCGACCCGCAGAAATTCCGCCGTCGCCTCGGTCACGAAGCCTTTTTCCAGATAGCGCTGGCCGAGTTTGAGGCGGCCCACAACGTTGGTCGGATCGAGATCGAGCATCATCCGGCGGATGTCGAGCGCCTCGCGTTCCTTGCCCTGTTGTTCGTAGACAACCGCCGCCTTTTGATATTGTTCGACGACTTCCGGCATCAGCCCGAGTTTGTGGTACAGCGTGGCCAGTTTGAGATAGGCGTCGATGATGTTCGGTTTGATTTGCAGCGCTTGCTTGTAAACCGCGATGGCTTTGGGATAAAAGCCCTTTTCGGCGTACGTCTCGGCGACCGTCAAATATTGGTCGAGGGCATGCGCGGTGTCCTCGATTTTCTTGTAGTAGTCGGCGAGTTTTAGCCGCGCCCGCATGTTGCTCGCGTCGGCCTGCACTTCGGTGAGCAGCGCCTGGAGTTCGGGGTCCGTCTTCGGCTGCTTGGGCCCGCGAAGTTTTTGCAGCAAACCACCGTCTTTTTTCTTTTTGGTGTCCTTGGCCAAGACTGCACTCCCGTGATTCGGATAACCGGTCGCCGCGTTCTATTCAATCTATCGATCGCGCACCAATGACGAGTTGCCGCCAACTCGCCTCGGCGGATGGTGAAGCTTCCACCCTAGCCTCAGTCCGCGACCCTACTTGATTCCCCTTTGGCAATCAAGTCTCCGCCCTTGTCTCAGAGCGCCGAACGCCAATCCTTGGAGAGACCCGTCAGGCGTTCGCCGCCCCGTTCCGTAACCAGCACAATGTCTTCCAGCCGCACCCCGAAACGCCCCGGCAAATAGATGCCCGGTTCGATCGTGAAAACCATGCCGACTTCCGCCGTGCCGACGCCCAGCGGACTGACGCGCGGCTCTTCGTGAATTTCCAAGCCGAGCGCGTGGCCCGTGCCGTGGCCGAACCGCTCGCCGTAGCCCGCGTCGACGATCACCTCGCGCGCGGCTTTGTCGATGGCTTTGAACTCGGCGCCCGGTCGAACTGCGTCGAGGCCGGCCTGCTGCGCCCGACGGACGATGTCGTAAACCGCCCGCGCGTCCGGATCGCTCGGTTCGCCGACCGCGACGGTGATCGTTTGGTCGGAACAATAACCATCGACGAGGCAGCCCCAATCGATGACGACCATCTCGCCGGCCGCGATCTTCTTTTCGGAGGCGACTCCGTGCGGCATGGCCCCGCGCGGGCCGGAACCGACGATGGTTTCGAAGCTGACGGCCGAGGCGCCCAGGCGGCGCATTTCGAACTCAAGAGCCAGCGCGAAGTCCCATTCGGATTCGCCCGGCCGAATCGCCGGCGCCGTCATCTCCAGCGCCTGCTCCTGCACCTTCACGGCGCGGCGAATCGCGGCTATTTCGCCCGCGTCTTTGATCACGCGCAGGTTCGTCGCCAGCTTGCCTAGCGGCTCCAGGGCCGCGCCGCCGAGCTCCGCCGCCAACTGCTTCTGTTGGACGACCGTTGTGGTCTCGTCTTCGTAGCCCAGGCTCCGGACGCCGAGGCGCACGAGTTGTTGGCCGATCTCCTTGAACTTTTGCTTGAACGTGATCACCGAAAAGCCGCGCGGCGCAACTTGTTCGCCCGCCTGTTCGGTGTAGCGCGAATCGGTCAAAAACAGCGCCTCGCGATCGGTGATCAGCAGCGATCCTTCCGTGCCGGTGAAGCCGCTCAGGTAGCGGACGTTTGGCGGCGAGCTGATCAACGCCGCGTCGACCTTTCTTGCGGCTAGTGCGGCGCGCAGCCGGTCCAGCCTAGATGGCATTTCCCACCAGCCTTTCCAGGCAATACTGCATCGCGAGCCGATAACCGTCGGGGCCGAGCCCCTCGATGCGGCCGACGACGGCGCTGGAGATCGTGCTCTCGCGGCGGAACGGTTCGCGGCGCGAAAGATTGGAAAGGTGCACTTCAACGGTCGGCGTTTGGGAGAAAATGACGGCGTCGTAGATCGCGACGCTCGTATGCGAGTACGCCGCCGGATTCAAGATGACGAAGTTGTAGTTGCCGCGGACGTTGGCGATCTCGGTGACCAAGCGCCCCTCGTCATTGGATTGAAAGCAATCCACCTCGACGCCGCGCGCCTTGCCCATGGCAATCAAGGACGCGTTGATCTCGTCCATGGGTTCGGAACCGTAGAGGTCCGTTTCCCGCTCGCCCAAACGATCGAGCAAAGGCCCGTGAATCACCTTGATCCGGCGGATGTTCTTCCGTGCCATCGTCTCACTCCTTCCGCTTCAACCAGCGCTTCCAGAAGCCCCATTTTTTTTTCTGCTTATCGTCAACGGCCGCGCGCGAAGCGTCGGCGCGTTCCGGTTCCGGCGCCGGGGCGCTCGTTCCGCCTTCGGCTGCCTGCGGTGCGGCGGGCGCCACCGCCGTTGCGACCGGCGTCGGCGGCGGTTCGGCCGGCGGCGCGGCAACCGCCGCGGCGGCAGGCGTTGTCAACGGCTCCGCGAGCGGCGCCGCAACCGCCGTTGCGATAGGCATCGTCAGCGGCTCTGCGAGCGACGCTGCGACCGCCATGGCAGCGGGCGTTGCCATCGGCTCCGCGGGCAGCGGCGGTGCGAGTGGAAGCGGTGTTTCCGCGGGCGGCGCGGCGGACGCGTGACCGCTGGCGATGTCGCCAAAAACATCGACTTCGCCGACATCGACGTCCTGGTCCATTTCCATCGTGGGGTCGTACTCCTGGGCCGGTTCGGCGCTGTCCGCGATGCCGGGCGCAACGGTTGCCGTCTCGGTGAACGCGACGAGCGGGAGAACGACGGGCGGCGTCACGGGCGCCGGCGACTCGCCGTCGCCCGGCGGGCCCGCGGGCGGCCCGCCTTCAACGGGCCGCAATTCGGCGAGCGGTTCGCGCGGCGGGGCCTCCGCTGTCGGCGGTTCGGCCGCGACGAGCAACGGCGCGAAGAAATTTTCGACGAGACGATCCGTTTCGTCGGTCGTCACAGCGTCTAACTCCGGCTCGGCTTCGGCTGCCGCGGGCGGCGGCGGGGGTTTCTCCGGCGCGGCCGGGCGCGGCGCGGGCGCCGGCGTCGGCCGCGTGTCAACGTCGAGCGGCGGCCAGGCATAGGGGCTGCGCGACGATTCGGGGGCCGGCGGAGCGCCCGCAGGCGTCTGGGCAACGGCCGCCGGAATGTCGGGCAAGGGACGGTCCTCCGCAATCAGCTCCGGCAACGCGGCGACGCCCAGCGACAACAGCCGGCGGGTCTCGGCGTCCAGCGGATTCGACTGCAAAATCAGTTCGGCGATTTCGCGCGCCTGCGCCTCTTCGCCGGCGCCCAGCAGCGCCGTCGCCCATTGCCGCCGAACTTCGATCGAATCGACGCGTTCGGCCATCGAAGAAAATACGGCCGCAGCCTCGCGCCAGCGGTGCATCGCCAGCAGCGCCTGGCCCTTCACGTCCAAACACGCGAGGTATCGCGGCTGCGACGCCAGGCCTTTTTCGGCGATTTCCAGCGCCTCGCGCGGCCGACCGACGGCAAGCAGCGCTTCCGCGAGGCGGTAGTGCATCCGCCGGCCCGGAGAGCGCTCCAGTTCAAGCCGCCAGGCGGCGATTTGTCGGTAGAGTTCCTCGGTCATCGGTTCAACGAACCCAATCCCCAATCCAGGACATTCAAAAGGCATTTAGAAAACCACGGCCGGGGTCAATCGTCAAGGCGTCGCGCTTGGTTCAGACCAGGGGTAATCTCGTCGGTCTCATCGACCGTTGTAGAACCGGCCGAAGTTGTACGCGGCCATCAGCCCCGTGGCCAGGACGCCTGCGCCGGCGAGCAGGATGTGACGCCAGCGGCGGAATTGGAACTCGCCGACCCGGCCCAGGAGCAAGTAGGCGACGACGAGATTGGCGAAGCCCCACAGCACATTGACCCACGCCGGGGACAGCCCTTCGCCGGGCGGCGACGCGAACGGGCTTTGAAACGGATGCCCGGTGACGCCGCTCACGAAATGGGGAATGGCGTTCGCCAAGAATGCGCCGCCGAAGAAGTAGGCCAGGTAATGATGCCAACGCATGCGAACTCCCTCCGTGATCAGCTCCCCGACCGTAAATTCCGGCCGTGCGGCGTTAGGCGCCGCAGCCGGAGCGTTTCGTCGTGTGGACCTGCTTGTGCGGCGCCGGCGACGCATCGTTGTCGTCGTTGTCGTCGTCGTCGGCCGTGTCGTTGTCGTCGTTATCGTCGTTGTCGTCGTTGTCGTCATTGTCGTCGTCGTCGGGAACGCACGCCCTGTTCGTGCACACGTCGCCGGCGGGGCACTGCACGCATTGCGCGGCGCCTTGGCCGCAGGCGGCGTCGGCGTATCCGGGTTGGCAATTGTGGTTGGCGTCGCAGCAACCGGCCGGGCAACTCGTCGTGTTGCAGTCGATGCTGCCGGGGCCGCCGTAATAGAAACTGACACCCTCGAGGTTGGCGCCGCCCGAGTAGCTCACCGCCCCGATGTTCCAGTAGGTCGGATTCGTCGCGTTCGCCGTCAAACCGTACGCGTCCTGCGCCGTCGAGCTCAGGTCGTAATATTGCATGTTTTGGATGAACGCCGCGTATTGCCAACCCTCGCTGGGAAACCGGCCGCTGCCCATGTCTTCCAACGTCACGTACGTCGTCGGATATTCGTAGACTTCGCCGCCCATGTACAGCACGTCGCCGTGCCGCGACAACGGGCCGCCATTGTAAAGGCTGCCTGGATAATAGCCGATCGACTTGCCGTTGATGTACAGATACCAGTTGCCGTTCGACTCGTTGCGAATAAAACCGATGGTCACGTGATACTGTTCGCCGCCGAAGACGCTGTAATTCTGGAACGGCCCGCCGAGAACGACCGAGTTGTCCGTTTGCACGAAGCCGACGCAGTCGAGGTCGTAACAACCCGTGGTTACGTAGTCGTCCGCCGTCCAGTAAATGAACAGGCACATGTCGTCGTTGTTGTTGACGTCGACGCTGTGAATGATCCCGGTCTCGGCGGATTGCATGTCGCTTTGGCCGTAATCGCCGAGGTTCCACATCTGCGCCAGCGAATGTTCGATCGCGAACATCGTGTAATTCTGCCACAGGTTGAAGTCGGCTTCCTGACCATAGTTGTCGACATTGTTCTCCACCACGGCCCAGTCATAGCCGTCCGTCGAGCGAACGCCGCCGAAGGGCGGCGCGGTCGCGGCCGCGTCCCGATTTTTCTTGAAGATGTCGGCCAACGTCCGGTAGCGGTAATAATACTCGACCGGCCGGATCAGTTTCGGAAACGCGCCGGGGCGGCATTGCCGCACGGCGCCGTCGGCGTCGAGCGAGCCGTCCAGATTCGCGCTGCCGGTGGCTAGCGAATGTTCGCCGTCGCGTCCGGCGAGGTCGGCCGGCCGGCGCTGCACGAGCGGCGGCGACGGCAGATGATCCGGATCGTCGCCGGCGGCGAAAATCGCCCGTTGCGTCTTGACGTCGACGCAGTAAATTTCGTCGCCGGTCTCCGTGCGGAAGGCGTGCGTCACCACGCCGTCGTTGACGAACGCGCGGCGCCACGCGTGGATCTTGACGAATTCCTCGACCGATTCGACGCGGAAATACGGATCCGCGGCCTGCGCCGCCGCGAAGCGGGCTTGTTGCTGTTGCCAGCCGGCGGGCGAGATCGCCGCCACGGCGGCATCGATGTCGGCTTGATAGGCGCCCTGCGCCTCGGCGGACGCGGCCCACGCGCCGCAGCAAGACAAGAAGAAAACGATCAGGATCAGGAACCTGGGACTACGATGCGTCGAAATCATGTTGTCGCTCCTTTGCCCGGCGGCCATTTCACGCGGTCCGGGCGCCGCGGTCAAGGCCGCGTTTTGCGTTCGCAAGGGCTGTCTTTGTGGACTACGACGATTTGCACTGCTGTCGATGAGTTTCTGATTTTTACCCAAGGGTTCCGCCTCGATTTATGCCGCAATCCGCAATCCGCAATCCGCAATCCGGTTGCGGCCGGAGGCCGCACTGTGCTATTTCCAATCGGTGAACGACGAGGGGCGGCGCATGACCGAGCATCGCGATTTTTTGACGCAAGCCGACGCGCCGGCGCTCGTCATTTTGACCGTCACGACGCGCTGCAATCTATCGTGTGCGATGTGCCAGAGCCCGCGGTATCCTGAGCCGCTGGCGCCGCCGGAGAGGGTCTTCGCCTTTTTCGACCGGCTGGCGGCCTGGTTGCCGCGCGAGACGCAGGTGCATTTGACCGGCGGCGAACCGCTGTTGCATCCGCAGATTGTCGAGTACGTCGCGCGCCTGACCGCGGCGGGGCTGCGCCCGGCGCTGAACACGAACGGCTCGCTGCTGAACGTCGAACTGGTCCGCCGGCTGGAAGAGGCCGGCCTGCGCGATATCAATATTTCCCTCGACGGCCTCGGCGAAACGCACGACCGGTTGCGCAACGGCCCGGGCCTGTTTCAGGGCGTGATGGACATCCTTCATTACTTGACGAATTTCACCCGGATGCGGGTCAACGCAGTTTCGACGGTCAATGCGCAAAACGCCGGCGAGTTGCCGGAACTGGCGCGGCGGTTGTTCGCCAACCCGCGTTTCGGCGGGCTGCGCCTGCAGGCGGTGATTCCGACGTTGGCCAAGCCGTGGTCGGACGATTTCTTCCGCGACGATCCGCTCTGGCCGCGCGACGAAGAGGGGCGGGACGCGGTTTTCGCGGCGCTCGATGAACTGACGGCGATGCGAGCGGCCGGCGCGAATATCCATAACGAAAGTTCGCAATTCGCGTTTTGGCGGCGCTATTTTCGCGACCCGCGGGGTTTTCTGGACGGCGCGGGCTGCCGCATCGCCGACCGCCTGCTGCAAATGGCCCCGCACGGCGCGCTCGAATTCTGCAATCACCACGGCGTCATCGGCTCGATCGACGACGACCTGCGCGCGCTGTGGCGTTCGCCGGCGGCGGAGGCCATGCGCGAACGCATCGCCCGTTGCGCCATCCCCTGCAATTACAAAGTGAATTGCTGCTACGAGCCCGAAATCGAAACGACGACGGCCTCGAGCGCGGGCAGCGGCACGACGTAAGCGTCGCCGTTACGCGAGACCGCCTCGGGCGTCAACGCGCCGAGCGGCAGGCCGTCGGTCGAACCGTCCCACGTTTGTCCGCCCAGCGTCAGACCGGTTTTCGCGTCGATCGCGGGCGCGCGCAGCCGCAGCAGCGTCGCGTTGCCCGAGCGCCCGGCCACGCGCACGCCGATCGTTTCTTTGTTGGTCATGTCCTCGTTGATCAGTGCGACGCGCACGACGCCGTCGTCGCCCAGCGTCGCCCAAGCGCGCACGCGCCCCGCGGTCGCCAATTGCACCGGCAGCAGCTTGCCTTGCTGCGCCGTAGCCAGCGAGAAAAACCGCATGCCGTAGTACAACGGGCGCACCGTCAAAACGCCGTTGTCATAATCGAACACGGCATAGTTGGCCGGCGTGTGGAAGTTGAGGCCGTCGAGGCCGGCGGCGGCGAGTTCGAAGGCCACATCGGCGCCCCACAGCGCCGCGGCGTACACGTTGCTCACGCCGTCGGCGCCGCCGCACGAGATGCTGTTCATCTCGCCCATGCGATAGACGTAATCGTCGGCGTGCGCCGCCGCGGCGAACGGCGCATAACGGCGGCCGATGTCGGACGTCGCCAGGTCGAGCAGCAGGTCTTGCGGCGCCGGCGCCGGAATGCCGTTGCAAATCGTGAAGGGGTACGCGTGCGTCGTGATGACGGCGACGCGGCCGCGTTCGTCGGTCATGAAGCCGGTCAAATGCCCCAGCCAGCCCCAGCCGCCGAGCGCCGGCGCGGCGAACGGCGGCGCGGGCGAGAGCAGCCCGGCGACGCCGTCGCGGAACGAGTTGAAATCGGCCACATACGCCGGCCAATTGTAAAGCAGACCGCGCCAGCCGTTTTCGTAGTAATAGTCCGGCTCGTTGCCCAGTTCGAAGGCCAGAATCGCCTCGCGCGGAATCGACGCCAGCGCGCCGGTCGCCTCCGCCGCGGCGAGCGACGGTTGATCGACGCCCAGATTCAGGCCCAGAATCAGCTTCGTGTCCAGCGCGGACTGCAAGGCGGCGAGCGTCGTCATGTGCAACGACGTGAGATCGATCGTCACGCCGTGCGGCCGCGGCAGGCCGGCGGGGTTCCACCAGGACTCGTCCTCGCTGTTGCCGCCGATGCGCACGCCCGGGCGGTGAGCTTCCGCCGCGAAATTGCGCAGCAGTTGCACCGTAACGGCGTTCGCCGCGCCGGCCCCGTCGCCGAGGTAGTCGGGCACGTTGTCCCATTCCACCGAAATGCCGAGAAAATCGGCGGGGACGGCGACGCCGGGCGCGCTCGGATCGACGTTGGCGGCGTCGTTGTCGTCATTGTCGTTGTCGTTGTCGTCGTCATCGTCGTCCGCTGGCGAAAGGTCGTCGTCGCCCGCAGGCGAGGCATCGTCGTCCGCTGTCGCGGCGGAAGAAGCCGAACGCGCGCCGCAAGCTATAAGCGCGCCGAGAAAAACGGCCAGCAACAACAATGTCAATAATGCATTTCTCATGCGGTCAATCCGTGATTAATTGCGCCGGATCGAAACAGCAATTCAGCAGCAAATGGCAATTGACGTCGCAGGCGGCCATGCGTGCGCGCAGGCGGTCGGCCGCCGGCGAATCGTAGATTTCGCGCACTCTCGGCCCGCCGATCCGCCCGATCGGCTCGAGAAAATTGCAGAGCAGCACGTCGCCCGCGGCGTTGATCGTCAAGCCGATGCGGCTGACGTTGCAGCGCGCGAGCGTGAAGCGGTCGGGGTTGGCAAAGTAAGCCTTGAGCGCCGGGAATTGCGCGTCGTCGTTGAGAATGAAGAACCCGCCGCGCTTCATCGCCAGCAACTCGTCGCACAGGGCCTGCACGCGGCGCACGTCGCGCGGAAAATGCGGGTGCGTCCGCCACCAGCCGGGCCGCGGCTCGGGGGCGCCGAACGGCTGCGCCATCGCCTGAAAAAAAACGCCCGAAACGCGGCCGTCTTGCCGCAGAAAATCGAGCAGGCCCGTGATTTGGTCGAGGTTGTCGGCGAGGATGACCGTCGCGACGCGCACCGGCACGCCCGCGTCGCGCAGGAAGCCGATCGCCCGCAGCACCTGGTCGAACGCGCCCGGACGATTGCGGATGCGGTCGTGGGTGTGGTCGAATCCGTCGAGGCTGACGTTCGCGACGCCCAGGCCGGCGTCCGCCAGCCGCTGCGCCGCTGCCGCGTCGACGTGAAAACCGTTGGTCGCCAGGGCCGTCTTCATGCCGCGCCGCGCACCGCGTTCGAGTACGGGCAGCGCGGCCGGGCTCAGCAGCGGCTCGCCGCCGGCGACGACCATCTCCGTGGGCCCCAGCCAATCCGCCAATTCGTCGACCGCGCGGACGAAAACGGCCGGCTCGGGTGCCGGCGGCTCGGCCACGCGCCACATCTCGCAATGTCGGCACTGGTTGCCGCACCGGTTGGTGATGTGGAAGTTGATGAAACGCGGAACGGCGGAGTTCATGCCGCGAGCATAACCGGAACGACGCGGGCGGGGCAAATCGTTGTCTTAGCGACGGCCTCGTCAGCGGTCGCGGCCCTCGGGCAGGCCAGGAGCGGCCAAAAACACCAGTTGCTGCTTCAGAGACGGGAGTTCATTGCATAAAACCGTCCAAACCATTTTCAAAAGGACCATGAATTCGTGCAACACGGCCGCCTGCGTTTTTTCGTCGGCGCGAAAAGCGGTCTCATCCATGTCCGCGGTGAAGGTCTGCAACTTGCGTAGCGCGTCGGCGATGTCGAGCATCGTGCCGTCATCGCGCTTCATAAACGATCTCCGCGTTGCCGAGAATGCTTTCGCGACGAATCCAATTTCGGCTTTCCTCGATGGCGCGCCGGCTGACTAGATCCACTTTGCGGCCGAGAATGCGGCTGAGTTCATCCTCCATGTCGACCAGATCGAAACCGGAGAGCCCCGCGTCGTCGTCATAGGTGAAGAGAACGTCCACATCGCTATCGGGCCGGAAGTCGTCTCGCAAAACCGAACCGAAAAGCGCCAGGGTGCGGATATTCCAGCGGCGGCAAAACTCTTCGATTTGTTCTTCGGGGCAGTTTGTGCGGCGCAGGGTCACGATGTTTACCTTTCCGTTTTCGAACCAAGAACACCGCCCCGAGACATTGTCAAGATTACGGTCGGGCGGCCGCAGCCGTCAACGCGCTGTGCAACGGGCCCGCAATACGGAATTTTTTCGCATCCATGACGCGATTGGCCGAACCGGTCATCAGCAGTGGTTAATGCCTGTGGGACTTGTGCGGCCTTTACGGCCTATACGACCTATGCGACCTATATGACCTATCCCCCAAAATCCTCCGCAAGCGGTTCGCGTCCCGGTTGATCTCTGCCGTCATTTTGCGCAGAATCGGCCGGTCTCGATGCCGGAGACGAAAAACGCGTGCGCAATCCGGCGGAGGCGACGTGGGTCGATTTTCCGCGCGCCGGCCGTCCCATGATCGACGCAAATTCGAGGAGGAATCCATGAAGAAAGCATTTCTCGTGATCTTGTTGGCGGTTTTGGTTTTGCCGTGCCTCGCTTCGGCCGAAGGGCCGGCCGGCGACGACGCGAAGTTCTTGCAGAGCGTGGCGCCGGTCATCGACAATCTGTTTGCGGCGCTGAAGGCCCGCGACTACAAGCGCATGACCAAGGATTTTTCGGACGAAATGATGAAAGAACTGCCGCCGGAAAAACTGGCCCAGCCGTTTGCGGCGATCGAAAAGAATTTCGGCGATTTCGTCTCGCAGTCGTATAGCAAAATGGAGAAACCGGCGACGTACATCCAATTGTCGTACGTCTTGAAGTATTCCAAAGGCAGCGACATGGTCATGCAGGTGACGTTCAGCGTCGACGACCCGGCGCACAAGATCGCCGGCCTGTTCTTGAGCCCGGCGGAGACGGCGAAGCGCGCGACCAAGGAAGAATCCGACGCGATCATGAAGGCCGTCAAACCGATCGTCGAAGACTACTTCGCCGCGCTCAAGACCAAGGATTACGCCCGCATGACGAAGAATTTCTCCGACGATCTGCGCAAAGAGCTGACGCCGGAGCAGTTGAAGGCGGAACTGGACAAAGAAGCGGGGAGCTTGAGCGGTCCGTTCGAATCGGCCGAATTCGACCGGGTCGAGACCGACAAGATGTTCATCAACGTTTACTACGTGGCGAAATACGGCAAAACCTCGAAGACGACGATGAAGTTCATCTTCCCGAAGGACGACGCCACGCACAAGATCGTGGGTCTCTGGGAAAATCCGTTATAGACCGGCCGGGGTCAACTCTGTTTCTGCGGTGAGAACGAGTACACCGCGTCGAAGAAGACCGGCCCCTCGCTCGTGGGCCACGTCTTGTCTTTCAGGACGTCCTGAATGCATTTCACCGCCGTTTTGCTGCCGACCGTGTCTTTTGTCACGGTCGCCGAGCGCGCGGCGCCGCTCGCTTCGACCGTGACGCGGATTTCAATTCGACCCGCCAACCCGGGTTTCTTGGCGAGCGCGGAGTTGTAGCAGGCCAGGATGTCGGGGGTCGCCCGGTTGAGCGCCAACTGATAGCGCCGGCCCATCGGGTCGTCGAGATAGATCTGTTTCACCTCGTCCCCAGCGAGCGACAGCAGCGGGCAAAGGATGAAACATAATGCCAGACAAGACGCGGTTTTTCGCATGACAGCCCCCGATCGTCCCGACCCCTGCTTCTTATTCTTATGATTCGCCGGCCGGGGTCAAGAGCCAATTTCCGGGCCGATTGCGCGGCGCAATTTTTCACGGCGCGACGGTGGCGGGGAAAAACCGGCCGCCCGGTCGTCCTGAAACACGCCGAAAATATTTTGCAAATCCCCCTTTACAATCGCAAATCGTTGAATTATCGTTCCGCCAGATTTCGTCCAATACGTGTGGACAGTGCAGGCATTTGAAAGATTTCCAGGTTTTCCTACCTACCCGAACTCGCGGAGAAAATCCCCAAGGGTTTTCGTGTACGTATGGTGAATGCTGGGTGAGGCGGCGGCCGTCGTGGCCGCCGGAGCGATAGCGGGCGCGGTGTCCCGCGAGGACTGATGCGCCGCTGAAAACGGCGCGAAAGAAAGAGAGTCAGGAGTTATGCCGAAGAAGTTGTTTGTGGGTGGGTTGAGTTGGAACACGACCGATGAGACCTTGCATGCCGCATTCTCGCGGTTCGGTGAAGTCACCGAAGCCAAGGTCATCACGGACCGGGACACGGGCCGTTCCCGCGGTTTCGGTTTCGTCACTTTTAACGACGCCGAGCAGGCGGCCGCCGCGATCTCCGCGATGAACGGCACCGACCTCGATGGGCGGACGATTAAAGTGAACGAAGCGCTGGACAAAGGCCCCCGTCAGGGCGGCGGCGGTGGTGGCGGCGGTGGCGGTGGCGGACCGCGTCGCAATCGCTGGTAGAAACTTTTTTCTTAGCCGCTTGACGGCGACGGCTCGGCCCGAAAGCCGCGACTGAACCGTATCGCAAGTCTAAGCATTGCCCGAACGGCGGACTCCTCGCGAGTCGCGGTTCGGGTTTTTTGTTAAGGAGCCGCCGTGAAGAAGCTCAACGCCAACTACCCGGCGCTGGCGCCGCACGTCGAAGAAATGACGGAAATCTCTGCTTACCTGTGGGAAAAAGGCTGGGCGGAGCGCAACGCCGGCAACCTTTCGATCGATGTGACGGAACTCCTCGCGGCCGGCGCGCCGCCGGCGGACGGCGCGTGGCGCGCGCTCGACAATCGTTACTCGCTGCTGGCCGGGCGCTGCTTTCTCGTCACCGGAACCGGCCGGCGGTTTCGCGACCTCGCGCGAAATCCGGCGGGCGCCGCGTGCTTGCTGCGTTTGGATGACCGCGGCGCGGGCTTCCGCGTCTTGTGGGGCGGCGCCGACGATCCGCAGTTCCGCCCGACCTCCGAGTTTCCGGCCCACTTGCGCGTCCATGAGTTTCTGCGCGAAACCGGCGCACGCGAGAAAGCCGTGCTGCACACGCATCCGACCGAATTGGTCGCTTTGACGCATCTGCCGGAATACGGCGACGAAGCGAAACTCAACCGGGCCTTGTTCGCCGTCCACCCCGAAATCCGCGTCTGCGTCGCACGCGGCGTCGGTTACGTGCCGTATACCGTGCCTGGCTCGGAGGCGCTGGCGCAGGCCACCGTCGCCGCGTTGCGCCGCGGCCACGGCGTCGCACTGTGGGAAATGCACGGCTGCGTCGCCGTCGGCAAAGACGCGGTGGAAGCCTTCGACGCTATCGACACGCTCAACAAGGGCGCGCAATTGATCTTGCTCTGCCGCGCGGCCGGTCGCGAACCGCGGGGCTTATCGGACGCGCAATTGCAGGAACTGGCCGCCGCCTTCGGCCTGCCGGATTGACCGATGCTCGCGAGCCGCCATCTCGCGTTCGATCTGGGCGCCGAAAGCGGACGCGCGCTGCTGGGCAGTCTCGACGACGGCCGGTTGGCGGTGCGCGAAATTCACCGTTTTCCGAACGGCATGCTGCGTCTGCGCGGGCACTGCCATTGGAATCTGTACCGCTTGTTCGAGCAGGTCAAAGAGGGCTTGCGGCTTGCCGCGCGCGCGGGCGACGCGCCGCAGAGCATCGGTGTCGACACGTGGGGCGTCGATTTCGGCCTGCTCGATCGCGACGGCGACCTGCTCGGCCTGCCGTACGCCTACCGCGACAGCCGCACCGCCGGCGCGATGGATTCTTTCTTTCGCAAGGTCCCGCGGGAACGCGTCTACGAATTGACCGGCGTGCAATTTCTGCCGTTCAATTCGCTTTTTCAGTTGGAGTCGATGGTGCGCGATCGCTCGCCGCTGATCGAGGCCGCGGCCGATTTGCTGTTCATGCCGGACCTCTTCCACTATCTGCTGGCCGGCGCGAAAGCGACCGAATTCACCTTCGCCACGACGTCGCAACTCTTCAATCCGCGGACCGGCGGTTGGGACGACGAATTGCTCGCCGCGCTCGGCCTGCCGCGCCGCTGGTTGCAGCCGCTCGTCGCGCCGGGGACGCCGCTCGGTCCGCTCGGCGCCGAGATCGCCGCGGAAACCGGCCTCGCCCCGATTCCGCTGATCGCCGTCGCCACGCACGACACCGCGTCGGCCGTCGCCGCGGCGCCCGGCGAGGGCGACGACTGGGCGTATCTCAGTTCCGGCACGTGGTCGCTGCTCGGGGTGGAGTCGCCGGCGCCGTTGATCGGCGACGAAACGCGCCGGGCCAATTTCACGAACGAAGGCGGCGTCGGCGGCTCGTTCCGCGTGCTGAAGAACGTGATGGGGCTATGGCTCGTGCAGGAATGCCGGCGCGCCTGGTCGCGCGACGCCGAGATCGACTACGACGAATTGACCGCCGCGGCCGCCGCCGCGCCGCCGTGGCGCGCGCTCGTCGATCCGGACAACGCGTCGTTCTTGAATCCGCCCGACATGCCGGCGGCGATCCGCGATTTCTGCCGCCGCACGGACCAGCCGGTTCCGGAGACGCCCGGCGCCGTCGTGCGCTGCGCGCTCGAAAGCCTCGCTCTTAAATACCGCTGCGTGCTCGAGGAACTCGGGCGGATCTATCCGCGACCGATCCGCCGCTTGCATGCGATCGGCGGCGGGGCGCGCAATCGCCTGCTGAATCAATGGACCGCCGACGCCACCGGATTGCCGGTCCTCGCCGGGCCGACCGAGGCCACCGCCATCGGCAATCTGCTCGTCCAGGCAATGGCCCTGGGTCGCGTCGGTTCGCTCGCCGAATTGCGCGACATTGTGCGCCGCTCGTTTCCGCTGGAAACGTACACGCCGCGGCCGACGCCCGCGTGGGAAGCGGCCTGGCGCCGATTTCAGCAATTCCGTCTCGTATGATTAACCGCGACGCGGGAATGACACAGCTTCGTTGCCGCCCTTGCGCGAGCGATTGAAGCGGATTTCTCCCGTCCTCCCCGCAATCCACGCCTGGTGCGTTCACGGCGCCATGTTAGCCCGGGTAGGCCATCAGAAAATGGCGGTGTGGAAGCCGCTCAGGTCCCACCTTATGGCGAGGTCCTGGTACGGGGTCGACGTGGCGCGGGTAGATCGGATGCGACAACGTCACGAGTAATGGTCGTCGGTCTTTCGCCGCGCCGAGATTTGCATTATCTCGGCTGGCGATCCTATTGAACCGCGTCGCGATGTTGGCGCTGTTCCACGGGAGTGGCGCAATTGTCCCGCCGCTCACGTCGGCCCGTGCTGCGATGGGAATCGCCACAGCCGCCGCCACCAGCAGCAGCCATGCAAGTTTCCGCAGGTTCGTGTTCATCAACGTTTCTCCCTTCTTTCCAAATACCCTCATTCGCGTTCGCTCTCCAAGAGTAAAACGAACGGCGGCCTTTCGCCTTTTCCGCTAAGCAGCGGATTGGAGCCTGTCAAGCACCGGGCACGGATCCGCCGCCGCGTTTCCGAATTGTTGCGCCCTACTCGCGAGTAACGTATATAAACTCCAAATTTCTCAGGAGGGCTGAGCGTGAACGCCAACGGGATCGAAAAAGCGATGGACGCGGCACGGGAGCGATACGCCGCGCTGGGCGTCAACGTCGATCGCGCGCTGGCCGCGTTGGCGCGCGTCTCGCTGTCGCTGCAGTGCTGGCAGGGCGACGACGTCGGCGGCTTCGAAGCGCGCGGCGCCGCGCTCGGCGGCGGGCTTGCGGTTACGGGAAACTATCCGGGCAAGGCGCGCGACCTGGACGAGCTGCGCGCCGATCTCGGCGCGGCGCTGGCGCTGATTCCGGGCCGCCACCGCGTCAACCTCCACGCGATGTACGGCGATTTCGGCGGCAAGCCGGTCGAGCGCGACCAAATCGAGCCGAAACATTTTCGCAGTTGGGTGGATTGGGCGCGCGAACGCAAACTCGGCCTCGATTTCAACGCCACCTGCTTCGCGCATCCGCTGGCGGCCGGCGGCTTTACGATCGCCAGTCGCGACGCGCGCGTCCGCGCCTTCTGGGTCGAGCACGTACGCCGCTGCCGCGAAATCGGCGCGTGGATGGGCAAAAAACTCGGCAAGGCCTGCGTGCACAATTTGTGGGTTCCGGACGGCGCGAAAGACGCGACGGTCGACCGCGCGCGTTATCGCGAACGGCTGGCCGCGAGCCTCAACGCAATCTACGAAACGGCCTATCCGCGCAAAGAATTGCTCGACAGCGTCGAGGCGAAATTGTTCGGCATCGGCTCCGAATCGTTCGTCGTCGGTTCGCACGAGTTCTATCTCGGCTGGGCGATAACCCATAAGATGTTGCTGTGCCTCGATATGGGCCATTTCCACCCGAACGAGTCGGTCGCCGACAAGATCTCGGCGATCCTGCCGTACGTGGACGAACTGCTGCTTCACGTCAGCCGCGGCGTCCGCTGGGACAGCGATCACGTCGTGCTGCAAAACGACGCGCTCGTCGAGTTGATGCAGGAGGTCGTCCGCGCCGGCGCCTTGGGCCGCGTGCGTTTCGCGCTCGACTACTTCGACGCCGAACTCAATCGCGTCGGCGCGTGGGTCATCGGCGCGCGCGCCACGTTGCGCACGTTGTTGTTCGCGCTGCTCGAACCGACGCCGCTGCTGCGGCAATACGAGGAACGCGGCGACAAGTTTTCGCAACTCGCGTTAACCGAAGAAGCGAAGTCGCTGCCGTTCGGCGCGGTGTGGGATTACCACTGCCTGAAAATGGGCGTTCCCGCCGGCCCGGCGTGGGTTGAAGCGGTGCACGAGTACGAGGCGCGCGTGCAGAGCACGCGGAACTGACGAAGGAACAAGGAAAAAGGAAAAAGTGCGAACACAAACGGGGCGGGGCTTCATTCGCGGCGTGTGAGGAACCAGGGTTCTGCGACCCAGATGCCGGCCCGAATTTTGCCTTTTTCCTTGTTCCTTTTTCCTTCTCTAAAGGCTATTCGGGTTCGGGTTGACGGCGATCGCGATCCCCTGCGCCGTTCCGAAAATATCGAGTTGGCTGTAGAGCATGCGATAGGTGTTGCCGATCTTGACGACCGACGGCGCCGATTGGCTGTACGTGATGTACTGCGTGATGCCGTACAGCGTCAGCGGAAAGTGCTCATTGACGATCGGATTGTACGGCTCCTGCAACCGGTCCCAATTCAGGCCGTCGAAGCTGCCAGCGTAGCCGATGCCCACATCGTCGAGCACCGGGCTGCCGAGGAAGTTGCCGGTGTAATACATGCGGTAGACGTCGCGGTCGACCGGGTGATCGACGCGCACGTCGGGGCAGCACACGGCGCCGCCGGAGTTGGCGGTCGCATCCCAGCCTTCCCAGGTTTGTCCGGACGTCAGCACCGGCTGCACCGCGCCCGGATTGCTCGAACTCGTGCGGCCGGCGGCGTCGCGTTTCGTCCACGTCACGCCGTCGTCGCTGACGGCGCTGCCGATCGCCGTGCCCAGGGGCCGCGACAACGCTGGGCCGGCGGAAATCCCGCCCGAATAGTACATGAGATATTGGGCGCCGTGCGGAATGACGCTCGGCGAGGCGACGACGCCCGTCGCGCCGCCTTCCCAGGTCTGGTCGGGGACGAGCACCGGATTGGCGGGGTTCTTCACCCACGTCAGTCCGTCCGTGCTTTCGGCCAGGCCGATGCCCGCGCCTTCGCCGGCGGAGTACCACATCAGGAAGCGGCCGTCTTCATAAAGCACCGACGGCGCGCCGACGCCGGTTCCTTCCCAGGTTTCATCGGCCTGCAGCACCGGCTGGTCGTAGCCGCGCGTCTGCCACTCGATGCCGTTCGGGCTGACCGCGTACGCAATCGTCCGCCCGATAACGGTCTGGCCCGTCGGGTCCATCTCGGTCACTTCATAATAAAGGTGGTGTTGGCCGTTCAGCAGAAAGTAGCTGGGCTCGGTCAGCACGTGGGTCTGATCGCCGTAGATCACGTACGGCTGCACCAGGTCTTTGATCGGGTTGAGGTCGACCTTGAACCACGGCGCCACGCCGGTCGCCGGCGCGGCCGAGGTCGAGCCGTATTTGTCGCTGAGTTGGCCGCAGCCCGCGAGAAAGACGAACGCCCACAGCAACGCCACGAACACCCGGCCAATCGAGCGCTTGCGCATGACTAAAACCTCACGGAAAGGCTTGCGCCGCCACCATACCACAGTTGGCGGAATTTCAAATCCCCGATGAAATCGTCCGGGCTGTTCTTTTGGTACACGCGCGCCGGGCTGTATTGGTATTGGCCGTAGGCGTCGAGCGCCAGCGAATGCGGCAGGTACGCCGACAGGGCGCGGCCGATGGCGCCGACGCCGAGGGAGAAGATGTGCGCGTCCGCGTCGAGATAGTTGTTGACGCTGCCCTGGTCGGGAACCGGCGTCGGGCGATAGCGGTAGCCGCCGCGCAAGGCCACCTGCCAGTGTTCGGTCAAGAGGGGCCGGCCTTCGACGCCGAGCGCGGCGGAGAACGTGTCGTAGAAATCGGGCGGCGCGGGGCGCACGCCGGGTTTGGTCGGAAACACGTCGCCCAGGCCGCCGGTGACCGTCACGGACGCGTACGGCGCGTCGGTGCGCATCGCCGACCATTGGTCCCACGTGAGGTTCGCGCTGATCTGCCAATGCTTGTCGGGTTCGAAGGCGACGCCGAACTCGACGGCGCGCGGGCTGAAATGGCTGTTGGACTCGGCCGCGAGATCCAGCAGGCTGGGGCGCAGAATCGTGACGTTGTTGGTTTGCCAGATCGTCAGCGCCGGAATGTGGATGACGTTCGGCAGCGAGAAATGCATCTCGACCTTGTCGCGGAACGCCGCGCCGATGCGGAACCAGTCGACCGGCCGGGCCCACACGCCGGCGATCAGCGCGTACGACGGGCTCAGATCGCTGAACACGCTGCCTTCGCTGGGCGTCTTTTCGTTGATTGTGAAATTCACGCCGCCGATTTCGGTCGCCAGCACGTTCACGCCGACGCCCACCGACACGCGGTCCGTAAGCTGATAACCGGCGCCGATCAGGCAGGTGAAAATGTGGTTCGCGTTGGCGTCGAGCGCCGCGTGCGGCTGGTTGCCCGACAGGACGAGGAAGCGCATGAAATGGGCGTCGGGAAGGAAAAAGTTCAGGCCGAGGCTGAGCCGCCGGTCGAGGATTTTCGTCGAGACCACGCCGCCGAGCGTGAAGCCGCGGTTGTCGTCGATGTTCTGCGCGCGGCCGTTGATCAGCAGTTGCGGGTTCATCCGGCCGTAGGCGAGTTCGAGGTCCAGCCGTTCGATCTGCGTGATCGCCGCCGGGTTGTAGTACAGACCCGCGATGTCGTCGCCGACCGCCGTGTACGCCCCGCCCAGCGCGATCGCGCGCGCGCCCGTGCCGAACACGTCGTACGTGCCCGCCCACGCCGGCGCGCTCGCCGCCAGCAGCAGCAACGGCAGCCACAGCGGCAAACCGCGGCGGATGGCGTTAGAAGTAGTCAAAATTCACGCCCACCGAACCGCCGATATATTGCAGAAACCCCTCGACCCCGATTTTGGGATATCCGGGATTGCTCGGATCGACGGAACTGTCTTTATAGGATACCCGCCGCGGCAGGCACTGCATCTGCCACATCACGTCGAACGTCAGCGGCGTGCGAAACAGCGTCGGGCCGACGCCCAACCACTTGACGCCCGCCGACAGCGCGCCGGCGTGCCGGTCGGCGTCCACCTGGTTCGTGTACCCGCGTTGCGGCGGCACGGGCGACGGATCGTACGAGTAGCCGCCGCGAAGCAGCACCTCGACGTCGCGCTGCGCGAAAGCCTCGGCCTCGACGCCGGCGCGGCCGGTGACGGTGTCGTGGAAATGCGGCGGGCGATGAATGCCGTCGAGAAAATGAATCGGCACGACCGGGATTTTGACGTCGACGGTCACCAGCAGATTCGGATCGGGGAAGCGCGACCATTCGTTGAACGAACCGTCGAGTTCGAAGCGCCAGGCGCCGCGGTGAAACGCCGCCGCCGCGACCCACTGCCGCGGCGTGAACAGGCTGATCGCGTCGAACGTCGTGATGAACGGAATCGAGTTGAGCTGCGCGCTGACCGGAATGTGATAATGCGTGTAGGTTTCGTCGCGGAACACGGCGCCGAACGACCACCCCTGCATGACGTCCCAATGCGCGCCGGGCCGGAACAGCACGCCGGCCACGAGGGCGTAACGCATCAGCAATTCCTCGCCGACCTGCGTGTCCAAATTGCCCGCCGGGTCGACCGCGGCCTTGAGTTGGCCGACCGTGTCGAACAGCGTTTGCACGCCGACGCCGAACGCCAGACCGTCGGTCGCGCGGATGCCGAGGCTCGGATACATCGCGCTCGTGCGATGCGCATTTTGCAGCAGAATCAGATTCGGCTGGCTCGGCGCGTCAACCTGCATTTGCAGCAAACGGCCGGCCGGCATGCAGGCGGCGACGCCGAGCGTGAAGCGGTCTTTCAGCGGCCCGGCGGCAATCGGCAGCGGCAGGTTGACGCCGAAGATCAGCGCCTGCGATTGGTCGAGCGACAGCCGCTCGACGCCGATCGGGTGCAGCTCCGCGAAGTTCGCGACCAGGCCGACGCCGAGCGACGGCTGGTGCTGAAACGCGTTGCCGCCGGGGTTGTAATAGGACGACGACCAATCGTCCGCGGTCGCCGAGAACGCGTTGCCCATGCCGACCGCGCGCGGCGAAAAACCATAGGTGTAGAACGCGTCCGCCGCGGCGACGCCGGCCAACGCCAGCCACGGCGCGGCCAGCGCGACAAGGAATGTGAATGCGCGGCGGAGGTCGTTCACGTCAAACCAGGGCCGCGGATTGCGCGGGCGCGAAACGGGTTAAAACACACGACTAACGGTTAAGAAATGCGCCCCGATATTGAGCAGAATCGCGAGGCAAAGCAAGAGGGCGTCGCGCCAGCCGAGCGGATATTCCTGCAAGAATGTGCGCCGGCCGGGCAGCGAAAACCCCTTCGCTTCGAGCGCCAGCGCCAGGCCGTCGGAGCGGCGGAAACCGGCGACCATGATCGGCGCGAGCAGGGGCAGGAACTTGCGGCCCCGCTCGATGGGGCCGCCGCGGTCGAGTTCGAGGCCGCGGGCTCGTTGCGCGTTGGCGACCTGGCCGGCGGTTTCCAAGAACAGCGGCGCGAGGCGGAAGGCCAGCGTCACCGCAAAGCAGGCGCGGTACGGCACGCCGAGGCGGCGCAGGCCGTAGGCGAAAGCTTCCATCGATGTGGCGGTCAGGAAGATCGCGCCGACGACGAGGAACGAGAGCAGCCGCGTCGCGCGCGCGGCGGCGAGCAGCAGCGCTTCCTGCCGCAAAACCAGCGGCCCCGCGCGCCACAGCACGGTCGCGCCGGGCAGCGTGAGCGTCCACAGGACGAGCGACGAAAAGAAAATCGCCAGCGCGATGCCCTTCAATCGCCACAGGTTGCCGACCGCGCGCGCGGCGGCGGCGGCGACGAGCAACAACGCCAGATACGCGCCCTGGAACGCCGGGTCGTCGCTCATGAACGGCGGCACGAAGAGCGCGATGGTGACGACGATGCGCGTCGTCGGATGCGTTCGTTCAAGGAAGCCGTCGCGCGGCTGGTGGAACGACAAACTCACGACGGCCTCCGCGTCAGACAAGCCGCCAGCGTCGCGAAATCGAGCCCGCCGAGGCCGAGCCGCGCCGACAACCGAGCCGCGTCGGGCGCGCGCAATTGGGCCGCTGCGAGCAGTTCGTCGCGGGCGAAAATCTCGCGCGTCGGACCGTCGGCCAGCACGCCGCGTTCGGTCAGCAGAACCGTGCGTTGGCAGGCCCCGAGCGCCGCATCCATGCTGTGCGTGACGACGATCAACGTGCAGCCGCGCGCGGCCAGCTCGCGCAGCAGCGCGGTCATCGCTTCCTGCTCCGCCGCGTCGAGGCCGGTCGTCGGCTCGTCGAGTATCAGCGCATCCGGCTCGGCGACGAGGATCGACGCCAACGCCAATTTCTGGCGTTCGCCTTTGGTCATCATGAACGGATCGCGGCGTTCGGCGGCGTCGAGGCCGACCGCCGCCAGCGCGCGCGCAACGCGCGCGGGCCGCTCGGCCGCGACGACGCCGCGCGTCTGCAAGCTGAACGCGACCTCTTCGAAGACGGTCGGCGCGAAAAGCTGATGATCGGGGTTTTGAAAAACGTAGCCGATGCGCCGGCCGAGTTCGCCGATCGAAAGCGTGGCCGCGTCGACGCCGTCGACGAGCACGCGGCCGCCGGTCGGCCGGCGCAGGCCGTTGAGCAAACTGACCAGCGTGGTTTTGCCGGCGCCGTTCGGGCCGAGAATCGCCGTCGACTCGCCGCGCCGGAATTCCAGATTCACGCCGTCGAGAACGCGCGGGCCGCCCGGATACGCGAAGCCGACGTTCTGCAAAACGAACAGCGGCGGGCCGCCGAAATGCGGCGCCGCCGGCGCCCGCGTCGGATCGGCGGCAAAACCATTGGCCGCCAGTTGCGCCGCGGCTTCGTCCACCGTCGCCGGCGCGCCGGGCAGGCCCAGCCGCCGCCACAGCCGCGGCAGATCGGGCGGGCGGACGCCGAGCGTCAGCAGCGCCTCGGAGTCGTCGCGAAAATCGCCGAAGCCGCCGGTCGCGGCGACGGCGCCGTCGCGCAGGAAAAGAACCCTGCCGGCGCGCGCGACCAGTTCGGTTTCGTGCTCGACCAGCGCGACGGTGCGGCCCTCGGCGGCCAGTTCGGCGAGCAGCGCGGCGACTTCGAGTTTGCCGGCCGGATCGAGATCGGTCGACGGCTCGTCGAAGGCGAGAATTTCCGGCCGCGCCGCGAGCAGGCAGGCGATCGCCAGGCGCTGCTTCTGGCCGCCGGACAGCGAGCCGGGTTCGCGGCCGGCGAGGCCGTGCAGGCCGACGCGGGCCAGCGCTTCGTCGACGCGCGCGCGCATTTCGGGGCGCGGCATCCCGCGGCATTCGAGCGAAAAGGCGACCTCGGCGGCGACCGTCGTCGAAAAAAGTTGCGCTTCGAAATCTTGAAAAACCATGCCCACGCGGCGCAGCGCGTCAAGGCGGCGGCGCCGTTCGAGCGGTTCGCCGAACAACTCGACGCGGCCGCGCATCTCGCCTTTGAGCGTGAACGGAATCAGGCCGTTGAACGTGCGCAGGCAGGTCGTTTTGCCGGCGCCGGTGCGGCCCGAGATGACGGTGAAACGGCCCGGTTCGAGTTCGAGGTTGACGCCGCGCAGCGACGGCGCGGCGGCGCGCCGATAGGTGAAATGAACGTCGGTCAACCGCAACGGCGCAGGCATCGCGGGCCTACAGCAACAAGATGCCGACGAGCATCAACAGAATCGCCGGCGAGACCGCCAGGCCGATCGCGAGGCCCGATGCGCTCGCGTCGCCGGCGATCGCCGTCGCCATGCCGAGCGCCCAACCGCCGATCGCGCCGGCCGCGAGCAGGATCGCGCCGAGCTTCGCCGTCTTCGCCGGCCTGGCGAGTTCCGGGTCGAGCACCTCGCTGTACGTGACGCCCCATTTTTCGGCGCGCGGCAGCATCAGCAGCGTCAGCGGCAGCGCCAGCACGAGGCCGACCAGGCCGTTGTTGATCAGGATCACGGGCGCCAGCACCTGGAACGGCACAAGGCCGAGCACGTGCACGCCCCAGGCGACCGTCGTGGCGCAGGCGAACGCGCCGACGATAATGCCGCCGCCGACGACGACCGCGGCGCGCGCGCCGATTTTTTCGCCGGGGGTTCGCACGACGAAGGCGCGGACGATCGCGTACGGCGCATAGGCGAGCAGGAAGTTGCCGAGGAACCCAGGCGCGCTGCCGGGGCCGAGCGTGCCGAAGAAATCGCCGATGAAATTGCCGACGCCGGCGCCCCACGCGGCGGCCGGGCCGAAAAGAAACGACAGGCAGATCGGCAGCGCGACGCCGGGGCGGATTTCGGAGAAGCCGGGCACGAGAATCGCCCATTTGAACGGCGCGAGCACGGCGAAATAGAGCGCGCCCGTGACGGCGGCGTACACCACCATCCGCGTCTCGCTCCACATCGCGAACAGGTCGAGCGGCCGGCGCAGCACGAACCGGCGCACCAGGCCGATCGCCGCCAGCACGATCGCCAGCCCGGCCAGGGCGAACACGGCGTCCGCTTGTCCCAACGCGCTGATTTTCTCAATCATCGCCAGGTCCGTTTTTTGTTTTCGCTCACCTTAGAAACCGCGGCCCGCGGCGTCAAGCTCGGAGACGCCAGATGACGCCGAACTCGCCGCCGCGAAGCCGGCAAGGAGGCGCTTACGGACAGGTGGGCGCGGCGACCGTGCCCGCCATCGCGGCTTCCAGACGATCGAGGCGGCTGCGCAACGTCTCGTTTTGCGTTTGGAGCTCGTCGTATTGCGCTTGCAGGCGGGCGTTTGCGGCTTTGATTTCATCATTCTCGGTTTGCAGCGCCCGCATCGCCTCGACCGCCAGCCCCTGGAATCCTTCGTACGACAGCGACTTGTAGCCGTCGTGACCGTTCGTAATCCAGGCGGGGAATATGTCCTCCACCTCTTGGGCGATCATGCCGTAGTGCGGCCCTTCGCCTTGGCGAGGATTGATCCACTCGAACGTAACGCCGCGCAACATGAGCAGCAGGCGCAGGGCGAGGAACCCATCGATGCCGATCACGTTTTTCTTGAGGCGGGCGTCGGAGACTTGGCTCCAGGCTTGCGCACCGATGGCCGCGCCGTTGTTCAAGCAAAAATCGTCGGCGGTCGTTGCACTGCCAACTGTCAGAGTGCACCCGGGCGACGCGTTGTGGATGCCGACTTTGCCCCCCATGATTACGAAGGCATGGTCTGCACTCGTCGTCCCCGTCGGCCCCATGTCGGGGTCCCCGAGGTTGACGCCGATCGTCCCGTTGCCGCCGACCGTCATGCTTTCACCGAGGGCAATCGAGTTGGCGCCGCCGGCGACATTGTTGGCGCCGATCGCCACGGAATAATCGCCGCCGCCCGTGGCCGCATTTTGGAAGCCGATCGCCGCGCCCATTCCTTGCTGGACCGCGACGGAATTGCCGCTGCCGATCATCGCGCCTTGCGCATCGGCGGTTTCAACGTCGAGCAAGGCATTCGGACCGCTGCCGCCGATCCCGACGTTGCCGACATTATAAAACGTGTTGTTTCCCGCGAGCGCCCACGGCGAAGCTCCGGACGGCCCCGAGGGTCCCATCGCGCCCTGCGGTCCGCTCGGACCTGCCGCGCCCTGCGGTCCGCTCGAACCATTCGCGCCTTGCGGCCCGCTTGGCCCCAGCGGGCCCGTCGCGCCGGCGGGGCCTTGGGCGCCGCTCGGCCCTTTTGGGCCGGTCGCGCCGGTTGTCCCTTGCGGTCCGCTCGGCCCTTTGACGCCGGCGGCGCCCGGCTGGCCGGGCGCGCCGCTCGGCCCGGAGGGCCCCGCCGCGCCGTGCGGGCCGGTGGGCCCGGCCAGTCCGGCTAAACCTGACGGACCGCTCGGGCCGGCCAAACCCGCCGGTCCTCTCGCGCCGCGCGAACCCGCGCTGTTATCCGGCGCGCAGGAAACGGCCAGGACCGTCGACAACGCCAACCAAAACGCCAACAGGAGCCGAGCCGCCGGAATCTTCATTTTTTCTCCTCTCGCTTGAATTGGGACAATCGAATCCTTGAAGATAATAAGACAATCGAGAAACGAACGTCAATTAAAAACGGCGGCTTGGCGCAGGCGCTCGAAAATAAAACCGTCGCTGACAACTAAACAAGTCCGCTTTCGCAACAGTTGAGTTGTCCGGGTTCAGACTGATCGGGTCCCAGTCCTGCGATGCAGAAAATTACAAGCATCGCATTGCCGTGGATTGTGCGGGCGCCGGCGACGCCGGCGGCGGATGGGCCGACGCCATCCACCGACCGGCTGGCGTGCCGCGAAAAAAAACCTTGCGCGTTCGCCCCGCGCCGCATAATCTGCGAGGCCGAACAGCGAAGGATTTTCAGGCCATGCGCCATCGCTTTTTGCTTGCAGCGAGTTTGATTTTCTTGGCGTTGACGACGGCCGTCTTTGCCGCGCGACGGCCGCCGGCGGCGCGGCGATCCGTCGCGCCGACGCCGGCGCCGGCGTCCGCGGAAGCCCCCGCGGCCCCCACAAGCGACGGGCCGGCGTTTTCCGCGGAGAAGCTCGCGCAGGCCGAGAAGATCGTCAACGATCCGCTGTTGCGCGGCGCGCGGGCGAGCTTCCTCGTGCAGCACCTGGCCAGCGGCAAGCGGGTTTTCGAGCGCGACCCCGACGTCGCGTGCAGTCCGGCGAGCACCAACAAGCTGATCACCGGCGCCGCGGCGTTCGCCGTCCTCGGGCCGACCTATCGCTTCAAGACGCGCGTCTTCGCCGACAGCCGCCCCGACGGCCGCGGCGTCATTCACGGCAACCTGTACCTGGTCGGCGGCGGCGACCCTCTGCTCGTGCAGGAGCAAGCCTGGGCGCTGGCGCACAACCTGCACCTGCTTGGCGTGCGGCGGGTGGCCGGCAGCTTGGTCGGCGACGATTCGTTCCATGACTCGACGCGCTACTACCGCGAATGGGGCCCGCAGAATTTTCACGCCTACAAGGCGCCGCTCGGCGCGCTCTCGATGAATTTCAACACGGTCTTTTTCTGGGTGCGGCCGGGGCCGAAAATCGGCGCGCCGGCGACGGTCGAACTCGACCCGCAGCCGGACGGCCTGAGCGTCGGCGGTTCGGTGCAGACCGTCGCCGGCCGCGTGAACCACACGACGCTCGCGTACAACGACCAATCGGCGACGATCGGCGGCTTCGTCGGCCTCGACACGGCTCCCGACCCGGCGCGGCAGGCGATCGGCGACCCGCTGACCTTTTCGCTGGGCGTATTTCGGAACCTGCTGCGCAAAGAGGGAATCGAGGTCGACGGCGCGTCGGTCGGCGGCAAAACGCCGTCGCAGGCGCCATTCCTGTGCGAACACGAGAGCCCGGAACTGTCGCAGATTCTGCGCGAACTCTATCGCTTCTCCAATAATTTCACGGCCGAACAGATTCTGCGTACGCTCGGCGCGGTGAAATTCGGCCCGCCGGGCAGCCGCGAGAACGGGGCCGCGGCGGTCGTCGATTGGCTGAAGCAGGAAAACCTCTGGCGCGACGGCGTCGTGGTCGTCGACGGTTCGGGCCTGGCGCGCGAGAACAAGCAGACCGCGGCGAGCATGGTCGGCGTGCTCGTGTGGATGGCGAAAAACCCGCGTCTCTTCCCCGAGTACCTCGACGCGCAGGCGATCGCCGGCGTCGACGGCACGTTGCGCCATCGCTTCCGCAAGAGTCCGCTCCTCGGGCGCGTCCGCGCCAAAACGGGCTTCATCAACAACGTCGTCGGCCTCGGCGGCTACTGCTACGACGCCCGCGGCGAGATGTACGCGTTCTCGGCGCTGATCAACGACTACAAAGGCAACGCCGGCGCCCGCGGCCCGCAACATTTGACGGAAGAGCTGCTGGAAGTGTTGATGAAATGAGGATGGGAGGTCTTTTCATCCACAGATTGCACAGATTGCACAGATTTCGCAGATTATGATAATAAGTTCTTATTTCTTCCCGAAATTATCTGTATAATTTGTGCAATCTATGGATAGAAAAACATTCCCCCCATCGCGTTGAGCGCGGTTACGATCGCAAAGATCCGATCACGGCCGCCAAGTCCGTGCCGTTTTTTTCCAGCCAATCTTTGATTTCCTCGGCCACGCGCACGGGCGAACGCGGATCGACGAAATTCGCCGTGCCGACCTGCACCGCGCGGCAGCCGACGCAGAGATACTCCAGCGCGTCTTCGCCGGTCATGATCCCGCCGATGCCGACCACCGGGATGCCGACGGCGCGCGCGGCCTGCCAGGCCATCCGCAGGGCTACCGGTTTGATCGCCGGGCCGCTCAGGCCGCCGGTGACGTTGCCGAGCTTCGGCCGCCGCGTCTTCAGGTCGATCGCCAGACCCAGCAGCGTGTTGACCGCCGAGAGCGAATCGGCGCCGGCCGCCGCCGCGACGCGGGCGAGGGCGGCGAGGTCGGTCACGTTCGGCGTCAGCTTGACCATCAGGTGCTTGCCGGTCGCGGCGCGGACGCGCGCAACGAGGCGGCCGAGCACGTCCGGGTCGGCGCCGAAGGCGACGCCGCCGGCTTTGACGTTCGGGCAACTGACGTTCAATTCCAGGCCGGCGACCGCCGCGGCGTCGGGCGCCGAGAGCCGTTCGACGACAAAAACGTAATCGTCTTCGGTTTCGCCGTAGACGTTGGCGACGATCGTTGCGCCGAGGTCGGCCAGGCGCGGGCAGGTCTCGCTAAGGAAGGCCTCGACGCCCGGGTTCTCCAGGCCGATCGAATTGAGCATCCCCGCCGCGGTCTCGCAAATCCGCGGGGGCTTGTTGCCGGCGCGCGGCTTCGGCGACAGGCCCTTGACGACGATGGCGCCGACCGCGGCGAGGTCGGCCAGGCCTTCATACTCCAATCCGTAGCCGTACGTGCCCGAGGCGGCCAGCACCGGGGTTTTGAGCAAGAGACCGCGGCCGAGATCGACCGCCAGATCGGGCGCGCTCATTCCATTTGCTCCCACGCCAGGTCTTCCGCCGCGCAGACCGGGCCTTCGTGGCAGACCCGCGTGTACGGAATGCCGTGGCCGGTCGGATCTTGCCTAACCGGCACAACGCAGCCGCGGCACGAGCCGACGCCGCAGGCCATCAGGCTCTCCAGGCTGACCCGGCAGGGGACGCCGCGCGCGGCGCAGATTTCCGCGACGGCGCGCAGCATCGGCGTCGGGCCGCAGGCGAGCGCCTGGCATTGGCGCGGGTCGCGTTCGTCGAGCGCGGCCGTGAGTTCGTCGGTGACGGGGCCGCGGCGGCCGAGCGAGCCGTCCATCGTCGCCGCGCGCACCGGCACGCCGAGTTCGGCGAATTGTTCGCGCGTCGGCAGATCGAGCGCGGTCGCGCCGCCGAAGATCAGCGTCGGCGGCCAGTGCCGTCCGCCCTGCATTTTGTCCGCGAGAAAAAGGAGGGGGGCGACGCCGACCCCGCCGGCGACGAGCAGCACCCGCGGCCGCTCGGGCGCGACCGCAAACACGCCGTCGCCCAGCGGGCCCAACACGTCGAGCATGCGGCCGGGCCGGATTTTCGCGAGTTCCTCGGTCGCCGGGCCGACGAGTTTGACCAGCAGTTGCAGGCCGTCGGCGACGACGCGATGGATCGAAAACGGCCGGCGCAGCAGCGTCGGGCCGCCGGCGGCGACGCGCACCGTGACGAACTGGCCCGGGCGGGAGCGCGACGCGATCGGCCCGCAGGAGACGGTCACGCGGCAATATTTTTCGTTGAGCCGCTCGTTGGCGACGACGGGCGCAAGGCGTTGCAGCAGGTAGTCGCTCACGACGCCGCCCCCGGTTCGCGCAGTTTGCGCACGAAGATCAGCGCGTCCTCGTTGGTGTCGGTGAAATACTTGCGCCGGGTGTAAGCGTGCTTGAAGCCGTGGCGCTCGTAGAGCGCGAGCCCGGCGTCGTTGGACGGCCGCACTTCCAGCCAGATCATCGTGGCGCCCGCCGCCACGGCGCGCTGCGCGGTTTCCTCGAGCAACCGCGACCCGTAGCCGCGCCGGCGGCAATCGGCCCGGACGGCGATTTTCAGCAGGTGCAGTTCATCGGCGAGCAGCCACGAAAGCGCGTAGCCGACCAGTTCGTCGTCTTCCCGCAGCGCCAGAAAAAAGGTGAAGGGGCGGGTCAGCGAGTCCTGGAAGCTTTCGCGGCGCCACGCCGTCGTGAAACAGGCCTGCTCCAGCGCGGCGACGGCCGGCATGTCGCCGGCGCGGACGTCGTCGAGGATCGCGCCGTCCCAATCCGGTTGTTGCTCACTGGCGATTGTTGACCTCGTACTGCACGCGGTAATTCGCTTCGACGTACGCGATCAGCTCTTCGACCAACGCGTCATAGTCGCCGACGACCTGGTCGAAGACGATCAGCAGCGACTGCTTGACGAGCATCCGCTGTTCGAGATCCGCTTCGCGCGCGTAAACCACGGCGGCGTCGTCAAGCGTTCCGTCGCGATCGTGGAAAAAGTAAATCACCGGATACGTCTTCCAACTGCTGACCTGGTCGAAGTAGCCCGCCGGGAAGCCGATGCCGTATTGCACGTAGCCGCCCGTGGTCAGGCTGTAATACGTGCGCACCTGCCATGCCCCCGGGTTCTCGTAGCCGGCCTGGTAATGGCCGTTAGGCATGCGCAAGGAGATAAACCGCAACGCCTGGCTGAGGCGCCCTTCGGTCAGCGGCGCCTCGCCGGCGCCCCAGAAATCCCCGCTGACGCCCGGCAGATCGAACAGCAGGTATTTCCACGGCCACCACAGCGGGTAGGTGAGCGCCGGCGTGTCCCAATCGTGCACGTCATATCGCTGGAGCTGACTGACGAGACAGTTGTTGGCAATGCGGGTCGCCGATTGCTTTCCGAGCCGGCCTTTCAAAACGGCGGCCAGCGCTTCGATCGGCGCGTTGACCGCCGCCGGATCGCCCTGCAATTCGTCGAGGTAGATGCTCTGAGCGTAGCTCGGCAGCAGATCCAGCGCCGCCGTCGCGGCGGCAGTCGCCGGATCGTAGTCGAACCAATTATTGATCAGCAGGCCCGAGGCAACCGAACTGGGATGGGGCGATGTCGTCAGCGCCGTGGATTCGGTCGGGCCGTTCAGCGCCGCGACGACATTGAATCGCCCCGGTTGCTGAAGAAACAAGTAGAGCGCCGCGTACGCGCCGTCGCCCACGCCCATCACGGAACGGTACCCATTCTCGAAAACAGGGTCCTGGATATTATCCGGGCAGACCGGCTCCTCGGGCGGCGGCGGCGGCAAGCCACGGCTGCACGCCGCCAGTCCGAGCGCCGCGGCGACGATCAAGAAGACACATAACTTATGGAAACACAAAAGCTTTCTCCCATATTCGCGCCGGGCGTAAAATTTGCCGGATGCTAGCATCGCCGCGCCGCGCGCGTCAAGGCGCGTCACGGCGCCACCCGGTCGCTCAGAATCGCCACCTTCGCGGATTTGCGCAGGTCGGCGACGAGTTCGCGCAGGCGGTGGACATAGAATTCGCGGTGTGCGATTTGTTCCAGTTCATCCTGGCTCGCGTTCGGATGCGCCTTCTTCAGGCGGCTTTCATTTTCGCTAATATACGCGGGCAGGCCGATCTTGACCTGGACGTTGATCTTCTTGTCGAGATACTGGTCGATGACGATTTGCCGGAGAAAATGCTTGGCCAGCGGGTAGAAATCCTTCTGCGCCGGGCCGCCGACGGGGAAATTGTCGTCGGCGATCTGGTTTTCGGTCAGCCACTTGCGATACGCATCGTCGTTGCCGAACGTGTCGCGGAAAGCGCCCAACGCGTCTTGCACGTAACTGGGCGCCACGTCGCCGAAGCCCATTTTTCGCGCCTGGTAGTAAAGCAGCACGCGCGACAGCGTTTCCTCGAAAACCGCCTTTTCGCCGATCTGCGCCGGCGGCGTCTCGAACGCGAACCAGATGCCCGTGCGGGCGATGATCTCCGCTTCAACGTGCAGTTGCTGGATGCTGAGCGTTTCGTTGTCCACCGTGGCGACCAGCGTGTCGATGACCACATGCTCCGCCGCGCGCGCCGCGCCGGCGGCGCCCACGACCGCCAGCGCGGTCAGACAAAGGACGATTCTCGCTGCGTGCATCCGGCCGCCTCCGCGCGTTCCCGCCCGGTATTTGTATGTCATGGCCCGGCCCGGCGCAAGCGGAAAGGCGCCGCCGGGCGCTTGTAATCCGCGGCCGGGCCAGTTATTATCACACCCGTCTCCGTTGGAAAAAACTTGCCATTCCTGGGACCGCCGGCTCGCGAGGCGTCTCGCGCCGCCCGGCCGGTTCGGATCGAAAGGCGGACCACACGATGGATTTCCCGACGTTCGAAGAAAAATCGGTCGCGGCGATCGCGTTCAACCGGCTTAAGACGCACGGCGATCGGCCGCACCTGGTCTCGCTTTGGGGCGACGGCCGGCGCGCGGCCGACTGGCAGACAACCACGTTTCGCCACGAGGCGAACGAGGCGGAACACCTGGCGATGGCGTGGCACATCCTCGGCGTCAAGCCGCAGGAGAAAGTGGCGATCTTCGGCAAGAACCGCCCGCGGTGGGTGCACTCGTACACCAGCCTGCTCTTGTCGAACATCGTCGCCGTGCCGGTGTATCCGACGCTGACCGCGGCCGAGGCGGCCTTTGTTTTGCGCGACTCGGGGGCGAAATACGTCGTCGTCGACACGCTCGAGCAAGCCCGGAAAACGCTCGCGATCATCGACGAACTGCCCGAACTGAAGAAGATTTTCGTGATGGATGCGGTCCCCGATCTCGTGCACGACCGCCTGGGGACCTACGACAGCCTGCTGGCGGCGGCCGCGGGGCGGTTGGAGCTGCCGGCGCTTTTCGAGCGCGCGCGCACGATCGCCGGCGACGACGTGGCGGCGATCATCTACACTTCGGGCACTACGGGCCGGCCCAAAGGCGTGATGCTGACCAACGGCAATTTTCTCAGCCAGCGCGTGATGCTCAAGACATTCAACATCAACTATCGCGACGTGTTTTTGAATCACCTGCCGTTCTGCCATTCGTTCGGCATGACCGCCGACCTGCTGGCCACGGCGGAGGTCGGCGCGACGCTGGCGATCGCCGACGGCATCGGCGCCGAGCAAATCCGCCACGCGCTGCGCACGGTCCGCCCCACCATCCTGATGAGCGTGCCGCGCCTGTTCGAGAAGTTGTACGTCGAGGTGCGGCGGGTCGTCGGGCAGCGGCCGGAGCGGGCGCAGAAGATTTTTCAGGCCGCGCTCGACGTCGGCAAGCAGGTGTTCGATCTGAAAAACGAGCGCCGGCGGATTCCGTTGACGCTGCTCGCGAAATACGAACTGGCCAAATTGATATTGATGAAGGTGCGCCAGCAGGCCGGCCTCGACCGCGTGCGCGTCGCCTACGCCGGCGGCGGGCCGACCAGCACGGAATTGTGCTATTTCTTCCAAAGCCTCGGCATCGACATCTTCCAGGGCTACGGCCTGACCGAGACGAGCCCGGTCGCCAACGTCAATCCGCCCGGGAAAAACAAGCTCGGCACGGTCGGCCCGGCCATCGCCGGCGTCGAAGAAAAGCTCGCGCTGGACGGCGAAATTCTCATCCGCGGCAAAAACCTGATGAAGGGCTATTACAACGACCCGGAGGCGACCGCCGAGGCGATCGATAAGGAAGGCTGGTTCCACACCGGCGACATCGGGACCATCGACGCCGACGGCTACCTGACGATCACCGACCGCAAAAAAGAATTGATCGTCACGGCCGGCGGCAAGAACATCGCGCCGCTGGCGATCGAGTCGGCGTTCAACACCGAGCGCTACATCGAACGCGTCGTGGCGATCGGCGACCGGCGCAAGTACATCGCCGCGCTCGTCTGCCCGAATTTCGACGCCGTGCGGCAATGGGCGAAGGACAAGGGCCTGGCGCTCGAAACCGACGCCGAAATCGCCGCGTCGCCCGACGTCCGCAAGTTGCTGGAAGAGTGCATGGCCGCGGTCAACGCCGAATTTGCCCGCTACGAGCAGATCAAAAAATTCGCGGTGATCGACCACGAGTTTTCCGAGGCGACCGGCGAGTTGACCCCGTCGATGAAAGTCAAACGCCGCGTCGTCGCCGAGAAATATTCCGCGGTCATTGACGCGCTGTATCCGGCGGAGGAGTGACTGGATGCAGGGGCGAACCTTGCGTTCGCCCTCTGGATGCGCGGGCGATGACAAGCATCGCCTCTGCCGATCAGTCTCTCAGCAATTCTCTCGCGATCACCAGCCGCTGAATCTCGCTCGTGCCCTCGTAAATCGTCGCCACGCGCGCGTCGCGGAACAGCCGCTCGACCACGTAATCCTTTACATAGCCGTAGCCGCCGTGGATTTGCACGGCTTCCTTGACGATGCGCTGCAGGGCCTCGGACGCATACAGCTTGGCCATCGACGCCTCGCGGCCGAACCGCTGGCCCGTTTCCTTGAGCCACGCGGCGCGCAGCGTCAGGGCCCGCGCCGCTTCGAGCTGCGTGGCCATATCGGCGATCTTGTCCTGAATCGCGCCGAGCCGGCCGATCGGCTGGCCGAACTGCTCGCGGACCTTGGCGTAGTCGACCGCCGCTTCCAGCGCCGCGCGGCCGATGCCGATCGCCTGGCTGCCGATGCCGATGCGCCCGCCGTCGAGCGCCATCATCGCGATCTTGAAGCCCTCGCCGGGGCGGCCCAGCAAATTCGCGCGGGGCACGCGGCAGTCTTCGAACGCCAGCGAAACGGTGTTCGAGCCCCGCAGGCCCATCTTGTCTTCGTGTTTGCCGATGATCAGGCCGGGGGTGTCGCGTTCGACGAGCAGCGCGCTGATGCCGTCGGCGCCCGGCGCGTCGCCGGTGCGCACCCAGACGACCATCACCGACGCATACGCGCCGTGCGAGATGAAGATCTTGCTGCCGTTGACCACCCATTCGTCGCCTTGCAGGACGGCGCGCGTCTTCAGCGACGCGGCGTCGGAGCCGGAGGACGATTCGGTGAGCGCAAACGAGCCGATCGGGAACGGGCCGGAATTCAGCCGCGGCAGGAGCCGCCGCTTCTGCTCTTCGACGCCGAATTTGACGATCGCTTCGCCGACCATGTTGGTCACGCTCATCGTCACCGCCGTCGAGGCGCAGCCCCGTGCGGCTTCGGTCAACGCGAGCGACAGCGCGACCGGGCCGGCCTCGCTGCCGCCGTACGCCGCGGGCACGTTCATGCCCATCAGCCCGAGGTCGGCGAGGCGTTGCATCGTCGCCAGTGGAAATTCGCCGGTGCGGTCCAACTCCGCGGCCCGTGGCTTCAACTCCTTTTCGGCAAATGAATGCACCATGTCCACAATCAGGCGTTGATCGTCCGTGAGATTCCAGTCCATTCGCGTTCCTCGATTCGTCGGCGTGCAGGTTCGGCTGCGTGGAAAACCGGCGGATTAAAGCACAAGTGGAGGAAAAAGGAAAAAGGAAAAAACGCAAAAGGAACAAGGAATAACGAACAAGGAAAAAATCGTCGGTCAAAGGGACGGAGCGTATGCAGTTTCCCACGAATCTGGTCGCGCGCGGACTAGAGGCAGGTGCTAGGCTCACGCGGCGATGCGGGAAATCCTACTTGAAAGGCCGATGCGGCCATTATTTTTTCCTTTTTCCTTGTTCCTTGTTCCTTGCCGTCAGGCTTTCCCTTCGTAGCCGGCCGCGGTGTAGTAAATCGCCCGATCGAAGAACAGCACGACGCGGTTATTGAGTTCGAGCGCTTGTTGCAGGCCGAGCGCGGTGTCGAGGATCCCGTCGGAGAGCACCTTCAGCCACAGCCGGCGTTTGGCCAGAATGAGTCCTTGCAAGAC